>JAFGPK010000105.1 GCA_016936235.1 Candidatus Fermentibacteraceae bacterium | reverse complement strand
GCTGTCGGTGAGGAAGAACACCGAGTCAGGGTCGAAGGCGTCGGGCCTTCCGGCCTCGAGATAAGCCTGCTTCACCGCCTCGTCGGCAACGGTATAGACTATGGGGTCGCAGTTCGGCACCATCAGGTCAGTACCGTACTCCGCCACCTTCTTCGCAACCCTTCCCAGGATCGTCAGGCTGGCGATGGTGGCCACATCCGCAATGGTGGAGAGGCCGGGTACGTACAGTATGGCCTTGCCCATCTCCGTTGCCCTTCCTATGGCCTCGTCTATGGCCTCTATGCCGGCGATGGGCCGGAGGTACAACTCTTTCCCCCTCTGAGCCTTCCCGAAGTAATAGAATATGAGAACCAGGAAGACGATCCCGGCCACAAGCACCGATAACTCATCCGTATTGAACAGCTCGCCCTTGGGTATCACAGGTGAGATGATGTTCGCCCCGTAGAGGGTGTCCCCTTCAAGTGTGACGGCAGCCGGGCGGTAAACATACTCTGTTCCGGGGACCACCGGGAAATCAGGATCGTAACCATCCACTACGAAGGGGTCTGAGATTGGTATCATCTCCACAATCACAGGCTGCCAGTCATCACCCGGTTCCCCTGCTTCCTTCCTGTAGACGATAAGGGACAGCAGATCCTCAGTGCTTTCGGGCATCTGAAGGTACAGACGAAGACCATCTCCCGCATCGTTGGGCCTGTCCTGAACATCGGTGATCTCGATAGGTGAAAGAAGAAGTAGCCCGGCAAAAAGCGCAAACGTCATCATATCCCTGTATCTCCCCAGGCTGAAGGAATACCGAGAACCATGATTGATATTATGCTCTGTGAAGGGCGGAAATGGAAGCTTCTCAATCGTCTCTCCTCGTACCCGTGAACTCGTCACCTATGAGTACTTTACTCATTACCACAATATCCGTCCTCCTGTGCCAGCCGGTCCTCTCGTAGAACTCTATTGCGGGATTGTCGGTGTAAATGAATAGGTGCGCCTTCTCCACGCCGTCATTTCTCAGGGCATCCTCCGCGGCCTCCATGAGCATCCTTCCGATGCCCCTGCCCTGAAGCGACCCGTCCACTGCCAGATGGTAGATGTAGCCTCGCCTTGAATCGTATCCGGCCATCACGCTGCCTACTGCCGCACGGTCAAGCTCCGCCACGAAACAGTACGATCTGTTCCTTTCAAGGAACTCCCCGAACCCGACCTGACTGTCAGCGCCTGTAAGCGTGTTGCCGGAAAAGCCCTCCCAGAGACCGATCAGACTGCGATAATCCGAAAACTCCATATTCCGGATACGAACTTCAACTCCGCTCATTCATCATCTCCCGAGGAGTTCCCTGTAAAGGGACACCAGCTTTTCGGCGGAACGCTGCCACGAGAACATGCGAACCCTTTCCCGGCCGCTCTCCACCAGGACATCACTTACACTCCGGTCTTCGATCACTTTGAGTATCGATGCCGCGAACCCTCCCGCATCCTTCGGGTCAGCATAGAGCGCGGCTTCCCCGGCCACCTCCCTGTGGGGCGGAATGTCCGATGCGACGACGGGCCTTCCCGCCGCCATGCCTTCAAGAGGTGTCAGTCCGAATCCTTCGTACTCCGACGGACAGACTACTGCTTCGCAGTTCCGGTACAGCTGGACAAGCCGGTCGAAGTCCAACCCCTGCCTTATCATCAACCTCTCGCGGACACCGTACTTTCGGGCCGCAGCCTTAATAGAGCCCAGGGAACCCTGATCACGCCCCACCAGGACCAGATAACCGTCCCATCGGTCCGCTATCTTCCCGAAAGCCTCCACCAGGGTCCGGATGTTCTTTCTTCTCTCCAGGTGTCCCACCGAAAGCAGGTATGGCCTTTGGAAGTGCTCTCCATCTGCTCCCTCTGTCCCGAACCGGTCAGGATCCACCGCGTTCCCTATCACCGAAAGCTTGCTGCCGGAAAGGGCGTACCGTTCCTCCAGCTGACCGCCTGTCCAGCTGGAGACAGCCACCACGGAGTCGGCCCTGGCAAGGGACCTGCCCATGAAGGCCTTCAGCAGGATGAACCTCCTGAGGCTCACATATCTCCAGGATTCCAGGTACCTGAGGTCATGAACGGTGATGCAGGTCCGGACATTCCCGGGGCGGGAAGGCACGGGAAGGGTATCGGTGACCCATAACCCGCAGCCGTGTTCATCCAGCAGTTTCCTCCAGAAGGAGCTTGAACCCTCCCTGAGCCTTCGCAGGAAGGATCGGGAACCGCACACCTCAACGAACTGGAAATCGGGAAACTCCCTCTTCCACTCCTTCGAGAACCCTCCCGTGACGAAGGCCGTGAAGCCAAGGTCGGGGGGCATTCTCCTGTGCAGTTCGTAAGCCCTTTTTGAGGCCCCGGTGGCCGGGGTGGTGAACACACTCCAGTTGAGCGCGATCCTGTTCCTCGTGATAAAGTCCCTCCATCCATGTTGACAACGGGGTTAGCGTGTTGAATCTAAATCCCGCGGATGGTATTGGAAAGCTCGAAAAGAGGGAGGTGATCAGTGTCCAAGGACGAACTCATGCGCGAGGAACTCGAGCATTACTGGAAGGAGAAGGAGAAGGTCAGGCAGCTGGTGGGCCAGATCGGCGGCAATCAGAACTCGAGGAAACATCTCATTCTCAACATAGTGTTCCTGGTTGTGGTGGGGCTGCTTTTCCTCATCGACCTCTGCAGGCACATCTTCGATCTCCGGATAACGGGCTTCCCCGCTATCCTCTCCATAGAAATAGCGATACTTCTGGTCTCCCTGAAAGTCATCTGGATGATACACACCAAGACCAAGGTTGACCATTTCCAGTTCTGGATACTGAACTCCATAGAATTCCAGATGAACAACATGGCCCGCAGGGTCCGAAAGATTGAGAAGCTCGTGGAATCCTCGGAGGACCACGTTCCGGATGAATGAAGTCTGGAATTCGTAAAGGCTGGAGTTTGCGCATGCAAACTCCCAAGCTGAATAGATAAGGGGACGGAGGCGCTTCCTCCGTCCCCTTATGTATTCAGCCGTGGTGCCGGGGGACAGAATCGAACTGTCGACACACGGATTTTCAGTCCGTTGCTCTACCATCTGAGCTACCCCGGCACTTTTTAGGAACCCGACCAGAAACCATACCGGCCTGAAGTTTCGTAGATCTGCCAGGCTGAAACCGGGTTTCAGCCGGAAGGAGCAATTTACGAAAACGGCCCTGAAAGGTCAAGCACCGCAGATGATCCGGGGCCGGGCGGAGCCCGGCCCCGGCAGGGTCACTATTCTATCAGGTGGAGCCAGTCACCAAGAAGGTACTGTATCCTCCCGATGAGAAGGCTGATACGGCCCATCACGGTGAAACCGAAGGTGGCGCCGAAACCCAGCATTATTATCCAGATGCCGATCTTGGATCCGGTTCCGAAGAAAGGACCCTTGTGCGGCTTGGAGAAGAAGAAGTAGATGAGCGCCGCCAGGGTTCCGAAGACAAGGACGATGTTACCCACCACCACGTGCCAGGGCATTCCCGACTGGTAGAAGGGTATCATGGCGGCCTCAAGCTGCCGAAGCACATTGCTCTTCATGGTGAGAGGGAACGCGACGCCCATGCCGGTACCCATGACGAAAGCGATGGGGTACCTGGAGAGCCAGGCTATTCCCGGAATGAACCTGGTTATGTAGAGGAGGCCCAGAGCGGCCGGTATCAGCAGTATCCAGGCGTGACCGCCGATCAGAGGCTCTATCAGCCTGGGCTTGAGAACCACATCGTAGGTGATCGCCATGGTGTAGCCCAGAGATATTCCCACCACCAGATGCTCCGCGAGCCTGTAGACCGGGTTCTCCTTGTACAGGAAGGAGTAGATGGCCAGGGTGAAGAAGGCCCCCACCCATATCCCTATGGTCTCGTACATTTTCTACCCCCTTCCCTTCAGGCTCTTCTGCTTGTGGAACCCGCCCATGAAGTAGGCGATGTTGCCTATGATTATAAAGAGGATTATCAGAATATGGTCCGCCGACTGGACATCCATACCGGTGAAGGCCTTGTCCGTGGTCTCGGTTATGCCGTGCTCCTTCAGGAGCACTTCGTATTCGGCTGCCCCGCGAAGGCCTCCCATCTGTCCTATGATCTGCCCAGACTGGATGTAGGGGTAGTAGTCGGTGGCGCTTACGGCGGTCACTCCGAAGGCTACAGGAAGCCCTATCTTCTCTCTTCCGTATATGACCCATGCGGTGCAGGCGCTGGAACCCGAGACTGTCACGGCGAGGTCTACCTCCCTCAGGCTCTTGTGTTCCCTGAGCATGGGCATCTCGGACAACGGGTTCTCGTTGGCATCCTGATGGTACTGGGCCTCTATGGAGGCGGTCATCCCAAGGATGACCAGGTAGAACAGCGGCGCGTAACCGAGGTAGGCGAAGTCCCTGCCCTCGAAGACCCATCCAGATGAACCCTCGGGCAGTTCATGGCCCGCCGCCTCCCAGGCGGCGACCAGTTCATCCTTGTCCGTCACACCGGCATCCCTGAGGTCCGCCCACTGGGAGAAGTCCACCCTGGAGTAGTACCCTGGTACAGCGGGGTTCGTCACGTAATCCAGCGCCCCCCCTGCCATTCCGTGACCCAGAGGAGTGTAGGCGGTAAGGAATACGGATACGTTGTTGTGGAAGGCGTGCCGCATCACGGCCACGCCCATGGGGGTGTTCTCGGCCTGCGTACCGGGATCGTAGTCGAAACCGATGAAGATGGCGTTCTCCTTGCCGAGGGAATCAACATAGTTGAATATGCTCTCCACCTCATCCGTGGTGCTCACGGGCATCCCTATCTTGGTCAGGAAGGGGACTATGGATATCACTCCGATTGAAAGGAATATCCAGCGCCGGTCAATGTTCAGCATTCGTTCCCATATGTTCACGGCGCTCACCTACTTTCCTGCTCCGCCGAGCCAGTTGCGCTCGACGCCGAAGATGATCTTCAGGTTGGTTGCCAGCATGCCGAAGCCCACGCCCAGCATTATCGCCCGCTTGGCGGCAAGGTTGGGGAACCTCAGTATCCAGAGGCCTATCTGGGGGAACCACTTGCCAATGAGATCCCCTATCGGCACCTGGCCCAGCATGACGATAACGGCCGAAAGCAGCAGCACCGTGGCCAGTGCGGACTTGGCCCTGAAGGCCCTGAAGGCGGCGCTGGCAATGTAGAATGCCAGCATGCTGAACATGGTGGACTGTATGGATACCTGCACGTGCATGAACATGAAATGGAACGCGCTGGGAGGGTCCATGCCGCCTGCAAGGGACACCGGCCACAGATGGGCAAGGATCGGCATCGCGTACAGGGGGATCAGAACGGCCCAGCTGAACTGCCAGTTCTGGGACTTCCTCTTTATCTTGTGGGCGTGCACCCTCGTCAGGCTGCCGACCCCCAGTATCAGTGCGAAGGCGGCTATTATGGGCGCCCATGAAACATAGGCGTCGAATATGGCCTGGGAGTACTGGTGGGGTATGAAATACTGAACCATCATCAGTATTCCGCCCACCATCACTATCATCAGCGGAACAGTTCTCTTCACTGCTCAGACTCCTTTCAGGTGGGCTAATCCACTATGGGCATAGTCATGATACCCTTGATCCAGTCAAGGGTATGGGTACCTGCCACCATGTCGACTATCGCCATAACCAGGGCCAGTGCGATCAAACCCATGATTATAGCCTTGCAGGCGTCCTGGCCCTTCACGGCACCGACCTGCTTGGGCTCCCGGCCCAGGTAGGCGCTGGCGGCGTAGAGCTCCTCGCCTATCAGCGTGTAGTCGCAGGTGGTTATGAAGAAGGGGAGCTGAGTCACGGCATCGGTGCCGGCTATCTGTATGGCCCCGGTCAGGGACCCCGTCTCGGCGAGGAGCAGGGAT
>JAFGPK010000104.1 GCA_016936235.1 Candidatus Fermentibacteraceae bacterium | reverse complement strand
GCAAGGTCGGTATCCTGGAGGATGCGGAGCTGCAGCGTGTCACGGGAGCTGTTCCCCAGCCCGTCCACGCTCCAGAGAATAAGGGTGTGGTCTCCCTCTGTGAGGGCTTCCATCTCGTACTCCAGTCTCCCCGAGACCGAGCTACCCCTGTCGTAGGAGAAGTGAGAACCCACATCGTTTCCGGAGCCGTCAATGAAAAGGTTCAGTTCCTTCCCGGAGCCTCCGAGCAGACATATTCCACTGGAATCTGTCAGCTGCGCCTCCAGGGTGACGTTCCCTGTGAGCTGGGGATACTGGATATCTTCGTAACCCCTTATCCACATATCTACTTCCGGTCCCTGGAGATCGCCCCCGGACGGGGTCCCTTCCACCAGAACGGCCGGATCGGCGGCGCCCGCCCGGGAAAACTCCCCGGAAAGGGAGAAGGCGGCAGCCCGTGACATATTGCCGGTGGTTGACTGCAATGGTATGAAGCAGTCGATGGAGAACTCACCGCCCTCCACTGTCTGAGTACCGCTGTAGGCTGTCCCTCCGGATCTGAGATAGGGAATCTGCGCTCCTCCCAGGCATGTGTAGACCGTGTTCCAGGACGACTCCAGGACCTTGATGAAAGCAAGCCCCTGACCCGGGAACCCCTGCCCGGTAATGGTGTTCAGCTCTCCGCTGCGAAGGGTATCGCCTTCGAGGATCACGATCCCGTCCGACTCTGGCATCGGCAGCGGCATGTCGGGATAACCGAACACCACGTAAAACCTGTTGTTGCTGGAGTAGGATCCGGAGAAGGCTATCTTTGACTGCCATACGGCGGTACCCACCGATAGAGTTGGATAATGGCACAGTGAGTCGATGACGCTCCTGAAGAACTGGTAGTTCGATTCACCGTAAGTGCCTCTGGTGGCCGCGACACTGGATATGCAGCCTCCGGCGGGATGAAGGACCAGGGTCTCCCCGATCACGTCGGTGCCGGGGTTGTCGAAATGTCCCACATCGCATGTACCCCAGAAGGATACCGGAAGTCTGTCGCCGTTCTGCAGACCGCTAACGTCCTGGTCCATCATGAGCACCTCGTGGGCAATCTGGTTGCCGGCGCCGTGTCCCTGGTACAGGATGAACAGGTAGCCCATGTCCAGCGCCTCAAGGAAGCTTTCCCTGGCCTCGGGCTTATCCGGATGCGGTCCTTCAGGGGTCCAGGGGCCGGGCGGCCAGGGATACTCGACAAGGTAGAACTTCTCCCTCGACATCCACCTTGGAAGCACCTCCTCGGCGATGAGCTCCGAGTTGACAGTGTGGAGCGTCTCGTTCCATGTCGCTCCCTGTCCCCACTCGTCATCCGCTACTATCAGGGCCCTGTCGGTCCAATCGCCGCTGCTCCCCTCCTGTGAGTATGCCAGAAGCTTGGCGGTGCAGGTTCCCAGCTGGGACGGATTATCCACAGGTATCCTGCTGACGGGTATCTCGGGAAGGACCGCCCCCTGATGGACCATTACGTAGATATCGTCCACCGAATCCTCCCTGCCTGTGCCCAGGATTATCCAGGGGGGCACCATCACGGGCTGTGCGGTGTTGTGACCGAGAAAGTCGTAGTGACCGTCTCCGGTGAGTATCAGGCCTCCCAAACCCGGGGACCAGGTGTCCATGGCCCACCTTACGGCGGACCTTATGGCGCCCGGATCCGCCACTCCCTGCCCGAACTCGTCGTATATCTCGGACGTAGTGGCTGCCACGGGACTGAATCCCTGCTGAGAAAGCAGTTCCTGCATACCCCAGGTACCGTCAAGTATGGACGGATGTGCGACGATGAGCCTGTCACCCTGGCTCACAGTACCCACCAGCCTGCCCGGACTTGCGGAGGCCACCGAATCCGGTGACATCCAGTCCTGCCCATCCATGACCAGCAACTCTGTGGAAGGATCCACGATGAAGGAGAACCGGTAGGAGCCGCTGGAGTACTGGCCCCCGCTGACCGCGGCGGGTCTGTAATGATCCGTCAGGTCGTAGGCGCAGCAGGAGGAAGAGACGTCGGAAACACTGAAATTGTACCTGCCGGTCTTTTCTCTCGAGGGAAAGAGAACCCGACCCGTCAGGTTCCCTAACAGGTCGGGATAATCCACCTGTACCGAAGTGAGAGCCAGTTCGCCTTCACCGGCATCCTCCACGAGCACGATGTCCAGGTCGCAGGAACCCGACAGCTGCAGGTCATTGACCTCGAGGACACGTCGACCGGACCCGTACCAGGAATCTGTGAGCACCTCCGTCCCGTTCACATAAAGGGCTGCGACATGCAGCTGCGAGGTTTCGGTAATGACCGAGACCCTGATACTGCAGCTGCCCTGTTCCCCCACCTGGAAGGGAAGGGATATGCTCTCTCCCTGGGATATGGTCTGCCACACCCATCCGGTGCTGATTTCGTAGCGCGGAAGCCATATGCTCTCCTCGCGCATCCAGGTGTCGGTGTGAATGGTGCTTCCCCAGCCGGGGGAAGCGTCGGGCTCACCCGATACCGTTCCCATCCTTCTGCCGTTCTCGCCTCCCCACGTGAGCCAGTATACATTGTGCGTGGCGTAACGGTGCTCCAGTCTGAAGACATCCTGCTCCTCCAGCTGCCATCTGGAGAGCCCCCTTCCAAAGAACAGCACGGAATCATTACCCTCGAAAATACCGTCGCCATCAGCATCGCTGACCGTTATGCCCACTTCCTCCAGTTGATGGCTGTCCTCGGGGCTCGAGGAGAACATGACTCCTGGTCCGGTGTACATCCTGAGGGTCGCGCATGGGGAGCCGATGATCTGGCAACCGGCTGCCTCCAGCCGGTCGCCTGTAACGGAATAGCCACCGGTCTCCCGGACGGAGATCCTTGCCCATGGAAGTCCCCAGAAAACGCTCTCGTAGGGCTGATCGGGACCATCCTTCCAGTAAAGGCACCCTTCGGGGGCTATGAGCCCGAGAAGGGGGTGATCCTCCACGGGAATGCCCCCGCCGGCAGGTTCCCAGCTGAGGCTGACGGATATCCTTGAGGCGTAACTGGCCCCGTCAAGGTCTGTGACGGGGTATACGGTAATCATGGCGACTCTTGTGCCGCCCAGGGGTATGATCCCTTCCAGGACCGCGTGCTCAACCGGCGGAGCCACAGGCTCCGCAGTCACCTCCGTAGCTTCCAGACCACCGCCCGAGAGAGCCGGGGTCCTCACGGAAACGGAAGCAGTGCCGGTAGGGCCCCAGCCGGAAGCTGAGGACTCCATGTGCGGCTCCGATCCGGGAGGAACAGGTATGAAGAGGGTGACGGCCGGACGGGGTGGCTCGCCGGGGACGAATCTGGTGGGAACACCGGAGAAGACGGGGTAGGCCCCGCTCTCGATCTCGGCCCTCTGCGGCTGCGGGAATGAAAGGAATGCGGTAAAACCGGCGGCCGGATCCGTCTGAACGGGTTGCAGCAGCTGGGAAAGGGAAGCGCACAGCATAATCAGCAGGGTCATTCTTCACATACCGCCTTTGCAATCTGCGGAAGCACCAGGCCCGCGGTCCCCCGCAGGCTCAAAGTCCCTTCAAGCCGTGAAAGCGGTGTTTCCTCCGTATTGATTTCTATCACCCTTGCTCCCTCCCTGAGCGCTATCACGGGCAGGGCGGCAGCGGGATACACAACCATGGATGTTCCTATCACAATCATAAGGTCACAGCTTTCTGCAAGCCTGAAGGCCCTCTTGAGAGACTGCTCCGGCAGGTTCTCCCCGAACAGCACGACATCCGGCCTGAGAACGCTTCCGCATGAACACCTCGGAGGGATCTCACTGAAAATATCCTCCGTCATGGGTACAGGCGAAGCACCGCATCCTGCAAGGCAGGAAGCCGTTCTCAGGCTCCCATGGAGCTCTATGACGTCGCGGATCCCCGCCTTCTGGTGAAGCCCGTCGACATTCTGGGTTATCAGGGGAAGTCTTCCGACGGTCTCCTGTATCCTGACCAGGGCCCGGTAGCCTGCATGGGGCTGGAGCTGGCAGCATGCTCTGAGCCTTTCCCTGTACCATTCCCAGACCAGTCCGGGATCTTTTCTTATACCCTCCAGGGAAGCAAGGTCCTCAGCCCTGTACTGCCTCCAGAAACCCTCCTCGCCCCTGAAGGTTCGGATCCCGCTTTCCCTTGACATCCCCGCTCCGGTGGAGACCACCATCAGCCGGGACTCCCTGATCAGCTCAGCCGCTTCCCTTATCATAGCCCCTGTAGAGGCCGACCCGTACATGATCCCCTGTTCACGGATCATTGTTCCCGCACAACGGCCAGCACTTCTATGAACTCGGCGGAAGCGCCCTCCGTCGTGGAATACTCTATCCTGTAGATGTAGGCGCCTGAGGCAGGCGGGTCGCCGTCCATGTCCAGCCCGTCCCACATGACCTGGTTGTAGCCCTCCTCGCAGCTGAAGGTCCTGCTCCAGATGCACCGTCCGGCCACCGTGTACACCTTTATGGACGCGGTTCCCGATGAGGAGGACTGGAAATTGAAGCATCTCTGCCCGTGGCCGGGATTCGGATACACGAAAATAGACGAGAGGAGATCACCCGATGCCTGCACCATCGTGAAATCCAGCGTATCCCTGCCGGAGTTGCCCATGCCGTCCCAGGCCGCCATTATCAGCCGGTGTTCTCCCTCGACCATCTCAGGGAGCGGGTACTCCAGCTCCCCTACGGTGTAGCTGTCCGGATGGTAGTTGAAATACCTGCTGACATCGAAGCCCTGGTTGTCCAGGCTGAGCAGTATCGATCGGCCGGCCCCGCCGCCCATGGCGCAGATACCGCTGGAATCGGACAGGATCGCCCTGAGCGTACTCTCCCCGCATACCTTGGGCTGCTCCTCCCCCCTGTGCCCCTCTATCCAGAGATCGAGTACGGGCGGGAGAGAATCGTTTTCATGATCGCCGTCATCCGAGACTTCGATCCATTCCCTGAAGGCGACCTCTGCTTCCGCGGGAGAGACACCTATCGAGGAACCCCTGGAGTAGGACCCCGTGTCCGCCTGGACCGGCATGAAGAACGATGCGGTGAAACTGTTCCCTTCACCCGAGACAAAACCCTGGTAGACACCGGAACCGTAATGCAGGTACTCCACGGAACCACTGCCCAGACCGCTGTAGACCGTCTGTGTACCGCTTTCGGTCACGTTCATGAATCCGGATGAACTGTTGACGAACTCACCTGTTATCTCGTTGAGTCGACCCCTGAACAGCGTATCGCCCTGGACCTGGAAGCTGCACCCCGTGGAGGATGGCCGGACCGGATAGACCCCGCCGTCCCCCAGAAGCACGTAATACCTGCTGTTGGAGTACGAGCCGGGAGCCAGAATCGCCTTGGCCAGCCACAGGGCGTCTCCGACGCTGAGTTCATTGTCTCCGTACTGCGCCTGGTAGTAGGCAATGAAAAGGGCTTCGTTTCCACCGCCGAAGGTCAGTCTCGTGGCGCCGATGGATACGATGGAGCCGGAACCCGGCGCCATTTCGAAATCCTCTGAAAGGCATTTCGCGGAGATCATGTCGAAGTGCCCAAGGTCGCAGCTGGCGAATATCATCACCGGCTGCCTGTCGCCGTTGTCGATCTGCAGCACGTCACTCGAGACCAGTATCTTCTCGTGAGCCAGCTGGCCGTAGGAGCCGTGTCCGAAGAAGATCATGCCTGCGCATCCCCTTGAGAGCTCCTGCACGAAGGCCGCATGCGCTTCCGGTTTCTCCGGATGAACGCTCGTGGGCGTGGTCCCTGGGGGCCATGGATACTCTATGAGGTAGAACTTAACGCGGTCCAGACTTGCGGGAAGTATGGAATCGGCCAGCGTATCGCATGTCTCAGTGTGACCGTACTCGTTGACACTGCTCCTTCCCCACTCATCGTCGGCCGCAAGGACGATCCTGTTCTCCCACTGGCCCGGCGTTTCCCTCCTGTCGTACGCCATGACCTTGGAAAGGTAACCGGAAAGTTCCACGGCGGAGGAGGCTGTAATACGGGAAACCGGCGCCTCTGGAAGCATGCCGCCCTCGTGCGCTATCACCATTTTATCGTCGAGATTAATCCCTTCCTCACCGCTGAGGATGAGGCAGACAGGTATGAGCGTAGGGTAGGATGTAACATGCATCATGGGATCGTAACTGCCGTCTCCCACCAGCAGCAGGGCCGAAGCCGGCCTGCTCCAGCCGTCCTGCGTATGGCGGAAGAAGGACCTTATGGCTCCAGGGTCGCGCAGACCCTGACCGAATTCATCGTATACCTCCCCGGCACTCACAATGGCCACCGACAGTCCCCTTGCAGCATAGATGGTCTCCAGCGGCTGCGAGGCCTCCAGGAGCGGATCCGCCACCACCACGGCCACATCCCCCTCCAGCCCTGTCCCGATTATCCTCCCGGGCTCAGCCGAGGTGATGGAGTCCGGTGACCTGAACCCTTCAGGGTCCTCGAGCCAGAAATTGCATCCGTCATGGATGTCAAGACTCACATCCAGCACCGCTCCGTTAAGCTCCCCCCTGAGCCTGACGGGGGAGAACGGATCGGTCAGGTCCAGCAGTCCGGCCGTGGATACGGCACCGCCCAGAGAGAAACTGAAGCGCCTGGGAGCCGCGCCTCCGGGAGCCGATCCGCCGAAACCGAGCATGCGGTTTGCGGCATAGGAAAGCCTCCTGGGGTAGTCGGCCATCACGTAATCTATGTAGAGCTTTCCCGGGGTCTGGGTAGCCGTGATCTTGAGAAGGTTCATGGCGGCGTCGAACTCCAGGCCGTCGAAAGACATGAGCACCGCCTTGCTTGAACTCCAGGTGGTGTCGGCTATGACCGTTCCGTTCAGTTCCGCCGCGACTGTAAACGGCCCGCTCTCGCCGGACTCGGGAACGATCAATACCCTCACGGTACCGGTCCCGTCAGCCGAGGGTGTGGAAAAATAGAAGTACCCGGGGATGTTCTCGAAAAGCTGGGTCCAGACCCAGCCGGTCAGGGTATCCTGGCCGCACAGCCAGAAATAGTCCTGTTCCTGCCAGATATCGAACCTGAGGCTGTCGCCCCAATCCGGGGAGCCGTCGGGCAAAGCATCCAGTGTGTCCATCCTGAGCCCGTTCTCGGCGCCCCATGTGAGCCAGTATACATTGTGATCGGCGTAGCGGTGGGATATCCTGGACGGTACGTGCCTCGAAATATCCAGCCGGTTCAGTCCCAGGCCGAAGAATTTCAGCGTGTCGGACCTGTTGAATACACCGTCGTCCCCGTCCATGACCTCGACGGGGATTTCCCGCAGCTGATGCCGGTCCGCCGGGTCATCCAGGTCGAACATCGTTCCCTCACCGGTGAACATCCTGAGTGAAGGCGAGGGCGTCCCGATCAGAGATATACCCGCTTCCTCCAGTTCCTCCCCCGTGACCACGTAGATCCCTGTAGAGGCGATGGCCAGCCTCGCCCAGGGGCGGCCCCAGAAGGGGCTTGATTCATCGGTCTCGTCCGAGACGGGCCAGTACTCCAGTCCCTCATGCAGGAGAGCGCGGAGCAGAGGCGTGTCAGGCGGCCGGCTCCCGCCTGTGGAGGGCCAGGACAGGTCCACCGTGACACTTGAGGGTATCCATCCCGTTTCCATGGCGGCGCAGGGGGAAACAGTGACAGCCGCCACCCTTGTACCGGCAAGCCGGAATGTACGCAGTTCCACTATTTCGGAGGGGAAACTGCCCCGATCCGTGGCAGGGACCCCCCATCGGGTGTCCAGGCCGCTCCCCTCCGGCACGGGTGTCACCAGGAGAGGGCCCGGAGGCTCCGCAGGAAACCTGCCAGCTGAAAAGTAGTGCATTCCGGGAAGGCAGTCCGGCGGTACGGGCACGTATACGGTTATGAACGGGAGCACGAACCGGTCAGGCTGAAGGGAGGGGTACATGCCCCGGATGCAGGGGTAGAAACGGCCATCGTATTCACTGTACGATGGCTCCTCTATGCTGACGGTGAAAGAGCAGCCATCATCGTCGAACCTCTGGAAGCTCACTGTTCCGGCATCGATGACTCCGCCAAGCAGAAACGCGCTCAGTATAGCAGCGGTCAAATCCTTCTCCCTTTCAATAATGCAGCATGAACCTGACGACGGACAGAAACGCCTCGGCTCTCGGGCATCCGCCTGCAGCGGGTCTCTCGACCCTTTTGATATATAACCCCTTCAACGGTCATATGTTCCTGCCGGAATCATCCGGGTCTTGCAGGCGCGCGGGCAATAACCGCAGCCGTTGTCGCAGGGTTAACTATATTACCTGAGCCGTGCGATCGACAGGCTTGAAGGCGCGGCGGCAGGAGCAATCGAAACGGGCTGAAGCCTTTTCGCACTCTGTTATTGGACGGACGGACGTTTGGGGGACCCGATGAACTCGCTTTCATGGCATCTGGCCTGGAGATACCTGAGAAGACATCCCAGACGAAGACATCTGGCCTTTTCAACGATCGTGAGCGTCGCCGGTGTGACCCTGGGGGTCGGAGCCCTTATAACGGTGATGAGCGTGCTCTCAGGGCTGGAAGGCTTCATCGAGGATTCCGTCATAGTCGTGGACGCACCCATTACGATGCTGCCCGACAGCGGCGGTTCCTTCCTCATCTCCGACAGCATTCTGGAGGGTATAGAGTCACTGGAGGAGGTTGACCTCCTCTCGCCATACATCCAGGGGGAAGCGATCCTCAGAATGCCTGCAAGGGGAGTGGACACCGGTTGCCGAGTCAGGGGAGTGGACCCTGACAGGGAATTCGCAAGGGGGCGGATGCGCGAAGAGCTATCCTACGGCAATCTGAGCCTGACCACTCCCGAGGGCGGGGACGGGATGCTCATGGGTCTGTACCTGGCGGAGCAGTTCTTCCACTCGGTGGACGACACGGTATACCTGTTCCCGCCGAAGGCCTTCTTCTCGAGCCGCGGCCATGCCATCGGCCGGGCGGTCCTCAACGGAGCCCTGGAGACGGGCCTCCCGGTGAACGACGAGACACTTGCCTGGATACACATCGACCTGGCAAGGAGTATGTACCTTCCTCAGGGAGGGTACTCGGGGATCAAGATATACCCCGCGCCGGGGTATTCCCCGGGCCAGGCCGCCTCGGCAGCCCGGCCGCTGCTCCCGGGGGGGGTGTCCATAAAGACCTGGAGAGAGCTCAATCCTGACCTTACGGCTTCGATGAAGCTGGAGAGGATGGGGGCTTTCCTGGCGCTGCTGCTGATAACTCTCGTAGCCACATTCAACATCATGGGCACCATAGCCAGGTCCGCCATCGAACGGAGGAAAGACATCTCGGTCCTGAAGGCCATGGGCGCATGCAACCGGCTGATCTTCAGGATATTCCTGTGGGAGGGCATAATAGTGGGAACGGCGGGGATCGTCCTCGGGGTCGCGCTGGGTCTGACAGGGTGCTGGCTCATCGGTGACACGGGACTTATTACCCTCCCGGATGTCTACTCTTTCCACGAGAACATCCCGGTGAGGGTCTCTGCTTCCCAGATAGCCGTGGTAGCCTCTCTCGCATTCCTGCTGAGCCTGGGATCGGGCATCCTCCCGGCAATGAAGGCGGCGGGTCTCGACCCGGTCAGGGGGCTGGAGAGTTGAGCCTCGTCCTGGCGGTCCTGCTGGCATACGCGTACTCCCCCGCCGATTCAAGCTGGAGCTTGGTCACGCTGGCAGGAATCCCCGAAAGGGCCGTTCTCTTCGCTGAGCTGGCGGCAAGGGAAGGCGGGAGGGCGGTGGTGGACCTAGGAGGACTGCTGGAGCTCTCCGGGCAATTCGATCAGGCCGTCACTGTATACGAAGTAGCCCTCAACTCGGCCGAAGACCCGCTTCTGGAAGAATGGCTCGCTTGCAGGATAACGGGAAGCGGACCCCTCGATACACTCCTTATCCTCAGCACGAGGGTAACCAACAACAGTCCCGCAACCGCAAGGAACATCCGCATCCGGATCCCCCGTCCGGTTCCGCATCACCCGTACCAGTCCATCGAGGAAATTGGAGGCGCCTTCGAAGGCGGCGAGGCAGAAATGAACGCCTTTGTACCGGTGCTCGGGCCGGGAGCGACCGCGGTGCTTCCCCTCCTGCTGCACGTAAGGCAGGAACCCTACACCTACAGGCCCCTGTCCGGGGAGGACATCACTGTCTTCGGCGGGGTGGGACTCGAGGGATTGGCCGACATGATCAGGTCGATAGAAGTGCCCCTGCCGGAAGACGGGCCCGGACCGTGCCTCGAGCTGGCCCTGGCCCTGAGGGATTCCGCAGCTTGCCGTGGCCTCAGGCTTATGGTCACAGGGGGACTTGTCAGGGCAAAGGGGGACACTCTGCTGTTTCACGCGTGGAACTGCGTACAGAATGGATCCCTGCCCATCGACGTCTCTCTCTTCCACGCGGACTCGATGAGGGGCATAGCCCACTGTCCGACGGACATGATACCTCTATGGGACCTCGAGGCCACGGATGGCCACGAGGTATCAGCCTTCTACTCCCAGCCGGATGTGGATCTGACGGTATCCATGACCGCGGAATTCGCCGATCCGGTGACAACGGCAGCCTTGCTCGACCTGTTTCCCCTTTTCTTCCTGAGAGGACGATGAGATGGACAGATGGGAAGTCCGTACGATGAGTCTTTTTTCAATGGTGCCCGTTCTCACTGCCATCGCCCTTTTACCGGGGTGCGGGGGAGAGGGATCCCCTGAAAGGAGCGGTGTGCTGGCCGGCTGCTTATCGGCGGCGGGAGGCAGGGAAGAGCTGAGCGCGCTCATGGTCATACACACCATCGACAGCCTCTCCATGGCCGGTATGACCGGGACGTCCGAGTCCTGGTGGGTGAAGGAACCCTTCACGGGCCTTTCAGTCACCGAGATCGGGCCGGTACGCCAGGAAGTCCTTATCATGGATGACAGCGTCTGGACCGTGGACCGCAACGGCCACCTCTCTCCCGGAGGAGTCGAAGAGAGGGACCAGATGGAGCTTTCCAGGATGACAATCTTCTACGATTACCTGCTTGACACTTCCCTGGTCACCACGGGACCGGACACCTTGATAGACGATGTCCCGACGGTCCCCGTAATGCTCCGGGACCAGCCCAACGTCGTCTTCTACTTCTCAAGGGAGGACTGGCTTCCCTATATGATGAGGGCGGTCACAATGGGCATAGAGGTTAGAAGCTACCCCGGAGGATACAGTGAGATCGGCAGCATAGCCACTCCTTCCTACAGTCTGAGTACCATTCCGGCACTCGGGCAGGAGATCGAGAGCTGGAACATCCTGACCGAGTACAATGTGCCGGTCCCCGAATCCATCTTCGTCCTGACCGCCGGTGCCGGAGACTGGGAACTGGAGGACCCCGGGACGCCGAGCCCGCTGCACCTCAGGGGTGAACACATCTACATGGATGGTGAGGTGAACGGAGTTCCGGTCAATGTCCTCCTGGACAGCGGAGCCGGTGCGACGCTCCTGGACAGCGCCACGGCGCACAGACTGGGGCTTTCGGGGACCGGAAGGCTTCCCGCCAGGGGCATAGGAGGCACCAGGGAGTTCTCCTTCGTGGAAGTGAACGAATACTCGGCGGGGGGCGCCGGGGTATCGGGCCAGCAGCTGGCGGTGATGCCGATCTCGGATGAATTCTATCCCTCCACCGGAGAGCGGATCGACCTGATACTGGGCTACGATTTCCTGAGCCGATTCGTGACGGAAATAGACTACGGTCGTGAGACCATGACTCTCTGGAGCCCTGACAGCTTCCCGACCCCCCCCGCGGGTGCTTCGGTGCTGCCGGCGGAGCGGAGCATGAGCCTCCTTTCAGTTGAAGCGGTACTGGAGGACTCGGTACCGGTGAGACTGCTGCTGGATACAGGCGCGGGAGGCAACCTCCACCTGACCCCGGCGTTCTTCATGGAACACCCGGGATTCCTTGCAGAGAGACCCTCCTTCGAGACTGAGATACAGGGAGTCGGGGGCTCGGAGACCATCCGAGGTTTCAGGGTCTCCAGCGTCACCCTCGGGGACTTCACCGTCCCCGGCGGTCTGTGCACGAGTTTCGGGGGCGGAGACATGTTCAGCGGCTACGACGGGATACTCGGGAACGGCATATTGAGCAGGTTCGTGGTCCGCCTGAATTACCGTACGGAGAGCGTGGCGCTGACACCCTCCTCCCTTTTCGAAGAGGGACTGCCGGAGACCCTTACGGGTATGGGACTGGAGATAAGCGACGGCCGGCTTCGAGTGAGGACGGTGATCCCCGGTTCCCCGGCGGACAGCGCGGGCGTTCTAGAGGGCGACATCCTTCTCCGGGTGGACACCACCGCTGTCACGTCCGATCATCTCGGGCTGATGGACACGCTTCTCCCCGGAATTGAGGGAGAGAGGACCTGCCTGCTGGTGGAGAGGGAAGGGACCGAGATCAGCGTGGAACTGCGTACCGGCAGGCTGGTTCCGTGATTCAGCGGGTCGCGGGGGGGTAAAGGAGGATTATCATGCCTGTGGTGTCCTCGCTTACGAATATTCGCCCCGAACCGTCCACCGCCACGTCCTCGATGTTCTGAAATCCATCGGCCACCACAGCTGAACCGCCGTCCTCGTAAAGGATCGAGACCCTTCCCCGGCCGCCCCCGGTATCCTCCTCCGCCACGTACAGGGGGAAGAAGCTGCCGGGAGTGGAGCATATTCCCTCACAGGAATGGAGGCCCCGCGCGAAGACTGTCCATTCACCAGTATCGGGGGCCAGTATTATCACCGATTCCCGGATGAATGCGTAACCCGAGAGCTCATTGCATGCATAGACCATTCCGGCACCGTCCACCGCGATGTCCGACATGCTCCAGAGGTACAGGGAGCTTTGAACAACCTCCGAGCCGTTTGCGCAGAGCCTCCTTACGCCGGTAAGGAACGGCGGGAAACCTCCGGTCTCCACGCTGGACTCGCTTACGAATACATCGCCGCCGGACGATACCGCGATGCCCTCAGGGAACTGGAGGCTGTCACTTATCGTCTCCACGGTGCCGTCGGGGTGAAGTGCGAGGGCCCGACCCATTCCCGTATCTTCGCAGATGTAGACAACGCCAGAGCCGTCCACCGCCACTCCCTCCGGATGGTCGAGACCCTGCATCACCGTGACCGGACTGCACGGCGGGTCTATCCTGTAGACCTCCCCGCAGCTCTCCGAAACGGCGTAGAGAACGCCGGAAGGAGAAAGCGCGAGTCCATCCGCGCCGGTTATTCCCGTACACAGTACCGCGGCCGTATAGCCCAGGGGAGAATCGATGCGCTGCAGAGTGTCCGCTGCCTCGTAAGGAACCGAACCGACATCGGGAGCCAGTGAGAGAAACAGGGCGAGAAGGGGCTGTGCTGGGCACATGTTACATCCTTCCGTGATCTCTGTCCAGGAACATAGACTGGCAAAGACATCGGTGTAAGTCAATGAGCCTGGTTCGCGGGGGCATTGACGCAGAAGGCACCCTGTTCTCTATTTATCGAACACCGCATGCTTCGGGAAAGAGGTGGGAAGGTCCATGGATATACTCCTGGTAGAGAACAACCTGGATGATGCCCGTGAGTTCAGGGAAACTCTCGAGAAGATATCAAAGGACGGGTTCAGGATCGACAGGGCCGGCAGCCTGGCGGACGCACTGAAAAAGATATCCAGGGGCGGTTACGATGTGATCGTCACGGACCTTAGCCTCCCGGACAGCGCGGGCAACGATACCGTTCTGGAAATATGCGGGATCGCTCTCAAGATCCCTCTGATTGTCCTCACGGAGATCGATGACGAGGAAATAGAACTGAACGCCATGAAGGCAGGAGCACAGGACTATCTGGTCAAGGGCAGGATAGACCAGGATTCCCTGATGAGGACCATACGGCATTCCATAGAACGCAAGCACCTTGACTGGGAACTCCGCCAGGCCAGAAGGAACCTGCGAATACTCCACGACGCGGCTTCAAAGCTTGAGACCTGCACCATGAAGAAGATGGCTTACGAGCTGGCCATTGAATCGTCCAAGCTGCTCCTTCCCGAAGCCATGTGCCAGATCCTGTCCGAGAAGGACGGAGTGCTGACGGTGGTGGCCACCTCGCCGGAGCTGAGGAACAGGCTGGGCAACCGCACAAGACTTGATTTCGGCCTTGCGGGAATGACCTTTGCGGAGAACCGGACATTCCAGTTCAGAAGCAACGAAGACACGCCTGTAATGAACACGCTGGACGAGAGGTACATGTCCGGCATCTCCATTCCCATAGGCTCGCACGCGGTTTTCCAGTGCCTGTCCGATAAAAAGGATGCATTCACATCTGATGACACCAGCCTGATGGAGATGCTGGGAGGACATCTGGCTGAAACCGTGGACAGAATATCACTTGAGCGCAAGCTCAGGAACCTGGCCATTCACGATCCACTTACCGGCGTATTCAACCGTAACTTCTTCCAGATAGCCCTGAACCGTGAGAAGCTCAGGGCGGAAAGGTACGAGAGCAGCATAGGCTTCCTCATGGTGGACATAGACAATTTCAAGGAGATCAACGACCTTTACGGTCATCTCTCCGGGGACAAGATACTCAGGGAGGTGGCCGATTACCTCTCCGCCTCCGTGAGGGAGACGGATTATCTGATCAGGTACGGCGGGGATGAGTTCATCATGATACTGATCGAAACGGGTCAGACAGCCACCGTGGTCAGGGACAGGATACTGGGAGGCTCCAGGCTGGCCGAGAGGAGCATCAAGCTCATCGGGAAACCGGTCACCCTGTCCATCGGCCATTCGCACTGGGACCCGAAGACGGGAGTATCCATCCGGGAAACCCTGGCAGAGGCTGACCGAAGGATGTACGCCCACAAGAACAGCAAGCAGCCCTAATCCGCCTTGGCTTTCTGCCAGGCGCTCTCCATCATCCTGATATCGGCTTCATGCAGCGAGTATCCCGCCTCCGCCAGTATCGCCTCCATCCTGGTGAACCTCCTGATGAACTTCCTGTTGCTGGCTCTGAGCACCCCTTCCGGCTGAAAGCCCAGGAGCCGGCAGTAGTTCACAATACTGAACAGGAGGTCACCGAGTTCTTCCTCCTGTGCCCGGCAATCGCCCTTCTCAAGGGAATCCTCGAATTCATCCATCTCCTCGAAGATCTTGTCCCTGGCTCCCGCAGCGTCGGGCCAGTCGAATCCCACTTCGGACGCCCGCTGCTGTATCCTCCACGCGGTCTGAAGAGCGGGCATGCTGGGCGGGACGGATCCGAAGAATCCCTCTTCCCTTTTCTCCGAAGCCTTGATGGACTCCCACTGTCTTTCCACTTCCTCCGGGGAGAGGGAGTTCCTCTCGTCGAACACATGGGGGTGTCTTCTCACGAGCTTGCGAGAGATTGTATCCACTACCTCCCTGAGAGTGAAAAGACCGTTCTCCTGACATATGACCGCGGACATGACTACATGAAGCAGCAGGTCGCCCAGTTCTGTCCTTAGCAGATCCATGTCTCCGCCGGCGATGGCGTCGGCCACCTCGTAGGCCTCCTCCAGCATGAAGGGACTCAGGGATTGCACAGTCTGCTCTCTGTCCCAGCTGCAGCCGGACGGGCTTCTCAGCCGCCTTACTATCTCCACGAGACCGGCTATGGCATCAGACAGCCCATCCATGGAGCTATCCATGTATGGAGCCTTCACCGAACGCCTCGGAGGCTTCCATGAAAAGTTCAGCGAGGGTGGGGTGCGGGTGTATCATTCGACCAATATCCGACGCCCTGACACCGAGGTTCACGGCCAGCACCGCCTCTCCCACGAGACTGCTGGCGTGGGCGCCCACCATCTGCACACCTACAATCACCCCGTCGGACTTCCTTGCGATGAGCTTCACGAATCCCTCCGTCTCGTTCATGCCCACCGCCTTGCCGCTGGCTATGTACCTTGAGATACCAGCGACGACGGGTACGCCCCTCTCCTCCCACTCATCCTGACCCGGGCCGACGGTGGCTATCTCCGGGCAGGTGAATATGCATCCCGGCATTGCATCGGGATCGACCTTCCTCTTCCCTTCGCCGAACATATGGTCCACCGCGGCAAGGGCCTGGGCGCTGCCCGCGTGGGCCAGCTGCCATTTTCCGGCGGCATCGCCGGCGGCGTAGACACCTTCAATATTGGTCAACTGGTCCGCATCCGTACGTATTCCGGCAGCTGTGAAATCGACCCCGGCCGGGCCAAGGCCCAGGTCGTCCACCCTGGCGCTCCTGCCCACGGAAACAAGAAGCCTCTCGGAGGACAGACACGTCCCGTCCGCGAGAGTGACATCGGCTTTTCCCGGATGGATCCCGACTTCCCCGGCGCCGTTGCCCGTGATCAGTCTGACCCCCGCACGCTTCAGAGCCCTCTCCACCACCAGCTTCACGTCCGAATCCACTCCAGGGAGGATGGAAGGCAGCAGCTCTACCACCGTGACTTTCACGCCAAGCGCGGAAAAGATCGACGCGAACTCGCATCCGATGACTCCGCCGCCGACTATTATGAGGCTCTCGGGGAGTGTGCTCCATGAAAGCACCTCCCTGCTGGTCAGAACACCGGCGGCTGAGAACGGCCCGGGCCTCAGCGGGCGGGAACCTGGAGACAGCAGTACCTTGTCCGACCTGATGATCGAGCCTCCGACCTTCACCTCACCGGTACCCACCAGCTCACCATGCCCGGCGATGGTTTCTACACCCAGCCCGTCCAGGCGGCTTTCAATTCCTTTCCTCAGTCTGGTGACGACCGTTTCCATACGTTTCCGGAGCATCTCCCAGGAGAAGGTCAGGACTCCCTCCAGCCCGAACTTGCGGGCATTCCCCGCGTTGCGGAGGAGTTCGGCGCTCGAGACGAGCGTCTTGGTCGGAATGCAGCCCCTGTTAAGGCACGTGCCCCCCATTTCCGCCTCTTCCAGCACCGCGACTCTCTTTCCCATCTGGGCTGCCCTGATGGCGGGTACGTATCCGGCAGGGCCTCCGCCTATGATGATAAGGTCGTATCTGTCCATTGCGCATCCTTGTCAATTACTGTGAGAGATAAACCATGTGACGAGCGGGACTCGAGAAAATATGATATGCGGAACAGATCGGAAAGGGCGGGTCGATATGGTTGCCTTGCTACTTGCACTGTCTGTTAACCTCTCCATTGATATAGACGACCTCACCGCGAACCTTCATCTGGAGACCGGAATGGCCATGCTGCAGCAGGGTCTGCTTGAGCAGGCGGAAGAGGAGTTCAACTCCGCCCTCGAGCTGGGGGAGCAGTATTCCGCGGCATTGCTCGGGCTGGGAATGGTCAATGAACGGCGTTCTTCATGGACCGCGGCGGAAGAGTATCTCCTCAGGTATATCGAAGCATGCCCCGACGACCACAGGGGATACCAGGAGCTTGCAGGTCTCTACCTTGAGACCGGCAGTCACGACAGAGCTGCAACGATGTCCGACAGCGCCTTCGCACGGTCTCCATCAGAACCGTCCATCTGGCTTCTCTGCGGAAGGGTGCGTCTGGTCCTCGGGGACCTCGCCGAAGCCGAGGGCTGGTTCTCCCGGGGAGTCGATGACGGCGGAGGTACCTCCATGGAGTCGCTTGTCCTGCTGGCATCGGTTTACCGTCGCACCGAAAGGGGACAGGAAGCAAGGGAGATCCTTCTTCCCGCCGTTGAAGGAGGCTATGCACCTGCCTGCTGGGAGCTTGCCAGGGTCTATCTGGGCTGGGAGGATTACCTGAGGGCCGGGGACGCCATTCGACGATACCTGATGCTTTCCCCTGAAGGTCCATACGCGGATTCAGCGATAATGGTGCTGGAGGAGCTGGGAGAATCAGGGGAATACATTAACTAGACTGCCGGACCTATCGGCGGCTGATATCCAGTCTGAATCCCGAACCCCACCAGGCTGCGGCCGCCAGGAAAGCCAGGAATTCTCCTGCGGTTATCCAGAGCCGCGCGGCGATGGAGACCAGTGAGGCCTGACCCGGTTCCACACAGGGCATTACGGCTGCAATCAGCCAGACCAGGGATATCTCCCTGATGCCGAGGCCTCCGGGTGAGAAGACCGCCAGAAAACCTATACCCACCGCGGTGGGAAGCAGGAACATCCCGGGCCAGAAGGGAAGCATCATCCCAAAGCTCCTGGCAAGGAACACGAAAGCCAGGCCCTGGAGCATGAACACCAGGATGTAGACCGGCAGGAGCTTGAGCACGTTGGCGAAACCCGGATCCTCTATGTCTATCTCCCTGCCGGCAATCCTTCCCGCCAGCTTCAGCAGTCTCCTGAAGGCGCCGGGATGAGCCGTGAAGAGCACCACTGCGGCAGCCGCGGCCACTATCAGCACGCTGAAGGTTCCCCCCAGGCCAATCTGCGCGGCGGCCAGGGGTATTACGGGAAGCGACATCAGAAGGCAGCCGGCGACTATGAAAAGGCTCTCCAGGACCAGGGCGTGCCCGGTCTGAATCCTTGTTATTCCTATCTTCCTTGAAAGGCCTATCTTTCCGACTGCTCCCCAGACCTTCCCGGGAATGTATTTGCCCACCTGGGCAAGAAAATGAACATTGAAAGCCTGAGCAAAGGATATCCGGGCGCCTGCCGCGCCGCACACCAGCATCCATGACCAGGCTGCGGCGACCAGGTGCAGCAGCATGAGAAGGAACGAGATCCCGAAGAGAACGGCATTAAAATGAAGCAGGTTGGAGATTCCCCCTGCCTCCCGCGAGCCGGTGATGAAGGAATCCACGATGTAGTACAGTGCTGCCACCGTCAACAGCAGCCCGAGAATGTTCAGAAGGGTTTTCCTCAAATCAGCTCCCAGAGGTATAGTGCTGGTTTATAATGAACTGCCGGACAATCGGCAGTTCATCTCGGACTGCCTTGAATCACGCATGAAGGCCGACTCAGTCCAGTACGCTGAGCTTGGCACCGGATTTCTTCGCCTGCTGCTTCTCGTTGCGACTGAACACTATTGTCTCGAAATGGGGAAGACTGGCTGTGTCCAGAAGCCGCTCCAGGGTCAGATCGTATGATCCCTCGGCTGAAAGGAAGACATCGGCAAGCCTGCCCTTCAGTATCTTCTCCCTGTCCTCCTCCGGAGACGATGAATCCTGCTCCCACTGATCCGGGTCTTCCAGCATGGTGAGCATCCGTCTGGCCGTCATGTCCTTCTTCATGGTCAGGTCCCAGTAGGTCTTGGCCTCCCTGGTGGAAAGAAGCTCCAGAAGCTGGCTCGATAGAGTGTTCTGACTGATCAGATCGCTTGAATACAGATCGCTCAGGCTTCTGAGCCTGTCCTGCAGATTCTCTCTGAGTTCTTCGGTTTCGCTGTCTTCGTACATCCTTCACTCTATCCAGGTATCCAGTTGTCTTCCGGTCCGCCGAGCCTGCGGAACAGTTTTATCAGGCCGGATCCTTCCAGTCTGCCCTCCACCGAATCATAACCTCTGAGGGCTCCTGCGATAACCCTTACAGATCCGTCCTCTCCGCTGTCGGTAACATCTCTGACAACGCAATTGGTGTAAAGCCAGTGGATGAGACCGCTGTCATGATGATCAAGGACAAGCTCAAACCAGTCAATGGAATCGTCCCTGCATTTCATTATTCGTTGAAGCAGCATGTCCAGCCCCATTCCAGTATGGGACGATATCGCCACTCCGCTGCGTGGTTCCGCCTCATCGGGTACTGCGTCGCACTTGGTCCACACTGTGAGCCTGGGGACCGATTTATCGACACCTATTCGATCCAGGGTTTCCCTGACGGCATCGATGTGCATTCCCCTCCAGGGGCTGGACCTGTCCACTGCCACCAGTAGAAGGTCGGTCTTCCTTGCCACGTCGAGAGTGGTGTGAAAACTTGCGACCAGCGTTTCGGGAAGCCTCTCGATGAATCCCACGGTATCGGAGATCAGTACGCGCGAGCCGTCCGGCAGTTCCATGCGTCTTGATGTGGTGTCCAGCGTGGCGAAGGGTTTGTCCGCAGTATACAGACCGGCATCGCACAGAGTGTTTAGAAGCGTGCTCTTGCCGGCATTGGTATATCCTACGATAGTGATGTTGTACATCCCCCTTCGACTCTCGGACACTATCCGCCAGCGGGATTCCACTTCCCTTATCCTCTCCTCCAGAAGGGAGATCCTGGCCCTTGCCCGTCGCCTGTCTATTTCAAGCTGTGTCTCTCCGGGTCCCCTTGTTCCGATGCCGGCTCCAAGCCTGGAGAAATGATGCCACATACCGGACAGCCTCGGCAGGGAGTACTTCAGCTGGGCCAGCTCGATCTGGAGCTTTGCCTCCCTGGTCCTCGCCCTTCCTGCGAAGATGGCCAGAATGAGTTCGGTCCTGTCGATCACCTTGCATTCGGTGACTTCCTCCAGCCTGGCTACCTGACCGGAGGACAGATTATGATCGAAGACTATGGTGGATACGCCTTCGTCCGAAGCGGTATCACGCAGCTCCTCGGCCTTGCCTCTGCCTATGAAGAGCCTCGGATCCGGTGATTCCTTCCTCTGTGAGTCTTCCGCCACCACGGTCCCTCCGGCGGAAGCCACGAGGGCTCTCATCTCCCCGCTGCAAGATCCCTCGTCCGTCTCCGTGCCGATGAAGACCCTCATGAGAAGGACCCGCTCAAGGTCTGTGGAGTCACGTTTTGTCTGGTTCATACTGCGGTGCTGCAATTGAATGGATGGCGATCAGGTGACCGCGGGGTCCTGTGAGAAATGATCAATCCTCGAAATCCTCGTCGGGGTCGAACCTCTTGTAGGAGGTGTTGCCGGTATCCCCTTCCTTACCGTCATCCCCTTCCCCGATGGTATCATCGCCCATTCTGCCGGGAGATTTCTTTTTCTTCTTATCATCCCCCTGAGTTTCTATGTTCTGCTGGACCCCCTTGCGGGCCGACTTCTTGATGAGATCCTTGGCAAGATCGCTTCGAATGTTCTTCACCAGAGCGACCTCGCCTGCGAAAACGCATATCGCCTCATTGAGAACCCTCTTCTCGGAAGGGTTCATCTTGTTGAGGATGGACCTTGCGATGATATCCCTGATAGCCCTTGCCACCTGCTTCGGTTCACCGGAATGGACCCTGTCCTTCAGTTTCTCTATCCTTCTCCGCCAGTCCTTGGGAAGCTCGTCGGGATCTCTGTAAAGCTCCTGGAGAGCGTCCTCCAGCTCATCCTGCGACACCACCGGACGGAGCTCAGCCTCATCAAGGTTCTCCACCGGGACCAGGACCCTCTTCTTGCCAACCACTATCTCTATGACAACACATTCGCACATCTCGCCGGATATCTTCTGCTTGGATATTTCCGTGATAACCCCGGCCCCGTGGATGGGATCAACAACTTTGCCATTGATGGTATACTTCATCCGTCCTCCCGGTGTAAAGAATCGTCAGCATAATATCCGGTTTTAAAATGAAAAAGTCAACGAAAGGAAAGGGATTTCACTGGCCAAGCAGTATCCAGATATCGGGAGGTTCCGGCAGTACCGGGCCGGAGGGTTCCGAAGGAGTATTCTCCAGAATGGCCTTCCTGATCTCAAGTTCAGCGGCGGACAGGACCGGCAGGTCGCCGCGATAGAGAAATCCGGTGGAATCAAGTCTCGCCGGTATGCCGAGTTCATCGTTGAGCATGTCTCCGTTCCTGAAATCCACCACGCTGATCATCCATTCCTCACCGTCGATGCGCACGCTGCCTCCGTTCAGCACCGACCTCGCCCAGGTTGCCGCTCCTGCGCCCCCGTATACGCCCTCGAGACCGTGATTGGCTATATCGACGTAGAGTGTGCCCGCGGGTGAGGAAGCACGGGAGATCACTCCGGGAGTCACCACATCGTCCACAAGGTCTCCGCCGAGGAGCAGGGTGATATCCACGGGAAGAACCGACATGGTCGAATCGCTTGAAGCGAGCTCAACCGCCGTGTCATAAAGCCTCTCATGATCATGCAGGGAAAGGGTGGGATCCTCCCTTCTAGCCAGTGCTATGGAGCTGCTCCTTCGGCTTCCCGTGCAGGCATAGACACCGGAGTAACCTGAAACGGGACCCTGCCTGAACTCACTGGCCGATCCGGGCTGACCCGTACCGTTGCTGATCCATATTATCGGCTCCCAGCCGGGATCCGGAAGAGGATCCGAAATCGTGGTCGAGTCCACCGTCTCCAATGTGTCTGGAAAGCTCTGGATCTGCGTGGTCGTATCCTGCAGCACCGGGTCTGTCCGCCCTCTGTCCCCTCCTCCGGGACCGATGATGAGTATGGCCGCCGCTCCAATGGCCAGGGCTGCAATGATCCAGCCCCATGCGGGAAACTTCCTGCCGCCTGCAGGGGCTGGGCGCCTGGTCCTGTCATCCTTCTGACCATCGGACGGTTTCCTAGGACTTATCGTGGCCATTTTTCTCGACAGGACGATCAGATTTGCGTACCTGTCATCGGACCTGGGAGTCACCATCTTCTCAAGAAGAGTCATAAGACCCGGGGAGAGCCTGTTCCAGGCCTCTATCTGAACGTTGCGGTTGTCGCTCCCCGCCAGAAGCCTGAACATCAGGAGCCCGAGGGCGTAGACATCGCTTCGGGGATCCTGAGCCCTTGCCCCCACTGCCTCGGGCGGTGAAAACGGAGTGTCTGGTATGCCCCTTGCCCCTCCCAGTATCAGATGGTCGCCAGCAGGTGTCACGAGTACATTTTCCGGACCCAGGTAGCCGATCCTGAAACCGGCGTCGTGAAGCCTCCTGAGAATGACCAGTACTTTCCGGCCTACGTCCATGACCCTGGACTCGGTGAGGGCGCCATCCCTCATCATCCGCTGGAGATAGAGCTCGGCTCCGTGTGGAAACGAGAAGAGAAGTATCCTGGCCCCGCTTTCCGTTGCCGGCTGAATCTCCGAATCGGCGTGCAGTATGCCGCTGACAGAAGGCCATTCCCCGGGCGGTATGCCGCCATGGTCACCGCTGCTGATCTCCGCCAGCATGGGCCTTCCCCGGACCTCCACCCTGGCAAGGAGGTAATCCTCCTCTTCAAGGAGTATCTTACCACCCTCCGCCACGGTGGCCAGGAGATCAGAAAGCATGACCGTCCGATGAGTAGTTGGGAGCTTCCTTGGTTATCATCACATCGTGGGCGTGGCTCTCCTTGAGCCCGGCCGAAGTGATCCTGACGAATTTCGCCCTGGCGTGCAGCTCAGGTACGGTCGGACTGCCGACATATCCCATGCCCTGCCTCAGACCTCCAAGCAGCTGGTTCAGATAATCGATCAGGGGACCCTTGAAGGGCACCATACCTTCAATGCCCTCCGGAACGTATTTCTTCTCGGTCCTGTCGGTCTGGAAATACCTGTCTGCGCTTCCCTGCTTCATCGCCCCGATTGATCCCATCCCCCTGTATATCTTGAATTTCCTGCCCTTGTAGATTGTGGTTCCGCCAGGGCTTTCCGATATCCCGGCCAGAAGGCTCCCGATCATCACAGAGGAGGCCCCTGCGGCCAGGGCCTTCACGATGTCCCCGGAGAATTTGATCCCTCCGTCGGCTATCACAGGTACTTCGTAGGGACGCGCGGCCTCGGCGCACTGGTTCACGGCCGTTATCTGAGGACATCCTACCCCGGCAATCACCCTCGTAGTACAGATGGAGCCCGGTCCGACCCCGACTTTCACTCCGTCAGCCCCGGCCTTGATCAGGTCTTCGGTTGCTTCAGGGGTCACAACATTGCCGGCGACCACGGCAACGTTCGGGAACTGCTCCTTGATCGACCTGACAGTCTCGATGACCTTTACTGAATGGCCGTGTGCAGTATCCACGAAAATACAGTCGACTCCGGCTTCAACCAGAAGAACGGACCTCTTCATCGCATCCGTGCCCACTCCCACTGCCGCACCGGCTCGCAGACGCCCTGATGTATCCTTGCAGGCGTTCGGGTAGTTGATGGCGTTGTGTATGTCCTTTACGGTTATCATGCCCATCAGATGCCTGTCAGCGTCCACCAGGGGCAGCTTCTCGAGCCTGTGTCTCCTCAGGAGGACAAGAGCCTCCTCCAGGGTCGTGTCCGGCGGGGCGGTGATCAGCCTTTCCCATGAGGTCATGAGGTTCCGCACCGGCGTGCTCTCATCAGCCTCGAACTGGTAATCGCGGTTAGTGAGCATTCCCGCAAGTCTGCCCTCGGACAGGACCGGAAACCCGGAGACCCCGTGCTTGCGCGAGAGGTCGAGGGCCTCGGCGATATCGGAGCCGATGTCAAGCGTGACAGGATCGACTATCACTCCGCTTTCCGCCCTCTTGACCCTTCGTACGTGTTCCGCCTGCCTCGTGGGGGAAAGGTTCTTGTGGATCACGCCCATCCCGCCCTCTTGAGCCAGGGCTATGGCCATTTCAGCTTCTGTGACGGTGTCCATGGCGGCGCTGAGAATAGGGATGTTCAGAGCTATCTCAGCTGTCAGGCTGGTGGTCAGGTCCGCTTCTGAGGGAAGTATCTCCGATCTCCCGGGTAACAGCAGGATATCATCGTATGTGAGTGCCTCACCGCTGTTGGAAAGTTCCATGTTCAGCTCTCCGTTCGACAATTGCAGGTATCAGTCGCACCAGTATATGAATCTGCCGCACGAGGGGCAGGTCTCTACCTGATCATTCCTGTTCTGGGATGCGAAGAACGCTGTCGGCAGCTGTGTGAGACAGCCGCTGCATCGCAGGTTGACCACGGGGACAACGGCGTTCCCGTAGTGCCCGGCCAACCTGTCGTACATGTCGCGGTGTTTTCGGTCAATGGTGGAGGCAAGCTCCGCCCTCATCTTGCGAAGCTCTTTCACAGCCGAGTCGGGTGAGAGACCTAGCTTCTTCTCCTGCTTGTTGATATCATTGTTTGCAAGGTCTGAGATCATAACATCCAGATCGTGCAAGCTGATGAGTTTCTCCAGCTCTTTATTCATTGGGTATTTTTCCCTCGTAGATGAACTTCAGTATAGATGCGGCTTCTGAAGGCGATCCGGCGGCCAGGATATCTTCAGCTCCCCCCGAACGGAGGGTCTGAGCCAGGTGTTTGATCAGCTCCATGTGTTCGCTTGGTCCGGTAGGCTTAACCGGTGTTATGAACAGGATGATGACGCTCACGATATCATCGGGCCAGGGAATGCCCCGCCTGGACCTGCCGAGCGCTATCATGAAATCGTCGACCAGGATGCTCCTGCAGTGGGGCATGGCTATACCCTCATGCACAATTGTGGGCTGTGCGGTTTCCCTGGTCTCCAGAGCAGTCTGAAGCAGCTCTTTCGTTGTTCTCTGAAACGAGAATTTTTCAAGGAGTTCGGCTATGGCGTCCTCACGGCTGGATGAGGACATATCCCACTTGACCAGGCACTGTCGTTCCAAGCAAACCTCCCTCAAGACATGGTGTTTAATATAGAATTTGTTTATCGTCCTGCAAGTGGCGGGAATACCCACTTCAAGTTGTGGATAATACCCACTTCAGGTCGTGGAGAATACCTCTTCAAGTGTGCAAGCGGATCCCCGACAGGTTCGGGAGGAGAACGGGAAAGGCATTATAACTCATTGAACAGTAATATGTTCATTTTCTCAGTTCCTGATGATGCCCATGCGCTTCTTGTAAGCAGCGGCAGCGTGAATCGTATGTCCCGGCCCCTGACGTCACTCCTGGACAGTCTTCCCGTTGATACCGATGCGCTGCTTCGGGCTCTCTCGAACCAGGAGGACGGCTCGTTTCCCCTGATGCTTGACGACAGGATATGGATATCGACTTCCACCAGTGCCGATGAACAGAGACTGGTCATTCTGAAGAGTCCCTCGAAGCTTGAACTGGAAGAGTGGCTTGAGATCAGCCAGGGAGGCAAACCAAGCATGCTTGTGGATGGTTCAGGCAGGATATTCGCCGTCACGGAATCAGCCACAAGAATGTTCTCAGGTTTTCAACTGGCAACCCTCAGCGGTTTTCTCGACCAGATCTCCATGACGGCATTCCTGTCAGCGGCTTCAAGATGCCTGGCAGGTCAAGCGTTGAAGGACTTCTCCGTACTCACTAAAAAGGGCCAGTCCACCCGGAAATCACAGGTCATCTCCCTGAAGAAGACGGGTGTGATGAACGAACTCATTGTCCTCTCCTTCTCATCACCCTCCATGGCCATGCGCACGCTGGAACAGGATGCATCAAAGTTCGCCCGAAGCCTTTTCTCCGTGATTCCCCTCCCGGCGGTCAGGATCGATGAAAAGACCAGAGTGCTGGCAATGAACAATTACGCCGCCGCCCTCCTCTCCACGGACGGTTCCGGGATGACAACGGACACACGGTTCCTGGATTGGATAATCCCCGAGGACAGGGACAGGGTCGCCATGCTGCACCGGAGAAAATCCGACAGCCTGATGGCCCCAATTCAGTTCACGGCGGGAATAGGAATCAGGGATGACATTGTAAGGCAGTTCGAGATCACCAGCCTGCTGATGCCCGACAGGGAGAGCTTCATGCTGTTCATGGTTCCCGAGAGAAGCCTGGAGGACAAGGACACGGAACCGGTGGCTGGACAGGTCCTGGGCGAGCTGCTGAAGATACTGGAGAGTGCCGAGGATACCGAGGGGCATACCAGGATGATACTTGAGTTCCTCAGGATAGGCACCGGAGCCAGGGGGGCGGCTTTTGTCTCGAGGTCCAGAAGGGTCACAGTGGGAGAGGCTGTCCTGCCCTCGGGGGACATGCAGATCAAGACAGCCCGGGAACCGATATGGACCGAGGACAGGAGCGGCCATAACGTGACCATCCCGGTCAGGCAGAAGCACGATCAGGCCCTGGTGCGAATCACCGGAATCCCTTCCAGAAGGACCGACACGCTCTCAAGGCTGGTGGTGGCGCTGGCACCGATACTATCCGAGTACCTTCAGTCCGGTCATCACCTGGAGAACATGATCGGCCTCCTGCATTCCATAACCGCTTTCATGGGCCTTATCCAGGGAAGGGAGAGAGATGCCCAGGTCATACTGGGAGAGATCGGCGCCATTGTGGGCGCCGATTATTCGGTGATCCATACGGTCAGCGCCAGGGAACCCGTGCTCAAGCAGATGGTCTCATCGGGAGCCACCACCGAGCCGGGGGCGTTGAGAATAGAGATACCGTCCATCGCGTCATGGGTATATACGCACACCGAGATATGCTACGTGCCGGATACGGCAGTGGACCAGAGGTTCTCATCAATATTCCCTTCCTCGAGGAGTGAGATGGCCGTACCCCTGGTGCTGGGGGGAAAGACAATGGGTACCCTTACGATAGGCTGCACCAGAAGGGACGCCTTCGGCTACCCGATCGGGAGTTTCCTGAGCACCCTCGGGACCACCCTCTCACTCTGGCTCTTCCGGGAGAGCAGAGGCGCCAGGGATGACGAGAACGGGCAACAGAAGGAGAGGATCGAGAGCATCCCGGGCCTGGAGGACCTTCTCCTGAGCATCTCATACAATATCAAGGCGCCCATGACAGCCCTCAGGGGATACACGGATCTTCTGTCCTCGCGGAAGCTCGGGAAACTGACAGCTGAGCAGGAGGAATCCCTGCAGTCCATGAACATGGCCCTGGCCGATCTGACGGAGTACACGGACCAGATGCTCAACTTCATGAAGATAGAACTCAGGCAGGACTCGCTGGAGACCGCCTGGGCCCGACCCTCGGACGTAGTCTCTTCGCTTCTGCCGGTCCTGGCCGAGAAAGGAAGCAACCACGGGGTCTCTGTAAGCGCCGAACTCCCGCCTGAACCTTTCACCGCTTCCTTCGACAGGGGTCGGATGGAGCAGATAATCAGCAATCTGGCAAGCAACGGCATCCAGTACAACAGGCCCGGAGGCTCGGTCAAGATCGAAGTGCGTATGGACGGACTGAACCACTGGGTACTGGAGGTCTTCAATACCGGTGAGGGCATCCCTCCCGAGGACCTGCCCAACGTCTTCGACAGATTCTTCGTAGGCGGTTCAAGTGCAGGAGCAGGGGGACTGGGGATAGGACTTACCATCGTACGGAGCTTCACGCAGCAGATGGGCGGAACGGTGAACGTTCGAAGCAGACAGGGATTCGGAAGCTGGTTCACGGTTCGGCTCCCAGTATCCTGATGGACAGCGGCAAGCTTACACGCAGCAGTTTCCACTATGACCTTCCCACTGAACTCATCGCTCAGGAACCTCTTCCGGACAGGACCTCCAGCAGGCTTCTTGTAGTGGCCGGCGGAGAGTTCCGGGACCGGACCTTCGACCGGCTCCCGGAGCTGCTGGAACCCGGTGACCTTCTGGTTCTGAACGACACCCGCGTCTTCAGGGCAAGACTCCTTGGAAGGAGGGAACGTTCCGGCGGCAGGATAGAGGTCTTTCTTCTCAGGGAGGCGGGGGAGGACCTATGGAAGGTCATCGTCAGACCTGGAAAAGCAGCCAGGGAGGGAATGTCTTTCATCTTCCAAAACGGTCTGTCATGCAAGGTCGAAGAGCGTCTTGACCCGGGGAGAGCCCTCGTAAGGTTCAGCTCCGCCGGTGACACACGCGGGATACTGACGGATACAGCCCAGGTTCCCCTTCCCCCCTACATAAAGAGGGACCCTGTTGAACTGGACGACTGGAGGTACCAGACGGTCTACGCCTCGAATCCCGGGGCTGTGGCTGCACCCACTGCGGGTCTGCACTTCACTCCCGGGCTTCTGGAAAGACTCGGTGAGAGGAACATCGGACACACTTTCGTAACGCTTCATGTGGGACCGGGAACCTTTCAGCCACTTCGTTCAGAGATCCTGTCCGAAAACAGGCTCGAGCCCGAGGAGTACCATGTCCCCGCCGAAAGCCTTGCTTCCATAAGGAAGGCCAGGAGCGAAGGAGGCAGGATAGTGGCAGTGGGCACCACAACCACCCGCATCCTCGAGACCATCGACACAGGATCTGAGACCTCGTTATCGGGGGAGACGGAAATCTTTATATTCCCTCCGTACAGATTCCGGAATGTGGACGCTCTCATTACGAACTTTCATCTTCCCGAGAGCTCTCTGCTTTGCCTGGTAGCAGCCTTCATGGGGTACGATCGGATGATGGAAGCCTACAGGCATGCCATTTCAGGATCATACCGCTTCTACAGTTACGGGGACGCCATGCTCATCGGGAAGGGGGTCGCTGGATGACCATCACCGCAAGGAAGTACGCTCTGCTCAGCGGCATATCTCCACGCGCAGGACAGATGGCCGGCCTCTTCGCCATGGAACTGGCTGTCCTGCTATCATGGACCGTTCTTCTCGACACCATCCTGAGGCTTCTGTCCGGAAGCTGGATGGCCCTTCTTCCTGTGAGCTACTTCTTCGCTGTCACTCTTCTGGCCTGGTTGGAGAGTCCGGGGAGGCGCAGGCGTGAGAACAATCCGCTGGAAGCCCTGGGTCTTGCCGAGGTGAGCCTCGACGGGAAGAAACCGGACGAATGGCAGACACTGCGAAGGCTGGCGGCCACTCCGCCCCTTCTGATTCTGCTGTGCATCGGTCTGGCACCTGTTCCGGGAACTGGAAAGAACCTTCTCCAGCTGATCTCAGGCACAAAGATAATCCCTCTGGACGAAACAATGGATCCCAGACCGGACGATGAGATATTCAGAAGCAGGAAGAAGGCTTTGATGAAGGTGATAGCCTACACCATGGTCTCTTTCATGATGGCGGCCGTGATAACCTTCGTACCGCCCGAGCTGTCCCGGAGCGAGTTAGAAGGCAGGATAACGGCGGTCCACAGCCTTCCCGAGAGGGAGAGGCAGCTTCTGGCCGATTACCTGGAGATGAAGGCCATGTACCCTGACTGCCTTGAATACCATGTCAGACTTGCAAGCCTGTATTACAGGAACGATATGAAGGAAGACCTTCAGATAGAACTGGCCTACATAAGAAGAAGGGACCCGAACCACGCCATACTCCTTCTGGAGCAGGACCTCTCGGTGAACATTAACAATCTGCTGATAGAGCCGGATACGGTTTTTGCGGATTCCGTGGATTTCACGGGCATTCAGCCGGACGCCCCGGCGGAGCCTGACAGCGCCGCCCCTGACAGCCAGATCGCCCAACCGGAAACGACCATACAGGAACTCACACCGATAACCCCCGATTCCTTCCAGAGCCCTCCGGACACCGCAGGGTCCCTGCCTGTCTCCATAATAACCGACACATCGTCTGCGGTAGTCCCGGAGGAGTCCGACAGCTCGATGACAGCCCCCCTCGAGGAGCAGACGGCTCCCCCCGGTTCCCTCTCCACCGAGGGTATGGAGTCGGGATCTCCCGAAATACCGCTGGAGGATACGGGAGGAATGGAAGATTCCCTTCCCGTGGTCCCCGTCTCTCCTTCCGAGGGTGAGATCCAACCCCAACCCGAAGGACCGTAAAAGCTGGAAAACAGCCCCCGCTTCGAACTGCTGACCCGCTCGGGAAAGGCCCGGAGAGGTGTGATGACCCTTGCCCACGGCAGGGTTGAAACACCCGTATTCATGCCCGTGGGAACCCAGGCCAGCGTGAAGACCGTGCGAAGCTCGGATCTCCTGAAAGATGACTGGAAGGTTATCCTGGGCAACACCTACCATCTTTATCTCAGACCCGGCGCGAATGTCATAGGTGAAGCAGGAGGACTGCATGCTTTCATGTCCTGGGACAGGAACATCCTGACCGACAGCGGAGGTTTTCAGCTATTCAGCCTTTCAAGGCTCCGGAAGCGCTCGGAGGACGGTTACAGTTTCCAGTCACACATAGACGGCTCAAGCCATCTTCTCACGCCTGAGAAGGTCATGGAGCTGCAGACGGTATTCGGAAGCGATGTAATGATGGTGCTGGATGAGTGCCTCGAACAGCCCAGCGACAGGGCCAGGACCGAAGAGTCGCTGGACCTTACTCTGAGATGGGCCGAAAGAGCGAGGCGGATGCACAGCGGAGGGAACCGGGCGCTGTTCGGAATAGTCCAGGGAGGCGCCTACCCGGACCTGAGAAAAAAGGCAGCCCGGGTCCTGTCGGGAATGGACTTCGACGGCTACGCCATCGGAGGAGTTTCCGTCGGTGAGCCGAGGAACCTCATGATGAAGGCGGTGAGAGCCTGCATAGGGCACCTCCCCGAGGACAGGCCCAGATACCTTATGGGAGTGGGAAAACCGGAGGACCTGGTGGATTTCACAGCCGAGGGCATCGACATGTTCGACTGCGTGGTCCCGACCCGCAACGCCAGGGGAGGAAGCTTCTTCGTGCCAGGCGGACATATCAACATAAGGAACGCCCGGTTCGCCAGGGACCGGTCGCCGGTTCAGCCTGGATGCGAGTGCTATGCATGCTCAACCTATTCCAGGTCCTACATCAGGCACCTTTTCATAGCCAGGGAATGGCTGGCCCCGATCCTGGCCACGCTCCACAACCTCCACTACTTCTCGGTCCTCATGGGCAGGATAAGGATGGCAATAGAGGAGAGGCATTTCACAGCCTGGAGGAGGGACTGGCACAGGGAGCGGCGCGGCTTCGACCCCGGTGTGTACTGATGGCGGACCTGATGGAGGTTCGCATAGCATCACTGGGCAACGACGTGGGCGGGGTCTCGCCGGGGAAGGAAAGGAAGACCCTCTTCGTAAGGGGAGCCCTGCCGGGGGAGCTGGTCAGGTGCAGACTCGAAAAGGAGGCCGGCAGCTTCGTTCGGGCGGACCTCCTGGAGGTGCTGGAATCCTCCCCCCACAGGATAGAGCCGTTCTGCCGGTACTTCGGCCGCTGCGGAGGCTGCTCGCTCCAGCATCTGGAATACGGGAGGCAACTCCACTGGAAACGGCAGTGGGTGCTCAGGGCGCTTAAGAGGACGGGTATCGCTTTCTCCGAGAAAACGGTATCAGAGCCGCTCCCCTCACCAGAACTCCGCGGGTACAGGAACAGGGTCTCCTTCGACATGACGACGGAAGGTCCCGGACTGCACATGCAGAGTGGCGATCCCCTGCCCGTAGACGGCTGTCCCATTCTTAACCGGAGGGGGAGTCAGGTCTTCTCCGGGCTTTCCGGAAAGCCGCTTCCCGGATGCGGCCGCGTTTCCGTAAGGGGATCGGACAGGACCGGCCAGGCCATGATCGAGTTCTCGTCCATGCCGGCATCGGGCCTGCCAGATACCGGCGGCGGAGTAGCCCTGTTCTGGAAGGAGGATGGAAAATGGCTGGGGCATTCGCCCGACAGCGCCATCCATGAAGAACTCGGCGGTCTCACCTACAGGATAGGTCCAGGCGGGTTCTTCCAGGTGAACACCGGCTGCGCGGAACTCCTGCTGGAAAAGGTCCTGAGGTTGACGGAGGGAGCCGGTGACATACTGGACCTCTACGGCGGGTGCGGGACCTTCGCCATTTCCGCGGCTTCCCTGGGAGCGAGAGTCACATCGGTGGAGCTGGACCCTGAGTCCTCAGCCGACGGCAGGAGGTCGGCGGACGTCAACGGAGTGAAGGGTGTGGAATTCATTACATGTAAGGCCGGTCGTTATCTTCTGGACACTGTGAGATCGGGCAGGAGATGGGACACCGTGATAGTCGATCCACCCAGAGCCGGTCTGGGCGTCAGGACGGCCAGGCTTCTCAGACGCGTGAACACACCGCGGATAGTCTACGTAAGCTGCAACCCTTTCTCTCTGGCCAGGGACCTCGGGGTGATATGCGGTGATCACTGGCTGTTTGCCGGCCTTCACCCTGTTGATATGTTTCCCCAGACGGACCATGTGGAGACCGTGACCGAACTGAGAAGGGCGGAGCAGGAATGACGGCGGCAGTACTGGCGGTGGGAGTACTAATCGGGAGTGTTCAGCAGACCGGGCTTCCCCTGCGTGACCCACTGAACTGGTGGCTTTACATGATGGAGACCGGTACCGAGGTCATGCTGCCGGGAACCCTGCCCCTTGTCGGATCCCCCTTCCTGCAGCAGTCCATGCCATACTCAGGATTTCCAGGCAGCCCCGCAGGCCTCATCATCGACAGGAGCGCGCCCCCGGGATGGGAGAGGGGCGGGGAGACCAGGCTCTCGGCGGAGGGTACGGTTGCGTGTGAAATCCTCAACCTCGACGGTGAGACAGAGACGAGGGCGGGGGGCACCGGAAGGATATACGCGAGTATCCTGCCAGGCCTCTTCATCGACGAGAGGCTCTCCCTCTGGACCGGTTCGGACGAGCTTCCCCCCGACTACTTCTCCCCCTTCCACCAGGGGTCAGAGAAGGGCAGGCACCTCTACGTGGACTGGGGTTACCTGAGATGGAGCGGAGGACCCGTCGCCGTCAGCTTCGGCAGGATACCCCAGAGATGGGGTCCCGGGCGGTTCACGCAGTTGCTCCTTTCCGACAACGGTCCTCCCCTGGACATGCTCAGGATAGAACTGAGAATCCTCGAGGACCTCGAGTTCACAGGACTCACCGCCACAGTCGACAGTGATTCCGGAACCTATCTCACTGCCCACAGACTGGACATCACTCCAACTGCCAACCTGAGGATAGGTCTTAGCGAATCCATCCTGTTCAAGGCGGGCAGTCTGGACTTCGCCTACATGAACCCCGTTATACCATGGTACCCGGTACAGTGGAACGAGCGTGACGACGACAATGCCTTCATCTGCCTGGACGCCTCCTGGAAGCCGGTGCCGGGACTTGAGACCTACGGCGAATTCCTCATCGACGACATCCAGTACGAGAACGACGGGAACAGGCCCGACAAGCTGGGCTGGACCACCGGACTGTCCGGCTTCCTGAAGCCGCTGGGACTCGGAGCCGTGATTGAGTACACCAGGATCGACCGGTACGTATACAGCCAGAGAAGACCCTGCAACTTCTACCTGCACCGCGGGGAGATAATAGGTTCCGGTCTCGGACCGGACGCGGACAGGGCGACCCTGTCCCTGGGCACGGCAGCTGCCTGGCCGGTTCTAGCGGAGGTCACCCTTGAACACACCAGGCACGGTGAGGGGACCGTCCAGGAAGGCTGGCCGGACTCCGTGGCAGCCGGCGGGAAGTTCCCTTCGGGCATCGTGGAGCATACTTCCGGGGTGCAGATCCACCTGGGATGGTATCCGTCGGACTTCCTCGAGGTGCACGGCATGGCGGGGAACGAATGGGTACGTAACCGTGGTCACGTCACCGGGGAATCCGACAACCGCTTCGATACCTCCCTGGAGATCATCTACCGCTGGTAGCTTAGGGACGCACCCAATTTCACCAAGTTGTAATTTATTAATAGGTTTCTAACTTGGTGAAATTGGGTGCGTCCCTAAATGGGATTATCGTATATTCCGGGATCGCTGCCCTCTATGATCCTGGCATCGCAGATGCTCTGGAAGAACTCCACCGGTCCGACGCCGCCTACGATTGCGTACCCGTATCCGGCGTTCCTCATGCTGTGCAGGACGGACAGAACGACAGTCCTTCCGACTCCCCGGCCTCTGGCGGTGTCAGCCACGCCCACAGGCCCTAGAAATCCCCTGGCGGTGCAGTCCCAGCAGCAGAATCCGTGAATGGTGCCGGTAGACTCGTCCAATGCCACCTTAAGCCGGGGCGGGATATGGGTAAAAGCGACAGCAGCCTCGGCCTTCCAGCCCTTTCCGAAATACTCCTCCACGAAATCAAGGACTATCGGGGACTGATGGGCCAGCGGGTTTCCCACCCAGTAACCTTCCGGCACCTCGACGGGAGGGAGACCGTAGAGGGGTACCAGGAGATCAGGCAATTCAGCCTGCTCCACCTGATAGCATCATGTTCCGCAGGAACATGAAGCTGTCGTTGCCGGTCAATATGAAGAGGATGCTGAGTATCAACCCGGCTACTATGAGGGCCATGACTATCGCCTTGCAGGCGTCCTGGCCCTTCACGGCGCCTATCTGCTTGGGCTCCCGGCCCAGGTAGGCGCTGGCGGCGTAGAGCTCCTCACCTATCAGCGTGTAGTCGCAGGTGGTGATGAAGAAGGGGAGCTGAGTCACGGCATCGGTGCCGGCTATCTGTATGGCCCCGGTCAGGGACCCCGTCTCGGCGAGGAGCAGGGAT
>JAFGPK010000103.1 GCA_016936235.1 Candidatus Fermentibacteraceae bacterium | reverse complement strand
TGGAATATGCACATTCTACGTCTGCATAAACATAGAGTTCCCTTTTTGAAATATGATGGAGGAATAACTTGAAAAAAATTACGACTGTCATCCTGCTCCTTGCGGCAACGATCTCGTTCGCCGCTCCATCTATCCACGGGATCCCCGGTCTTCACCGCGTGAACAGCGCCATACCCATGGGTTTCAATGAGATGTCCTTCGGACTGGGACTCAGTTACTGGACTGCGAAGACTGAATACGCCAATTTCATCTACCACAGCCACATCCTTCCGGAGACACTCCTTCTGTCCGATCTGACCAATGTGGAGCACACCGGGCGCGGCAGGTTCACTCTGACGTATGGAGTGTGGGACTACATCGACCTGGCCGCAAACGCTTCCTACTTCACCACCTTCTTTGAGAGAGGGCTCTACGTAGAGCGGACAACGGGTCACTGGGAGCAGCTTTACGGTTTCGAGGGGATGAACCTGGTCCTCCATGGAGGGTACGACCCCGTTCCCAGCCTGAAGGACGTCCTCTGGTTCGGCGGAGACATCCAGTTCGGATTCACTCCTGCGGATACGGCCTTCCTTCGCGTCGAGGACGAACCGGACGGTGAATGGCACACGGGCCAGCTGATGAGCACCCTCCGCAGACCTTTCACCACTACCGGGAACAACAGTTTCGCCATGGACTTCCTGATAACGGGCGATTTTTCAAGGTGGATCCCCAACGCCCCTGCGAAAGCCCATATCAATATAGGATTCGCCAACTACAAGCAGAACTATCACTTTACCGACTTCAGGGTCATGCCGAGCATGGAGGGGTGGACATATTCCGATTCCACACTGGTTGACCTGGAAGTATCCGACAATGTATTCAACCTGGGTCTGGGGCTGGAAGTGGCCACGCCCAACATAGACATCTACTTCGAGTATACGAAGCAGAACGTAACCAGCCGTGATAATTCCTCGGTCTCCTATTTCACACCCGGGATAAGGTTCAAGAACACCTCGGGCACCTTCCTCGATTGCGCCTTCGACCTGAGCACGAACCAGTTCGATCCCACCTACTACGATCTCGGGCATGAGCTTTACCAGTCCGACACCCTTGTCACCGCCGAGGAGCGCGCCGAGAGAGCGCCGCTGCCCATTGGAGGTGTATTCGACTGGGGCGTGACCCTCACTCTCGGATACTCCTCCGATCTCGAGGTGAGCGCTGAACAGAGCAATATGGGTATCCTGAGCGGGACCGTGACTGATTCCCTTACTGGTGAGGCGGTCTTCGCGACCGTCACGTTCCCCGGGATGCCCGTAGGCAACGTCACCAGTGACGGAGTTACTGGCGCCTACGCCCACATTGTGCCTGAAGGCGAGATACCGGTCACCGTGGTCGCTCCAGGGTACAGGAATGCCAGCGCTATGATCGAGCTCGAGGCTGGTGATACCGTCACCCTTGATTTCGCCCTGCTTCCAAACCTCAGCACCGTGACCGGTTCGGTAAGGGATGGTGAAGGCATGCCGATAGCAGGAGCCTCCATCACCATCGGCAGCCCCACTCCCGTCATCGTGACCACCGACGGGTCGGGCGTATTCACCGCCGATGTGGAAGCCGGTACATGGCCCATCGCCGTTCAGGCGGAGGGCTACCTGACCGACAGCCGCTCCGTGACCCTCATGGCCAATGAAACGGTGAACGTCTCCTTCGATCTCCGCGACGCGCTCCGCGCAGGCTCGGTAATGAGCTTCGACAATATCTACTTCGCTTCCGGAAGCGCCACCCTGAAGCCGGAGAGCTTTCCCATCCTGGACAGCGTGGCGATACTGATGAGGGACAATCCAACTGCCAGGATACAGATATCGGGTCACACCGACAGTGACGGTAGCGACGCCTTCAACCAGACCCTCAGTGAGAACCGTGCGCAGTCCGTCTACCAGTACCTTGTCAGTACCGGTATCGCAGGCAGCAGGCTCACGACTATCGGTTACGGCGAATCGGTGCCGGTGGCGCCCAACGACTCTCCCGCCAACAAGGCCAAGAACCGCAGGATAGAGTTCACGGTTCTCAGTATCTGATGAACAGGGGGGACCTGGACATGGTCCAGGTCCCCCCAGCTTGCCGAACGACTCACTGTGCCCGGTCCCGGACAGAGTTCGATGGATTCCGGTATCCCTATGTCCCCGTGACCCGGGGATGGCGGCAGTACGTTGACCGAATACGACCTATCCCATGCAGTCTTGAGAGAATCCCGCATTCACGTAATACAAAGTGCAGATCAATTACCGAACCAAATACAAATGCTCTGATTTGCTCTGATACATAATCTTTTATATCAGTAAGAATGAACAGATAGATTATTGAACTTGTAAGTGTAACTGCACCATGCTTTAATGCAGGATGTACAAGAGGATCCGAGTTCAGGCATTCAAGCACCAGCATGGAATCGGGCCGACCGCCTGACAGGGAGGATGCTGATGGAGAAGACCGGGATCGATATCAAACCTGTGGAGTCTCTGGCTGATGAACCTCTGACCCGGGCACTCCTCTCCGGCTTGCCTCCCGACACTGATATTACCGTCAGGGCAGCTGTACATGACGAAGGATCAGGACTGTGGGCGTCATGGGGAAGATACAGAAGTAACGGATCGGGCATCATCGACCTTTCGGAACAGACACCTTCATCCGGCACCATCTCCGTTGCGGATCCATCAGCCCTGCTCTGGTCCATGCGGCCCGAGGGAGATAATGATGCAACTGTTGGAATGTTCGAAAAGAACACTCTTGATCCGCTTGTCATAGAAATAACCGCCGAGAAAGATGGAGAAACAGTCGCAGGTGCAACCATCACGAGGAGCTTCGTTTCCCGGGATCGATCGGTTACACGGGAATACGTGGATGGAGACGGCGTGACCGGAACGCTGTTCGTGCCGGAGGGTGAGGGGCCTTTCCCCGTGATCGTCTGCCTGAGCGGATCAGGAGGCGGAATAAACGAACCCAGGGCGTCACTTCTGGCGAATCATGGGTATGCCGCCTTCGCTCTGGCGTACTTCGGTGCGGGATCAGCTCCTCGGGAACTCAGTGAGATCCCTCTCGAGTTCTTCGGGAGGGGTATCGACTGGCTGAAGAAGCACAGGTCGCTGGATATGGATCGTCTGGGACTCCACGGCTATTCCAAGGGCGGCGAACTGGCTCTCCTGCTGGGGTTGCTTCATCCTGAGGTGAAGGCCGTTGCCGCATTCTCGGGAAGCGCCTATGTGTGGCAGGGCCTGGCTTTCAGAAGACCGGCCGGTTCCTGGTCCCTGGGTGGCAGGAGTCTTCCGTACATACCCATGAAAGTTCCTTTCAAGTCAATGATCAGGCTGATGACGGGAAGGAAGGTTGCCTTCAGGGAAAGCTATGAGAGGGGTCTGAGAGCAGTCGGCGATCCGGGACCCTTTGCCATAGAGGCGGAGAAAATCCAGGGCCCGGTCCTGCTGGTGGCCGGCACCGATGATAAGGTCTGGCCTTCGGCCGACTTTGCTGATGCCATTGTGGAGAGACTGAAGCAGCGCGATAAAAACGACGGTATCGTGGACATCAGGGAAGAAGGCGCGGGTCACCTCGTCTGCCTGCCGTACCTTCCCAGCGCGGAGGTGTGCAGGAAACTGGTCTTCACGTCTTCGGACATCGATCGAAGTTCCAGGGCTATGATAAAGGCGTGGAACGCCATGCTGGACCTGTTCCGGGAACATCTGGTATCCGATCAGGAATGATTGATGAAACGGGATTGGCTGTTCTCAGCCATTCCTCTGATGATCAGGTAGTGAAGCCTGTACCATGCGGGCTGGTCGCCGTTATCGGATAGCTTTGACATGCATCACGGTGCTCCTGCCGATCATTGACTTTCATCTGATACTGTCATATTAGAATTTCAGTTTCGTGTGAAAACACTCGGGGTCCGGCGAGAAGCATACCTGACTAGTCATTTTAATCATATCAGGCAAAACACTCCGGATCCGGACTCCATGAGTCTGGAGGGGAATCATGCACGCAAGAATCGCAATCCTTGCTTTCATACCGTTGATTCTTGAACCAGCCGCAATCTCCGCGGGTACGGCGACCCAGACTGACTGGTCCGGCGGTGATAGTATCTACGGTCCTGTTCTTGACTGGGGCGATCTGTTCTACTCCGACACTGATATCGAATGCTTCAGCGATCCTTCAGTTCTAGCTATCCAGAGGACTGTGTTGTCTGTTCCTATTGACCATACCGTTTGCGGATTCTTTAACAACGCCTGGTCCGTCCATACTGCTGATATCAACGGGGACGGCTACGCGGATATTATCGGTGCGGCCATATCTGATGGTGTCAGTTGGTGGGAGAATACGGATGGTTCGGGCACTTTCTGGACGGAACACACCGTTGATGAGTCATTGACCGGAGCCTGCAGCGTATTCGCGGTGGATATCAACGGAGATGGATACATGGATATCCTGTGTGCATCTTACATTGAGAATGACATTATCTGGTGGGAGAATACCGACGGCTCCGGCACCAGCTGGATGGAGCACACCGTCGATGGAGATTTCAGCAGTGTGTTTTCCGTCCACTACTCGGATATTAATGGAGACGGCTATATGGATGTTCTTGGAGCAGCGTCAAGTACCGATGATATAACCTGGTGGGAAAACACTGACGGCTCGGGCACCAGCTGGGTTGAGCACAC
>JAFGPK010000102.1 GCA_016936235.1 Candidatus Fermentibacteraceae bacterium | reverse complement strand
TTTGGAGGAGTAACCGGTAAGAGCCGCGATCTCCGTTGGATTACCCTCGTCATGCGTCAGCAGCCAGGCGATGATCTCGCACCGTGAGCCGACGCCGAACAGAGCCCTCAGCTTCAGGATCAGGTTCGCCGGGCATTCGGCACTGAACCTGCCGGCAGCGCCGCGCTTCACGTAACTGCCGCGGAGGTAGCCCGCCTGTCCGAATGCATCGTCCGACCTGACCGGCTGAGGGTGGGGTCTTCCGTCCTTCAGCAGGAAGAGCGGCTCCCTGTAGTCCCGGTCTCCGCGGGGACTCCCGCTCATCCTCTCCCACTTGGACCGGTTTGAAGTCTTCATGAAGAGATGTGCCATCGCCGCCAGGAGATTGCCCCCCGAGAGTCCTTCCCTCCCGCTCAATGTCCTCAGGCGCTGCACGTTCACGAACCGCTGGTTTACTTCCAGCCACTCCAGCATCGAATCGAAGATGCGGGGATCGTACCTGCCCGTTTCACAGGTGAACAGGACCAGGGCTTCGGGGTCAAGGACCCGATTCCCGACGGCGGGTGAGTTCCCGGACACTCCCATGGTCGTCCACTGGGACCATGCCAGGTCCAGCAGCTTATCGAGGATCTCCAGTCTACAGTCTATCAGCGACATCGCCGAATCCGAGCTGGCTGTACATGGACATGATGGCGAGTCTGAACCCCTCCGATGGACACTGGGACATGCACCACCTCGCGGCGGACTCCATCTCCTCAGCCGCGGGTTCAAGGGCCATGAGATCGCTGAGGTGAACGCTCTGTCCGTCCGACGCCGCCAGCACCTTGAAGTGCAGCTGATCGAACCTGTCTATGTAGAATACGGTCAGATGCGATCCGTACTCCCTTACGTGAGACCTTTCCATGATCCCGTCGGGCAGGCTTTCCTTCAGGCTGGCGCCGTCGGCGAAGTCCGGCCCTCTGTTCAGCCATCCGGGGGACAGGTCAAGGATGGCCGAGACCTCTTTCACTGCATTCTCGAGGTATTTGGGGAAACGTGCGGCGCTGCCGAGGGTGAAGTCGGAATCCGCCAGGGCAAGGACATCTATGTCTTCGGTGGCCCTGGACAAGAGATCCAGGGCGATCATGGCCGATCCGCCGCATACGACGAGACCCGTGCGCGGGGCATCCCTCAATCGCAGTCTGTCGCCCAGCACCCGCAGAGCGGTCTCGATCCCGCCTCTGTTGAAACTCACCCGCCAGCCTCCGTTATTGTATTTGTTGTCTATACGATATGTACAAGAACTTCTATTGTCCAGTCATGCCCGGCATTCGTGGAACAGCATGGAGCAAGCGTCTAGCGTCCCGCCACGACGAATCGTCCCGAGACACTGTCCCCCGCCCCTGCGCAGGTAAACATGTAGACCCCTTCGGGGAGTCTTCCCACATCTATGCGGAGTTCATGGGTCCCCATCCTTAGTTGACCATGGTCTTCCTCGGCCAGCATCCTGCCGTCGACGGAGTACACCATTGTCGTGACGCGGGTATCCGCGGCCAGGATTATCACGGGCCTGAGGGTTTCGCGAACGGGATTGGCGCAGCTTTCAAGGGAGATGCCCGGCAGCGGGTACGGTTCCGTCTGTTCCATGCCGGTTCCCGGTATTCCGAGGTAGAGCCTCACGGTGCCCTCGTAGGTTGATGCAAGCAGGTCGGGTACGCTGTCCTGGTTCCAGTCGCAGATGGAGGGTCTGACGTAGGTGTAGAGGTTCAGAACCTCTCCGTCGGCCCTGAGGTCCTCGTAATGGACGAAAAGGGGTTCATCATGGGTGCCCGAGTTGATGAAGCACGGTATCCTCCCCGTGGTGTTACCCACGATCATGTCCTCGAGTCCGTCGCCGTCCATGTCGCCGAAATCCGGATAGGCTGCGTAGAGCGGTATCGGCTCTCCTCCGCATGTGACGGTATCCGTCGCATTGAATACGGGCTGACCCGCGCTCCCCTCGTTCATGTAGAGCAAAAGACCACCGGGAAAACCCTCACTCTTCCCCACCACGAGGTCTGGAAGGCTGTCGCCGTTCCAGTACACGACGCTGGGGGAGGAATTCAGTCCGACCTCTATCGGTCTGCCGGCCACATTCACCATGGGCTCCTGCACCAGGAATACTCCCCCGGCGGGAAGACGCCTGAAGTAATAGACGTTGCCCTCTCTGTCGCCGACTATGATGTCAAGCCTTCCGTCGAGGTCCCAGTCCACAGCCTGTGGATTAGTGGCGCCGGTGCATCAACCGTAGGGCACGGAGAGGTACTGCGCGCCGTCCAGGAGGTACATGAAGCCGTTGAACACAGGTGAGCCCGGTGAACCCTCGTTGCGGTAGAACCTTATCCTGCCGTAATCGAACTGGCCGCACAGGAGGTCCTGCAGGCCGTCGCCGTCCCAGTCCGCCATCACGGGGGCCGCGTAGCTCCCCACGTCGATCCTGGAGCCGGCGCACATGAGGTCGCCGGCGAAGGTGAACTCCACGGGCTCGCCGGATGAAAACGTCCATGCGAGGATCAGAACTGCGATGTTTCTCACTGACGGCCTCCTTCGATGCTCCCATGGAATAATAGGCGCATATCCGTCGCGACGCAACGAGGAACAGGTGCGTTGGTGGTCCGGGGCGCCCCGTCAGTATATTCGACCTTACGCGAAAGGGACGGGATGAAAGTATTCTACGCCTCAACGAAGACCGGTGTAAGAGGAGCCGTGCGTGAAGTCCTGGAAGCCATGGACTTCAGGAGACTCCTCCTCCGGAAAGAGGATATCCTGGTGAAGATAAACCTCACCTGGGACTACCTGAGACCCGGAGTGAACACCTCCCCCTGGGTGGTGGAAGCCTTTGCCGAGGCCGTTGGCGATCACGTGGGCCGCATCTACCTGGGAGAGTCCAGCCAGATACTGGTGGACGCCGGCAGGGCTTTCAGGGTGACACGGATGAAGGAGGCGGCGGAGCGTCACGGTCTGTCCTGGCAGGACTTCTCGAAGAACAGGTGGGTCCCGGCGGAAGCCGACGGCCTGTCCTTCGGGATCCCCGAGATATGCACCAGGATGCCGGTAGTCTCGATACCGGTGGTGAAAACCCATTACAGGTCCGTCATATCCGTCGCTCTCAAGCATCTGTACGGTTGCCTGGACGACAACAGGCACAATTACCACTACCGCCTGACGGATTACGTACTGGCGGTGAACTCCGTCATTCCGGCGGCCCTGACGCTTGCCGACGGCACATTCTCCCTGGAGGGCAGCGGACCGAAGCCGGGGATACCTAAGCAGACGGACTTCGTCGCGGCATCGGCCGACAGGGTGGCCCTGGACTACTCCGTCTCCTGCGTGATGGGAATAGACCCCCTCTCCGTGGACACCACTGTCAGAGGCAACGGAAGGGTCGGGACCTTCGAAGGTCTGGAGGAAGTATGCCTCCCCCCCATGGCCCATCTGCCGGCCTTTCATTTCGCGCAGGCGGTCCCGAACTTCGTGGCCAGGGTGGAAAAGGTGTTGAGAGGCGGGAGGAGGAGAAAGGGGCCGGGAACCGACGGGCCGCTGATAGGCATAATGAAGTACGGGGCCAAACGGTGGTACAACCTTGCCTACTACCTTCTGGGTCAGAACCGCCAGGCCGGGAGGATCATAGGGCAGAGCATTTACGGCCCCCAGTGGAAGGGCCTTCCGGAACAGAGGTGAAATGGACCTCAAGGGACAGATGAGCATGGGGCTGGACGCCGCGCTGGGCATCCTGGGCCGCCGGAGGCCTGTGAACGTCATGGTGTCCATAACCGACCGTTGCTGCAGCAGATGCAGCTACTGCCAGATACCCGAGCAGGGCAGGCCCGACCTCTCCACGGAGCAGTGGAAGGAGCTCTTCAGGCAGATGGCCAGTGCCGGCACCCGCAGGATAGGGATCTGGGGGGGCGAACCCCTGATGCGCAGGGACATGGGGGAGCTTTGCTCCTTCGCCAGGTCCCTGGGCATGTACGTCAGTCTTGATTCCAACGGCTATCTCCTTCCGCAGAATCCAGGGATACTGGATGACATAGACCACCTGGTGCTGGCCTACGACGGTCCCGAGGAGGCCCATGACACCAACAGGGAACCAGGGAGCCACGGGAAGGTCATGAGGGCCATGGAAACGGCTTCCGGAAAGGTCCGTCTCTGGACAATAACCGTCCTGACGAGGCACAATATACGCCATCTTGACCACATCATGGAGACTGCCCTGAAGTACGGCTTCCAGACCACTTTCCAGACCCTCCACCACAACGAGAAGCTGGGCGGGGACACATCCGGGATGATGCCTGAAAGGGACGAGTACGTAAGGACCTACGGCAGGCTCCTTGAAATGAAGAGGAACGGCGCTCCAATAGCCAATTCCACCAGGTACCTCAGGAGCCTGACGGCTTGGCCGGACTTCTCCGTGACAAGGATGGAGGAGAGGTTCCATGGAGTCTCCTGCAGGGCGGGACGGATGTACTGCAATATCGACGCCGACGGGAAGGTCTATCCCTGCTCATTGCTGATAGGCCTCTATCCGGGTTCCGTGAACGCCCTCGAGACCGGTTTCAGCGAGGCTTTCGGAAAGACCGCGGACCTCCCGTGCCAGGCCTGCACCGCCAGCTGTTACACAGAATACAATTTTCTGTACGGCCTCTGTCCTTCCGTAGCCCTGGAGTGGCACAGGTCCGTGAAGGAAACCGACAGGATGCTCAGAGAGAAGATAGAGGAAAAGGCAACAAGCAACGGGAGTGTGTGATGCCAGCTTTACCCGAGTACAGGACAAGAATGCTGCTGCAGCGGGAGAATGTCCCGCTGGTGCCCGGGATCTTCGTGTCCCCGGGACAGGAGTACCCGTCCGGGCTGCCGGAGATGCCCGTCTTCCTCAAGGCGCAGATCCCCGGCGCCACCAGCAGGAAGAGCCAGGGTCTAGTGCGAAGGATAGACTCACCCTCTGAACTGAGGGAGAACCTTGACCGGCTCCTCTCCCCCGGCCTCCGGGGACAGGCGGAGGGAGTCCTCATTACCGAAGGTCTTGAGCTCCAGGGAGAGTTCTACGCCGGATGCACCCTTGATTTCGGAGCCAGGGGCAGGCTTCCCGGGGGCATGCTCCTCTTCAGCGCTTCGGGAGGCTCCGGTGTGGAAGGCCGCTCGGATTCCCTTGTCAGGATCCCCTTCTCGCTGCTCCACCCGCCTGATATCGACGGGATAAGGGAAGAACTTGATCAGGTCGCCGGGGTGCCTGACATCGCGGCACTGGCTTCCATTCTGGAAGGAATGATCAGTACCTTTATAGGGTACAAGCTTACGGTACTGGAGATCAATCCCTTAGGTCTTCTGTCCGATGGTTCCATGGTTGTGGTCGACTGCAGGGCAGAGTTCGAGAAATCGGCTGTTCCGAAGGACGACATGGATATCTTCTTCCCTCCGGGAATCAGCGTATCAAGGGACCTCACCAGGCTGGAAGAGGCGGTGGAGCTGATAAACAGGGACGATCCCTCCGGAACGGGCTTCTTCAGGCAGAACAGGGAGAAACCGTCTGAGGGCTCCATCAGGGTGGCGACCAATCTGTGCGGAGGTGGAGGCAAGATGCTCTGGGAGATGACAACAGGCTCAAGGACGGACATCTACACCATGAACGAATCGGACACCTCCGGAGGCCTCTCGGCGTTCAAGAGCTATCGGATACTAAGGGTGATCCTGGCCCAGGAAGGGGCCCAGGCCCTTCTCCTCACCGGCTCCGGGATGGCGTTCCAGAACCAGCACCACCTGGCCGCCGCCGTATGGAAGGCCCTGAAGGAGAGCCCGACCCCCCTTCCCTCCCTCCTGCGCTTCGGAGGAACCGATGAGGACAGGGCCCGGGAGCTCTTCGAGAGGGTGGCCCGTTCTCTTCCCGTGCCTGTGAGGACCTATCCCCCCGAAGTGTTCCCCAACGCCATGGTGGACCACGTAAGCGGTATGGCCGGAGAGAAGGTCCCGGGGAATGAGGTTCCCGCACCGCCGGCGGGAGAACCCTTCATGATCGTGGAGAACCCTCCCGGAAAGATTTTCTTCTACGGGGAGAGGTGGAACAGCGACGAGGAGCCCCCTTCGGTCAGGGCATGTCCCACAGGCTTCCTGAGATGGTCGGAGGGAACTCTGTCGACGGATCCCGATGCCCGCTGCATCGGCTGCCTCATGTGCGAGACCGCCGCTCTTCTGGAGGGCGGCGGCGAGATATTCGTCCAGCTTGATATGCCCGGGGAGGTGGACTGATGCCGGGGATACTGAAATACCTTGCGGGTGTCGAAACACCGAGAACCCTTGTCTTCGGCATTACGGGAAAGCAGGGACAGAGCAAGTCCAGGATGATGAGCAGGTACGGTACGGAGATAATCGCCGGCTGCACCCCGGGAAAGGGCGGCCAGGAAGTCGACGGCGTCCCAGTGTTCGATTCCCCCTTCGATGCCGTGAAAGCATTCCCGGATCTGAACTCGGCCGTTTTCTTCGTACCCGCCGGTGCGGTGAGGCAGGCTGCGATGGACGCCATGGACGCCGGGCTCAGGTTCCTTGTTCTGACGGCGGACGGAGTATCGTCCCACGACGAGATAGCCCTGAAGGAGTACGCGGCGGGAAAGGACTCGGTCTACCTCGGTCCCAACACCGTGGGTCTGCTGGATACCGAGGGCTACCTTTTCGGACTCATCGGAGGCAGCGCCACCTGGGCGAAACAGAACTACAGGCCCGGCAGGGTCGGCGTCATCTCCCGTTCCGGAGGCCTTTCCCAGCTCCTGGGAGCCTTCCACTGCAGGCCGGACCTTCCAGGTCCCAGGGAGGACGGCACCTACGGTCCCCTGTGGGGTGATGACTACCCCGGACTCTCCGCCGTCGTCTGCGTAGGAGGGGACCCAGTTCCCGGCATAACCATGCTTGACGCCGCCCTGGCGTTCCAGGAGGACCCCAGGACGGAGGTCATGGCGGTCTACGGCGAGACCGGCACGACCCAGGAGAACGACCTGGCCGATGCGGTGGCTGACGGCGGGATAACGAAGCCCGTGGTCGTGTTCCTGGGCGGCAAGTACACCAGGGCCGGAGTCGCGCAGAGCCACGCGGGGGCCATGATAAGGAACGACAGCGAGACCTGGGAATCGAAGCACCGGGCGCTCGTCGATGCCGGCATCCCGGTGGTGGAAAGACCGGACGCCGTCTTCGGAGCGGTCCTGAGGGCGCTGAAGCACGGCGGCGGAAAATGAGGTACAGGAGATTCGGCCCCCTTGACTGGCGGGTTTCAGCCCTGGGATTCGGCATAATGAGGCTTCCCCACGAGGATGGCGACCCTTCGAAGATACTCGAGGAGCAGGCGGCCGCGATGGTCCGCCACGCCATAGACAGCGGCGTGAATTATCTCGACACAGCCTACAACTACCATGAGGGCGAAAGCGAGGTCTTCCTGGGGAAGGTCCTCGAGAATGGGTACAGGGATAGGATACTCCTTGCCACCAAGCTCCCCTGCTGGCTGGTCGAGGGGAGTGAAGACTTCGACAGGTACTTCGACCGGCAGCTGGAGAAGCTCCGGACGGACCATGTTGACTTCTACCTCCTGCACGGTCTGCAGGACGACTGGTGGGAGCGGCTGAGGGGCTACGGCTACCTTGACTGGGTGGAGAGGCAGATGGCCGACGGCAGGATAGGGCACCCGGCGTTCTCATTCCACGACAGGCTGCCCGTCTTCAGGAAGATCGTTGACGATTACCGGGGCTGGACCATGGCCATGGTCATGTACAACTACATGGACGTTGACTACCAGGCCGGCATGGATGGAGTCAGGTACGCGGCTGACAGGGGCCTGGCAGTGGTTGTCATGGAGCCCCTCAGGGGCGGTCTCCTTGGCAAGGAGCCCCCGGATCAGGTGAAACAGGTATTCAGGGAGTCAGGCATTGATAGAAGCCCGGCGGAATGGGCCCTTCAGTGGCTGTGGGACCAGCCGGAGGTGTCGTGCGTGATCAGCGGCATGAGCAGCATGGACCAGCTGGTGGAAAACCTCGGGAGCGCCGGCAGGTCAGGAGTCGGCAGCATGAAGGGTGAAGAGAAGGAACTCCTGATCAGGGTCAGGAACGAGTACCATGCCAGGAAGCCCGTCGACTGCACCGGGTGCAGATACTGCATGCCCTGTCCCCAGGGCGTGGCCATACCCCGGGTGCTGGGGATCTACAATCTTGGCCGGATGTACGAGGATCCGGAGACGGCCAGGATGCACTACAGTTTCCTGGGAGAGGACCACAGGCCCCCTAAGTGCAATGAGTGCGGCACGTGCATGGAGAAGTGTCCCCAGCACCTGGATATCATCGGTCTGCTCAGGATCGCCCACGAGCACCTGGCGCAGTAACGCGCGGTCCGTCTAGTAGTACCTGCTCCTGAAGTACGTCACCACGCTTCGCAGGTACTCCCCGAGAGTGAGTCTGTAGGGGAATTCCCTCTGCTTGATGCAGTAACCCTTCCAGACCTTGTCCATGATGTCGTAGAGCCTGTCCAGCGGAAGGTCAATCAGTCCGCCGATGTTGTCCCTCAACACGGGGTACTCTATCGCCAGGGCGAAGAGCTTCCTGAGCCTCTCCCTCCTTTCCCTGTCGGGTATGTCCAGTATGCTGCAGTCGAAGAAGGAATCCGGGGTCTCCGCAGAATCCCCGGGCCTCATGAACCCCTCATCCACGCAGAATTTTCCTATGGCTGTCCTCGGGTAGGGCTGAAGAAGAGTGGCGAAGGCGAAATCGGGACCGATCCCGCAGTTCAGCTCGAGTGTTTCCAGGTCATCCTCCACCGTCCCCGTAGGTATCCCCAGGATGTTCTGCGTCACGAGGACTATTCCCGACCCCTTCACGTCGGCGCACGCGCTGATGATGGTCTCCCTGGTCATGTTCCGGTTGAGTATGCCGTTTCGCAGCCTGTCGGAGGCCGACTCGATGGCCATCTTGACGCTGATGCAACCGGCTTCCTTGAGCCGGTCCGTCATATCCCTGTCTACGAGATTCGCCCTCAGATGGCAGTGGAAGGGAAGCCCGATCCGTTTCGGGTACTCACGGCAGAAATCCAGGACCCACTCCCTTTCCAGTATGAAGATGTCGTCCTGGAAGACTATCATCTGAAGCTGCGGGTCGGCGCTCCTGAGTTCCTCGATCTCCAGGAGGACGTTCTCCACGCTCCTCCTCCTGCACATGCGGCCCAGACCGCTGTAGAGCTCCTTGTAGGCATGGTTGAAACAGTAGCTGCAGTCGTAGGGACAGCCTCTTCCCGTTATGACGAACGCCGTCTTCCGGTTCAGCCTGTCCCTGTAGCGGTCAAGGAACTTCCTGTCGGGGAACGGGATCGAATCGAGGTCCTCGCACAGCGGAAGCAGACCGTTCCGCGCGATGCTGCCGTTCCTCCTGTACAGCAGGTTACCGACGCCCTCAAGGCCCCTCTTCCCCTCCAGGGCCTCCAGCAGCTGCATGAAGCCTCCCTCCGCCTCGCCTCTCAGAGCAAAGTCCAGCTCTTCCCTCTCTTCCAGGACCTCGGGGAAGAAAGTGGGGTGAGAGCCTCCCATGACGGTAACGGCATCGCGTGCAACGGACCGGATCTCCCTTACGGCATCGAGGTACTTGTTGTGGAAGCCGGTGGTGCAGCCGAAAGCTACCACATCGGGGGAAAAGCGCCTGGATGTCTCCAGGAGGTCCCTCTCGTTCAGCACGGCGGCCATGACATCATGCCCCCCGAGCCTGGCTACGGACGAGATGTACGACACGCCCAGCGGTATGGTGATCAGATCATGGGTCAGGAAAAGTATCTTCAAGCTGTACTCCCGTCTCTCGGATCATCGACGAATATTAAGGAAGGCGGTCAGCCGCCGTCAAGCCGGGTAGTGGGAACGCCCCTCCCCGAGAGATCAGACCTTATCTCTTTCAACTTCTTGAGGTTGTCATCGCAGCGACGGCCTTCCTTTTCCCGGCACAGAGCCAGGGCTTCGACGTACATGGAGCAGGCATCGTCGAGGCGGCCGTCTTCAAGACAGATCCGGGAAAGGCTCACCAGGGCCTCCAGCTTTATTCCGGGTTCAGATATCTCCTCACAGAGTCCCATGGACTCCAGCAGGCATTCCTCGGCTTCCACGGGATCGGTATCCGCCAGAATCCGTCCGAGGACGGCCAGAGAGTTGGCCAGGCCGTGGCGGAACCCGGTCTCCCTGCTGAGTGTGACGGCCTCACGCAGGATACCGGGCGCCTTTTCCGGCCTTCCCTCCTTCTCGAGCAGCAGACCCATGTTCAAAAGCGCGGAGGCCTCTCCGGTCTTGTAGGAGACCTTCCTGAAGTTACCCAGGGCCTTCTCGAGGAGTTCCAGGCCCAGATCGACCCTGTCCGCATCTATGTGCATTGCCGACAGGTTGAGCATGGCGATGGCGGCACTCCTTGAATTGCCGCACTGCTCCTGTACGGATATGGCCTCCTTGAAACATCTTACGGCTCCCTCGCTCTCTCCCAGCCCGTGGAGCAGCGCTCCCATGTTGCTCAGGGACATGCCCAGCACATTGAGGTCCCCTCCCCTCCGGGAACACTCGATGGCCCTGTCCAGGTATTCCCTGGCCGCGGGGCTGTCCCTCCGCATGCGTTTCAGCTCGCCGTAGCTGCAGTACGTCTTCCCCAGCTCCACGTCCCCGCCCCGCTGGAGAGCCAGCTCCAGCTGCCTGATGAGGGTCTTCTCCATGTCATCCAACCGGCCGGTCCTGTACTGCACGTTCTGCCTCCTGATGAGTATCTCCATCAGGATATCGCCCCGCTCCGGCTGATCCGAACCCGCCACCCAGCCCTCCATCAGTCTGGAGAAGGACAGGCATTCCTCGTTCTGGTACGTTCCGGCCAGGTACTCGAGAGCCTTGAATCCGCTGGAAACAGCTCTCAGGGTATCCCCCGCCGCCTGCAGGTGCAGGGCTATCTCTGCGGAGAACCTCCCCGGAGACGAACCGAAGATCCTCTCCAGTTCTTCCGCCGTCGCCCTGTGCACGGTCATCCTGTTCTGCCTGAGGACGGTGGAAGACGCTATCTCCTGGAACACCGGGCTGCTGAACTCGAAAACGTCGCCCCCCTGCCCGCTGACGCTTTCCAGTATACCCTCGCCGGCCATTGCTGCGACGCAGCTGTCGACCTCTCCGGAGAGGACGGGGTCCAGCTGCCCTGCGACGCCGCGCAGTACACGGACATCGAACCGCCTCCCCGTGATGGATGCTATCTGGAGGGTTTTCCGCTCGCTCCGGGACAGCGAATCGATCCTGCACCTGAGGAGACCCCTGACCGATTCCGGAACGGTCTCCTCCCAGTCGCCGGATTCAAGTTCCCACCTGTCTCCGTGAAGAGCGAGAAAACCGGATTCTATCAGCAGTCTCAGCATCTCCACCGCGATGAACGGTAGCCCCGAGGACTTTGTGAATATCCCTCGAAGGAGAATCCGGCCGTCCGGGTTGTCCGGGAAGCGGCCCGCGCTGCGGAGGACGCTGCGCACCAGCTGCGCCGTCGCGTCTTCGCTCAGGGGCGGAATGTCGATCACGGTCAGTGACGACGCATGCTCCTCCCCGAGAGACCCTCGAAGTTCCTGTTCTTCCGAACCGGGTGCGACACATGCCACGATGAAAAAGCCCGGCATCTCCAGGAGCCCGTTCAGTATTTCCAGTGAAGCGCTGTCGGCCCTGTGCAGATTGTCCGCCACGATAAGGAGCACTCCTAAGGGGGAGTTCCCCTGTATGGAAAGGACCGCCCTGGAGATGACCGACCTTCTCATTTCCATGAGATCGTGGGGGGACAGCCTGTCGGCTCCCTCCCAGTCTCCCTCTCCCAGTAGTTCCAGGAGGCAGGCTCTCTCATCCTCTCCTGTCAGGAGCCTCTCCGCCGGGTTCTTCAGCCGGCCCAGGGCGTCCGTCCACATCTGGAAGGGTTTCTGAGCGTAGGGAGACGTATCGGACAGCAGCACGCCTGTCAGTCCCGAGGACAGTATCCCCGAGGCGAACTCGCCGGCCAGGCGTGTCTTCCCCGCTCCATCGAACCCTCTCAGGATGAAGAGCCGGGAAGCCCGGGAGTCAGAACCGGCGAAGTCCCGCAGGGCCGACCCGAGACCTTCCAGCTCAGCCTCCCTGTTCACGAATTCCCATTCGAGACTCGAAACCCTCTTTTTTCTCAATATCCTGTCACTGCCGTGTCCGATGGGCCGGTAGGAGTGGACCGGCATCCTCCTGCCCCTGATGTCCCTCTCCCCGAGGTCAAGCCATGTGAAGATATCGCCGCATTCGTCCCTGACCCCTTCGGTGACCTGAACGGTCCCTATCCCTGCGCTGGATTCCATGCGGGAGGCGATGTTCACCAGGTCCCCGGAAGCGGTCAGGTGACCTGAAGGGTCCGGAGCGACTGTGACGGGTCCGTAGGAAATGCCCACCCTCGCACCTATGCTTATCTTCCGCCGGCTGAGAATGCTCTGTATCTCCATGACTATCTCCAGCATTCGAAGGCCTGCGGATACTGCCCTCTCGCAGTCATCCAGATGGGTCCTCACGGCACCGAAGAGCGCCATTATCCTGTCGCCTTCGTACTTGTCCAGGTAGCCGCCGTGGGCTTCTATCGTCCTTGAAAGAGCTCTCATGATACCGCCGGTGAGCCTGTGCACGGTCTCGTGGTCAAGCTCTTCGGACAGCGCGGTGAAACCGTGGAGGTCGATGAAGAGTACAGCGACCTCCCTGCGTTCTCCCGGCACCAGCCTCCCTCTGGCGGCGCCTTCGGAGGACATCAATTCGGTAATGTCCCTGAGGTCCGCCTCCAGCAGTGAAGACCAGGTATCGCTCAGGTCAGTCTCCCGTCGCCGTGGGTTGCAGCCGCATACTCAGCTAAAATAATCGCCTGCGCGGGTCCGGAAGGCTACCGGACTATCAGCTTGGTCGTCTGTCTTATGCCGCCATCTCCCGAAACCAGGAGGAGGTAAAGCCCGGAGGGAACCAGGGCAAGGTCAAGCTCCCGCTCACCCGTCGACAGGCTCCATCCCTGAACCATGCGGCCCGAGAGATCGTAGATGCCCGCTTCAAGAGGAGAATCCTCCATCCCGCTCCAGATTATCTCCGTGGAGCCAGCGGCGGGATTGGGGGCCAGATGAAGCGTGCCCGTGCCGTAAGGGGGAGGCTGGGGACGTTCGTCGATTCCGGTCAGGTGGGTGGCGAGCACGTAGTGGCCGGGATCGAAATCCACGCTGACGGGTTCGAAGGGTACCTGGAACACCTCGCTCTGGACCGCCTGGTCGTTCCACATCACCACCAGCGAATCCTGAGAGCTTCCGATTATCAGGAATTCCAGGGGCATGGTGAAGATCGTGGGTGTCCACTGCACCTGCTGCAGGTCGACGGTGACGTCCCATTCCGGTCCGGACTGCACCCAGCTGTAGTCTATGTCATATACAGGATAGCCCCAGCCATGGACCCATGTGTCGATGAACCAGTCTATGTCCCCGTACTCGGCTTCCACGTGGTCGCGGAAGTCGTCGGTGGTGGCAAGGAAGTAGGCGTGGTGCTGGAAATAAGTGTCGTAGGCATCGAAGAAGTCCTGGTCGCCTATGATGTGCCTGAGCATATGAAGCACGCTGGCGCCCTTCTGGTAGGTGGTGTAGCTCCACATCTCGGAGGGCGTGGTCGGGTTGGTCATCGGGAAGAGCTCTCCGCTGTTCAGATAGGGTATCATGATGTCGTTGAGCATGTAGTCGTCGTAGCTTGCCTGTCCGTAGCTTTCGGCCCATATGGCCTCGCTGTAGGTGGCGAAGCCCTCCGAGAGCCATACATCGTTCCAGTCGGCTTCGGTGACGCAGTCCCCCCACCAGTGATGGCTCATTTCGTGTGCCAGGAGCCAGTCGAAGTTTGTGTTGCCGTTGACGGCGTAGGCAATGTGGTAGACTTCCGTGAGATGCTCCATGTCGCCCATCGGGGTCTCGACGTAGCTGAATTTCGTATCCCAGGGATACGGAGCGTAGACGCTCTCGAACCTGTCCATCATCAGGTTTACGTTCTGAAAGCTCCCCAGGGCGTCATCGACTTCCCACGGGTAGACGAAGTAGTAGATCCAGTCGTAGGTGGAATCCTGCAGGACAGTGTAGTCCGAGACGGAAAAGGCCGCCAGGTAGGTGGACATGGGCTGCGGCTGGTCCCAGTGGAAGGTGGTGGTGGCATCCGTGGGATTGTCCCGCTTCAGGACAAGGTCGCCGTTGGCCACGGCGTAGAGCGTATCGGGCACCGTTATGTGGAACTCGAAGGAAGCCTTGTCAGCAAGATGGTCCCAGCAGGGGAAGATCACCCTTCCCAGGGACGGAGGATCGGTGTTGATGCCCACTCCCATATGGTAGTAGACGTAGGCGCTGAAGAAGAAGCCCCCGAACCCCCCGGGACCCTCGTTCCAGGGAGTGCCGGAGTACTCCACCGTAACCGTCCCGGTCTCTCCCTGGTTGAGCGGCGACCGAAGCTGGATGAACAGAGAATCTCCGATCTGCGACCAGGTGAGGGGACCGGAACCGTCCGACACCGAACTCACCTCAAGCTGGACCAGGTCCAGCCTTATCTCGGAAAGACCCGCGATGGTCGACTCGAAGGTAACGCCGGTGGTGCATTCGAGAATCTCCGTCGCGGGGAACACCTCTATGGACACATCGTAATGCTGGACATCGAAATCGTGCGGTGTATCGGTTTCCTGAAGCAGGTTGCAGTAAGGAGCCGATAAAGGTCTGGCCAGGGCGCACATGTCAGGTCCCGGCATGGGTGCCGCGACGATCGAAAGAAAAAGAGCGATCATATTATCTCCCTCATTATGAAACGTTTGCATTCTTCAA
>JAFGPK010000101.1 GCA_016936235.1 Candidatus Fermentibacteraceae bacterium | reverse complement strand
TTCCGTGTCCTTAACACGGGTCTGTTCAGCTTTGCTGACCAGACCTTGGTCGAATCAGCTCGAGCTGATTCGATCCGGGTTGAATCGACCGGAACCGACCCGGCCGCCTTCAGACCCTATCGCGGTATCTCGGATGTGCTGTTCTGCTGGATCGTGGAGGCTTCTTCAATTACAGCAGATGAATCAGGCTCTGCGGACTTCACCGCCAGTGCGGGATGCGAGGTTTCTGACAGGACCTGTTCGACCCTGTCGGCCAGGTGTGTGAGTTCGCTGCTGAAGCTGTCTTCCAGCTCCTGGTTCTGCTCTCTCTTCTGGTAGAGTTCATCTGCTATGTTCAGGGCGGCAAAAATGGCCACCTTGGCCGTTGAGGCCATTGTGGCGTTGTCCGTCATCTGCCGCATCTTCATGTCGACGTAATGAGCGATCTCGGCAATGTAAGCGGGAGAACCCGCTCCCCGGATAGTATATTCCCGCCCGAAAATGTTCACGCGGGTCACTTCGGTCCGGTTGCTCATCTGGTTCCTTATTTGCCTTCTATTTCAATACTTTCCAGTTTTTCCAGCACTCCCGACAACCTTCGCCTGATCTCCTGACGCTCTCTCAGGAGCCTGGCGCTGTGAATCCTGAGGATATTGTAACCCTCAGAATCAACCGGTCCAACGCTGTTCTCCAGCCTGGACTCCAGTTCCTTGACCCGTGCCGCCAGCTCATTCCTCTGGGAATAGACTGACCTGTATCTGACTATCAGTCTATTGATGGCCTCAGTCAACCTCTCGATATCTTCCGACTGGGACACGATGCATCCCCTCTCCCTCAGAGAGCGGCTTTAACTGATTCCACGACCTTGGCGAAGGCACTTGGGTCAGTGACCGCCAGGTCCGCCAGTACCTTTCTGTCCAGCACGATGCCCGCCGTCCTGGCACCGGAAATAAAGGCGCTGTAAGTCATTCCATGTTCGCGCACCGCGGCGTTTATCCTGGTGATCCACAGGGAGCGGAAATCCCTCTTCCTGTTCCTTCTGTCACGGTACTGATACTCGAGCGCCTTTTTTCTGGCATCGTTCGCAACAGTGTACAGCTTCCTTCTTCCGCCAACGTAACCCTTGGCGTCCTTCAGTCTCTTCTTGTGCTTCTGTTTCCTCGCTACTGCGTTCCTGACTCTGCTCATGTTTCTCTCCCGTACCTAAGGCAGAAGCTTCTTGAGCTTCCTGGCATCCGCGTGTGAGGCGATGCTGGCTTTGCGAAGCTTTCTGAGTCGCTTAGGGCTCTTCTTGGTCTTGATGTGCTGTGCCAGGGGCCTGTTCATCTTGAACTTCCCCTTGGCCGTCTTGCGGAACCGCCTGGCGGCTCCCTTGTGGGTCTTCATCTTGGGCATCGGTTCTCCTCCGGGCGACCTCTTTCGAGGTCGCTAATTGTTCTCTTTCAGCGGGGCGATGATCATGGTCATCTGGCGCCCCTCCATCGTGGGTTTTCTCTCTGTCTGGCCGTATTCCTTCAGATCCTCGGCAAGCCTGTCCAGGAGCTCGTAGCCCTGCTCCTTGTAGGCAAGCTGGCGACCCCGGAACACTACTGTGGCCTTCACTTTATGTCTGGACTCCAGGAATTCCTTGGCATGCTTCATCTTGAAATTGTAGTCATGCTCTTCGGTGTTCGGCCTGAACTTGACCTCTTTCAGGCCTCCGACGTTCTGGCTCTTCCTGGCCTTCCTCTCTTTTCTCTTCTGTCTGTAACGGAACTTCCCGAAATCCACAATGCTGACAACGGGCGGGTCTGCTCCCGGTGAGATCTCAACGAGGTCAAGTCCGGCTTTTTCAGCCAGGTCCAACGCATCCTTTATGCTCAGTATTCCTACATGGTCTCCGTTTTCATCGAGCAATCTCACCCGGGGGCTCTGGATCTCCCCATTAACCCTGTTCTGTTCCTTCCTGCTGATGTACTTTCCTCCTATTCGGGCAATTCCGGCCGCCTGCATCCGGCCTTTACTATCTCCAGGGCCAGATCGAGTTCCATGGAACCCCTGTCGCCCTCACCATGAACGCGCAGAGCTACCCTGTCTGATTCCGCTTCGCGTTCACCTATTATGAACATGAACGGGATCTTGCCGGTCTCCGCTTCTCTTATCCTGTATCCAACAGTCTCGTTCCTGCCGTTGACCATGCAGCGAAGTCCGGCCTCGGACACGATCCTGCCTGTTTCATCAGCCTTCTCGAGCTGAGTTTCCGTAATAGGTAAGATAACGACCTGAGTGGGTGCAAGCCAACCCGGGAGGTTTCCGGCGTAGTGCTCTATCAGGTTGCCGATGAACCTCTCAACGGATCCGAACAGGGCTCTGTGAACCATGTATACCCTGTGCTCGCCGCCATCATCGCCCACATAGGTCAGGTTGAACCTCTGGGGGATGTTGAAATCGAACTGGATGGTGGGTCCCTGCCAGTACCTTCCAAGGGCATCCCTCAGTTTGATGTCGATCTTCGGGCCGTAGAACGCCGCCTCTCCCGTAACGGTCCTGTAATCCTCGCCCATCTCGTTCAGGGCACGGGCCAGAGCCGGCTCCACCTTCCGCCATTCCTCGGGTTCGCCGGCATAGCGTTCCGGATCCTCGGGATCCATCAGGGAGAGTTCTATGCTGTAGCCGAAATCGAAGATACGAAGGAAGTAGAGGGCGAACCTCACCACTTTCTGTATCTCGTCCACTATCTGATCACCGGTGCAGAAGATGTGCCCGTCGTCCACGGTGAAACCCCTCACCCTCATCAGGCCGTGAAGCACACCGCTCTTCTCGCACCTGTAGACAACTCCGAGCTCGGCAAGGCGCATGGGCAGCTCCCGGTAGGACCGCCTGCTGTTCTTGTAGATAAGTATATGACCGGGGCAGTTCATCGGCTTGAGGGCGTACTCGCCCTTGTCCACGTCCAGGAAGTACATGTTGTCGTGGTAGTAGTCGTAATGGCCCGATGTCTTCCAAAGCTCTGCAGGGGCAATGTGGGGAGTACTCACGAGCTGGTATCCGGCCTTCACGTGAGCCTTCTTCCAGTGGCTCTCCAGCTCCTCGCGGACGATGGTTCCCGCCGGCAGCCAGTAGGCCAGGCCGGGACCCCCCTCGCCTCCCATTGCGAACAGGCCCAGTTCCGGACCGAGTTTCCTGTGATCCCGCTTCCTGGATTCTTCCAGCATTTCCAGGTGAGCATTCAGGCTCTTCGAGGAGTCGAAGACAGTCCCGTATATCCTGGTGAGCATGGGATTCTTCTCGTCGCCCTTCCAGTATGCTCCGGCGGTACTCAGCAGCTGGAAGTTCCTGAGGTAGCCTGTGGATGGCACATGGGGCCCGCGGCAGAGGTCGACGAAGTCGCCGTGGCGGTAGACCGAGATATTCTCGCCCGCTTCACGGAGCTCATCCAGCAGCTCCAGCTTGAAGCTCTCGCCCCTCTCCCGGAACAGCTCCAGCGCTTCGTCGCAGCTCATCTCCATCCGGATGAAGGGTATGTCTTCCTTAACCTGCCTGCGCATTTCCTCGGCGATGTCTTCGAAGGCGGAAATACCGGGGAAGTCAGGGATCCGCATGTCGTAATAGAAGCCATCATCGATGGCCGGACCGATCCCCAGGATCGTCCCCGGGAATAGCTTCTGGACCGCTCCCGCCATCAGATGGGAGCAGCTGTGTCGCAGGGTCCTGCGGCCCTCTTCGTCGCTGAATGTGAGTATCTCTATCGATCCGTCATCCTCCAGGGGTTCCTCCAGATCAAGCAGCCTTCCGTTGAAGCGAACCAGCAGCGCATTCCTGGCAAGTCCCCTTGAAATGTCCGACGCGATCTCCAGACCGGTGGTGCCGGCCTCGAAGTTCTTTGAACTGCTGTCGGGAAATAGTATACGCATGGTCCGGCGACCTCCTTCCGGTCAGGATGATGAAAAAAAATGGTGGGCGATACTGGACTTGAACCAGTGACCTCTTGCATGTCAAGCAAGCACTCTAGCCACCTGAGCTAATCGCCCACCGCACCATACAATGTGTGGCACGAAGGATATATACAAGCCGCTCAATCGTCAAGGTTGGTCCGATGAAGTTCCCGGAGGACCTATGCGGCGTTCCAGAGCACACCTGACCATCCTTATATTGTCCTGCACGGCGCTGTGGTTCCCGCTCAGGTCCACCGGCTGGAGGTCGTCCATTCCCATGAGCTTCAGGAGGGCCGCGGCGCAGTGATACCTGTAGAGGTAGTCGATATCGGTCTCGAGGACTTCAAAAAGGGTCCATCCGGCCTCTTCCAGGGAAGCCTTACTCCCCACCACCCTCCAGATGCCGTAATAGTCACCGAAATGACCCGCCCTGATATCCTGCAGCAGCCGGCCGGCCGGCATCGCCTCCATGCGGGCCGTCTCCTCCGCGCTGTACTTCTCCCAGAGATCCTTCCAGTGCATTTCGGAACCCGCCATGACCCGGGCTAGAGCATTCCGGACTTCCCCGAGTTGATCCAGCCCGCGTCGGACTGGACGTTCGTCCTGAATACGGTCAGGTCTGCGTCAAACCTGTTCTCGGTGAAATGGACGATCTTCTCGGCCTCTCCCCGGATATCAGTGTAGTACCAGATCTCGGGAACCGTGGCGTCCCATCTGCTTGTTGATTCGTACACCGCGAGGTCCGCTTCCGGACGTATATCAGTGACGAATACCTTCAGATCGGCCTCGGATTCAATATCTGTTTCATAAAGAACGGGCATGATGATCCCCTTTCGGATCCATGGCATTTATTCGATTAACGGGAGTAAGATAACACTCCACCGATCAAAGGAAAGCGGCCTCAGTCAGGCTCCGAGAGTCGCGCTCCGCTCTTGATGGCCGCGGTACCGTGTACGATGGTGGTGCCTGCTTTACCGTCCATGGCCCTGAGGATGTTGCCCGGTGATGTGATGACGACCCTCTCCCCTCCGTGTTTCAGGAACCCGATGGACGCCCTTATCTTGGGTAGCATGGAACCTTCGGCGAACTCCCCCATGCTCACGAAGTGCTCCATCTCCTCCAGGGTCGCGTACTCGATGGCTCTCCGGTCAGGTTTGCCGAAATTTACGTATACATGGGGCACGGCGGTGGAGATGACGTAAGTATCAGCCTCAAGCCTGGTTGCCAGCAGGGCGCTCACATGGTCCTTGTCTATCACGGCCGGTACTCCCCTCACCTTGTAGCCCTCCCTGACCACGGGGACTCCACCGCCTCCGACACATATGACTATCTGGCCGGCGTTCACCAGTGTCCTTATGGCTTCCAGCTCGAGTATCCTCCTCGGTTTGGGGGAGGGGACCACCCTTCGCCAGCCTCTTCCGGCGTCTTCCTTCATGATCCATCCATGCTGGTCCATGGCCTTCCCGGCGTCTTCCAGGCTGTAGAAAGGCCCGACGGGTTTGGAGGGATTCCGGAAGGCAGGATCATCAGGAGCTACCAGGACCTGTGTGATCAGGGCCGTCACCGGAATGTCCACTCCGCGCTCCTCCAGCACGTCCCCGAGAACCTGTTGAAGGAAATAACCGATGTAGCCCTGGGTCGCAGCCACGTTCACGTCCATCCCGTCAGGCGGGACGATGGAGGAAGCCATGGAGTTCCGGAGGAGTTCGAAGCCCACCTGCGGACCGTTGCCATGGGTGATGACGACACCGCCCCTGTACTGCGCGATGGTGGCCAGCTCCTCGCAGACCTCCCTCGCCAGGCCGTGGGTGTCCAGGTTACCGTTGACGGCGCCGGCGGAGATGAGCGAATTGCCCCCCACCGCCACCACAGTCCTGGATGGGGTTCTAATCGCCTGCATCGGTCTCGCTCCCTTTCTCCGGGCTCCTGGGCGGGTCCCTCCTGTACAGTATCACGAGAAGGATACCGCCGGTGGTAATGGCGATGTCCGCCAGGTTGAAGGTGGGCCAGCGTCTCGAACCGATCCCGACGTCGATGAAATCCACCACACTGCCGTAGATGAACCTGTCCAGCAGGTTGCCGAGGGCACCGCCCAGTATGGCTCCCATTCCCACGAGGAAGAGAGCGGGTCTGTCAGCCATTCTCCATATCAGCACAGAGACGAGTACCGCAGCCGCCGCGGTTATGACGGTCAGGAACATCGGGCCTCCCCAGGGAAGGCTGAATGCCGCGCCGCGGTTCCAGACAAGCGTGAACCTTGCGAGACCGCCGAGGAACTCCACCGGATGGTGGAGGTCGAGCCATCCCAGCGCCATCCTCTTGGTCAGCTGGTCGGCCGCCAGGAACGCCACCGCGGTGAGATAGCCGGTGCTCCGGGCCCTGGTCTCAGTCATACAGTCCCATCTCTTTCAGGACGCCGGAACACCTGCCGCAGACATCGTCGGGCTCCAGTGTTCCCACTTCAGGCAGTATCCTCCAGCAGCGGTTGCACTTGCCGCCTTCCGCGATCCTTACGGAAACGGTCACTCCGTTTCCTTCGGTTACATACGCCTGGGAGACTATGAGGAAATCGGCCCAGTCCTCACCGTTGGCTGACCCCGCCATTCCCGGCGGCACCTCGAGGTCGACGGCGGCATCCAGCCCGCCGCCTATCTCCCCGGCGCCCCTCTTCTCCTCCAGCTGTTTTAGTACGGTCTTCCGAACATCCAGGTAGGGGATCCATGCTTCCAGCTCCAGCTTCTCGTCCTCGGATTCCGACAGCGTATCCCATTCCGGGTACAGCGAGAGATGGACGCTGTCCTCCCCGTCCCTTAGGGCCGGAGGAAGCTCAGCCCATGCCTCTTCCGCCGTGAAGGGTATCAGCGGGGCAAGGAGCTGAACCATGTTCTTGAGCATCCAGGCCATCACCAGCCTCGTACTCCTGCTCTCCCCGGAATCCGGGAAGCCGCAGTAGAGCCTGTCCTTCCTCATGTCCAGAAACTGGCCCGACAGACTTACCACGGCGAAGTTCCGTAGTTCCCTGTAGACCCTGTGGAACTGGAACTTCCCGTACTCGTCCAGGCAGAACCTCATGAGTCTCCTGAACCTGAGGTAGATGTACCTGTCGAACCCCGACAGCCTTGAGGGATCAAGGTCGAACTCCTCCATTCCCCCCAGGTTGCCCAGCATGAACCTGAGAGTGTTGCGCAGCTTCCTGTAGGCTTCACCGGCGTCGTCCAGCTGGGAGAGATCGGCCCTGAAGTCCGCCGTGTAGTCCACGCCGGCAAACCAGAGCCTGAGTATGTCCGCACCCTGACGGTCGATGATCTTCAGCGGGGATATGACGTTGCCGAGGGACTTGGACATCTTCCTGCCGTTCCTGTCCTGTATCAGTCCGTGGGTGATTATGTTGTCCGCGGGCCGTCCCAGTCCAAGGGCCTCGCTCGTGATGAGGCTCACGCCGAACCATCCCCTGTGCTGGTCCGTGGCCTCCAGGTATACCGCCGCCGGACGGGAGAGACCGTGCTTCTCCGTCAGGACATTGTAGTGGCTGAGGGAGCTGTCGAACCAGACATCGAGGATATCGTCCACCCTCTGAAGAGAGGAGCCTCCGCAGGACGGACAGACCGGTTCCTTCCCGGCCAGCCCGAAGAGCTGCACCGGTTCCAGCCTGAACCATACATCGGAGCCTTCCCGGGAAACCGCGTCGGCGACGGCGGCTATGACTTCATGGTCCAGGACCGGAGAACCGCAGTCCCCGCAGGTGAATACAGGAAGCGCGACCCCCCAGGATCTCTGTCTGGACAGGCACCAGTCGGGTCTGACGCTCATCATGTTCTTCATCCGCTCGTAGCCCCAGCCGGGGTGCCACTGCACCTCGTCTACCCTGTCAAGGACCCTGTCCTTGAGGCCGTCCTTCGAAAGGTCCAGGAAGAACTGCCTGGTGGCGCGGAATATCAGAGGGCTGCTGCACCTCCAGCAGTGTGGATAGCTGTGGGCCACAACGGAGGAATGGAGCAGTCTGCCGGAAGCTTCCAGGTCCTCGACTATCACCCTGTTCGCGCTGAAAACGTGCATTCCGGCATACTTTCCAGCGGTATCGGCGAAAGTGCCGTCCTCCTCCACGGGGCTGAATATTTCCAGACCGTACTCACGCCCCACCATGAAATCCTCCGCCCCGTGGCCGGGAGCCGTGTGAACGCAGCCTGTTCCGTCCTCCATGGTGACGTGCTCGGCCACTATCATACGTGAGTTCCTGTCATGGAATACCGGGTGCTGCAGGAGGAGGCCCTCCAGCCTCTCTCCGGTGAAAACCGTTTCCGGCAGCACTTCCCCTGCCATTCCGGTCTCCTCCATGAAGACCCCGGCCCTCTTACGGGCAACAAGGAAATTCCTCCCCCCCGCGCGGACCACCACATAGTCCTCCCCGGGATGAAGGGCAACGGCCATGTTGGCCGGAAGCGTCCATGGAGTGGTGGTCCATATTACCACTTCGACTCCCCTGGGAACGCCCCGCTCCTCCCAGTCTTCCGGATCGTGCTGGGGGAAGGCGACATATATGGAGGGCGACGAGTGGTCGCCGTACTCGACTTCCGCCTCCGCCAGCGCGGTGCCGCACTTCATGCACCAGTGTATGGGCCGGAGGCCCTGGTATACGTACCCGCTCTCCACCAGCTTCCCGAACGCCCTTATTATGCCGGATTCGTAGTCCGTGCTCATGGTGAGGTAGGGACGGTCCCAGGCGCCGAAGACTCCAAGCCTCCTGAATTCCTCCCTCTGCACGTCAACGTAGCGGGAGGCGTACGCGCGGCACTTCACCCTCACCTCTTCACGGGTGAGGTCCGCGCCTCCCTCGGGCTGGTCGTTCATCACCCTGTGCTCGATGGGCATGCCATGGCAGTCCCATCCCGGAACGTAGGGGGAATCGTATCCCATCATGCTGTACGACTTCACTATGAAGTCCTTCAGTATCTTGTTCAGGGCCGTGCCCAGATGGACATGGCCGTTGGCGTAGGGAGGCCCGTCGTGGAGTATGAACTTCGGAGAGCCCTTCCTGGCTTCCCGCAGTCTTCCGTAGATGTCCCCGTTCTCCCATTTCTCCAGTATCTCGGGTTCCATCCTGATGAGATTGCCCTTCATGGAGAAGCTGGTCCTGGGCAATTGTATGGTATCCTTATAGTTCACGCTCCTCACCTCCCTCGGTGAATAATGAGTTGTACAGGTCCCCGGCCGCCTCAGCCGCTTCAGAGAGCGGCGGGGCCTGTGTGTTCACGGAATCCCATCCGTGGCACCGCACAAGGAGCATTACTCTGGCTCCTCCGTGACCTGCTATCTCCGCCTCCCCCACACCTTCGGAGACCAGGGCCAGTGTTCCCAGCAGCGCAAGTTCCGCCGGCGTGGAAAGCTTCCAGTCCGGAACCCTGGCCACCACGCCCCTCTCCCAGCTGCCCGAAGGCGCCAGGTACAACCCCATCAGGGAGGGGAACCGCGGTCCCAGGTCCTCCCTGTTGGGCCCCGCGAGGGCGCTGGACCCGAACAGGGCGATATGGTCCGTGGCCACGGCGAAGCAGTCCCGTTGCGATACTCCCTCTGTCCCTATGAGGAACAGCCTCTCGCCTCCGGAAAGGGCCGTCCGGACCATCTCATGGTTCTCCCCGGGGACCCGGCTGCGCCTTGCCACTTCGACCCCCCCGGGGAGGGGGCAGTCCCAGTTCCCGGGAATGACTGCGAACATAAGCTACCTGTTCCATCCAGAATGAAAGGGCGAACATCGAACAGCGATTATGATAACATCCACGCCCCGTAACAAGTTCGGACCTGCTTCATTAAGGTCGGACTGCGCGATCCGCGCGGTTCGATGTTTGAAGGCGCCCTTCGGGAGGGCGCCTTCGCCGGTCAGGATTGAAGCAGGTTACTCTCTCCCGCTACTCCTTCTCTTCCTCTTCCGGAGCAGGTTCAGGAGCCGGAGGGGCAGGAGGGGCAGGAGGGGCAGGGGCTGAATAAGGCGCTGCCGCAGCGGCGGAACCCTTCAGGAAGAGAATGTGCACGATCTGGATGATACCCGCGATGGCTATCAGCCACAGGCCGATGCCGATATCTATTCCAGCCGGTTTGGTGAATATCTTCCTCAGCGCTATAAAAGCGGCCAGGGCGGCGGGTATCCAGACGCCCATGAGCTTGCCCTTGCCCAGGGGTTCGGACTTGTCCCCGGCGAAGAACGCTATGGCGCCGCCTATGGCGAAGAGTATGAGTGTGATCCAGCCGTCTCCCTCAGTCCCGCTTACCGTGAAACCGAAGGCGCTGGCCCAGGGCAGGAATGTACCTATCATACCCACCACCGCGACAATGAGTATCATCCTACGCTTCTTTTCCATGCAGAACCCCTTTCATTAGAAGTCATGTAACAATGGATAAGCCGGTGCGGGTTGTCAATAACGCCCAATGGCTTCTCAGTGCCCTGTTCCGGGAGGCAGGAGACGGAACATGGGATGGGTCCGGGGAACCCCGGCGCTCTCCAGGATCGCTCTTGCCCTCTGCGCGGAACCGGGGTCCCCGGTGACCTTCCACCGGCAGAAATGGACCTCCGCCTGGACTTCCGGCTGCAGCTCCTCCCGGAGCAGGCACAGGACATCCCGGCCGGCCAGTGCATCAAGGTACATCCTGCAACGGAGCACCACATGCTCCCGGCCCTTCCTGTCCCCGTTCACTTCCAGAGCCTCCTGAAGGGAGCCGGTTGCGCCATCCGGGTTCCCGCTGTAGAAAAGGTACCTGCCCCGCTGCGCCAGCTGGCTGCCGTACAGGAGCATGTCGCCTGCGGAACCGGAGTGCTCGAGGGCGAGATCGATGCTGGAAAGCGCTCCCCGGATATCGCTCATGATGAACTGGATCTCGGCTATGGTGGCCCAGCCGTCGGAGAGGTTCCGGGAGTCCTTGAGGGCCCGGGCGTGCTCGATCTGGGTTTCCAGGCATTCCAGCGCGGAGTGGTGATCGCCCATCATGGTGAAGATGTACCCCATCCTGGCGTAACCGGACATGAGTCCCGAACGGAACCCTATCCTCCCCGCCGTATCGATCAGTTCGGTGGCGTACTTCATGGCGGACGCCGGGTCCTTCATCTCGATGAATGCATGGGCCAGGTTGCCGAGGGCCGCGCACCGGGCCCTGATATTACCTGTCTTTTCTGAGAGACCCGCGCACCTGCGGAAGCATTCCGCCGCCTTTCCGGTCTCACCCCTCCTCAGGTGGATGATGCCCATCTTGCTGGCGGCCGTGTTCAGCGCGGCCCAGTTCCCCGTCTCCTCGGCCGCTTCCCTCAGCTTCTCATGCACCTCCTCGGCCGCATCGTAATCCCTTCGGTAAATGTGTATCCTCATGAGGTTGTCGTAGCCGGCTATTATGCTGCGGGTCAGGCCGGACTTCCCGGCCAGCTCCACCTGCTCCAGGGTGCAGGCTTCCATCCTCTCGTGGTCCCCCACCTGCCTGAATGCTATGGCGGCCCAGTACAGGGCGGCACACAGCAATCTGGCGCTGCCTGTCTCACGGGCCAGCGCCACCGATCTCCCGATTATCTCGAGGGCTTCCTCCGTCCTTCCGGCGGACATGGTGATCATGCCCAGCTGCCTCTCCGCCTTGGCCTGGTTCTCAAGGTCGCCTGCGGAAGAAAAAGCATCCAGCGCCCTTTGAACCATTTCCTCGGCCTGCTGCAATTCCCCTGCGGAACCCAGACACTCCCCCAGTCTCATCTCCACCAGAGGCTTCAGGTCATACCCGGCCCCGGCGGTATCCGAACCGATCCTGTCAAGCGTTCCCGAAAGGAGCTCGATACCATCCCTCAGGAGCCCGCCGTTCTTGTAGACATCGTAGAGGTCAAGTTCCATGGCTGTCCTTCGAGGTTCTTCCAGCAACGGGATCAGCCTCCTGTACAACCTTGCGGCAGACGCGTTCCGGAACTCCCCGGCATACCCCTCCGCTGCTTTTTCCAGGAGCCGGACACCCTCACGCTCATTCCCGCCGAGAAGATAGTGGTTTGCCATCCTCTCCAGTCTTGAAGGGGACACAACGGCTTCCGACTCTTCCCTGAGGGCGGCGGCTGCCATTAGATGAAGCGATGAAAGCTCACCGACGGGCACCCTCTCAGCGGTCCACTCCCTCAGAAGGAGGTGGTCGAAGCTTCCCTCACCGACATCGAAGTGCAGAATACCCTTCAGATGGTCTCCCCCGGAACCTTCGCTCCAGACCTCCGGCGCCACCATGCTGTGCAGCTGGGACAGGGGGAACGTCGATCCCAGTATCGAGGCGGCGGCGGCGATCTTCATCGATGATGGGGGTAGAAGGTCAAGGCGGGAGCTGAATATCTCCCTGATGGAGGATGGCAGAACCTCCCGGGGAACTGCCAGTGACACGATCCCGTCGTCCGTCCCGAGTGAACCGGTCCCGCTGAGGAAATCCACCGCCTGCTGAAGGAACAGCGGAATACCCCCGGCGGTACTCCACAGGTAATCGACGAGCCCTTCATCAGCAGGCTCAAAGCCCAGCCCCGCCAGGAATTCCGGTATCCTGTCGCCGGTAAGTCCTTCGAGCTCCAGGACAAGTGATTCCAGGAGAGGAGGGACCCCGGGAATTTCAGGGGGGAAGCCGTCACGGTCCGGTCTGCCGGTGAGAATGAAGAGCCTGGAGGGAGCGGTCCCCCCTGCTATGATCTTCGCTGCAACCGAAAGCTCGTCAGCCGTGAACCACTGCAGGTCCTCCATCACCACCGCCAGGGGTGAACCTGATGCCAGAAGATCGAAGAACCCGGCAAGGGACTCGGCCGTTCTCTCCCATCTCTGCTCCGGTTCGAGCTTCAGTATTCCGGGGTCAGGAGAGAGACCCGCCAGGCTCTCAAGAAAGGGCCGAAAGCCCTCCATCTCCCGACGACCCGCAGCCGGCACCATCATGAAGCCTTCCCAGGTGCTTTCGAACGCGCTCCGGTTCCATTCCGGGTCCATCCGGGGACTGAGACCGAACCACTCCTCGAGGAAGGTCCCGAAGACGGAGAAGCCTGGAGAGGGGTCTCCCCTGAGGAAGAGGAAACGGCGGCAGGGCATGGATCTCTCGATTTCAAGCGCGAGCCTGGTCTTGCCCATCCCCGGAGGAGCCCAGATCCGGATTATCCCGCTCACCCTCTCCAGTTCCAGCCTGTCCGCGAAGCGTATGGCGGACGAAAGCTGGTGCTCCCTGCCCACCAGGACACCCCTGAGGCCGGTCACTGCCGGTCATCCAGCCATGCAGGAATGGAACCTGCGGATTCTATTGAGATCAGTTTCCTTCTTGCTGCTGCTCCTGAAAGGAGCCTGACGTGCGATGGGGACGTTCCGAACTCGGCGGCAAGGTACCTCACAAGTTCATCGTTGGCCTTGCCGTCGGCGGGAGGGGCCTTGAGGGATATCCTGACAGTGCCGTCGGCCATCAGTCCACTGAACCCCGTTTTCCCCGCCCTGGGTATCACCTTCACCCACAGGTGAATGACGCCGCCTTTCTCGATCATGTTCAGGCTCCGGACCCGGCCCGGGGTCAGTCTTCCTCCAGCGGCCTCGCCTCGTCTATCAGCATGATGGGAATCTCATCCCTGACATCGTACACCAGCCTGCAGGAATGACAGATGAGCACCTCTTCCGGATCGGTCCTGTACTCCAGGTCTCCCTTGCACCGGGGGCACGCGAGTATCTCAAGCAGCCTTTCGTCAAGCATTTTCCACGCTCCTAAATAACGAAAACCCCGTTCTCCATTATCGTGTCTTCCGAACCGTCCACCCGGACGCCGAATACCGAAACCTCCCTTGAACCGATCATGAAATCGGTATGCACCAGGGACGAGTTGCACCCGGCGGTGCGAAGCTCGTCCGGTGACATCTCGGTGCCGCCCTCTATGCAGTCCGTGTAGCCGTTGCCCAGCGCAATGTGACATGAGGCGTTCTCATCGAACAGGATGTTGTAGAATATCCTGCCGCTGCTGAACACCGGTGAGCCGACATCCACCAGCGCCACTTCGCCCAGAGCCCTGGCCCCTTCGTCGAAATCAAGGTACTGCGCCAGCACCCCGGCGTTGGTCCCGGCTCCGAAATCCACCACTGCTCCGTCCTCGAACCGGAACCATGCCCCTTCCACCTGCGCCCCCATGACCTCCACAGGGCGCGTCGTCCTGACGGTTCCCCGGGTCCTGGAGCTGTGAGGCGTGCTGAATATCTCCTCCGTGGGGATGTTCGGGAAGAAATCCACACCGGCCTGGTTAACGCATCTCCCCCCAGCAAACAGCCTGTCCGGGGCCATTCCTACGAACAGGTCCGTTCCGGGGCCGGTGAAATGAATCATGTCGTACCGAACCCGGTTCATATGAGCGGTCCTGCGCTTCAGCTCACGGTCATGCTCGAGCCATGCTTCCCCCGGGTCTTCCCTGTCCAGCCTGAGTATGGGGACGAGCACATCCCATATGCGCTTCTGCCATCCATTCTCTTCTCCAAGGACCTTGCAGGCCCACTCACGGGTTGGGTGAAGGCAGACGTTCCATGCGATCCTGTTGGAGGAAATTCCCTCCAGGAAGCCCCTCATGGACCTGGACAGGGCCCTGCCGGCCATACCCATCCGCTCCGGGTCCGCCCCCTCCATCAGGTCGGGGTGTTCGGGCCCTCTCAGGGAGATGCTGCACCATCCATCGTCCAGGTATGACCTGTACATTTCAGCCATATGCGAAGGCACCAGTTCCAGGTAATCGTCCCTGCGCGACCTGTCCAGGCGAAGCCTGTTGAGCAGAGGGTCGGAATAGTCGATGGAAACCATCCCGGCACC
>JAFGPK010000100.1 GCA_016936235.1 Candidatus Fermentibacteraceae bacterium | reverse complement strand
CCCAGACCGGCTGTAGCGTTGATCTGGGGATCGAAATCGACTATCAGCACCTCTCGGTCATTCATCGCCAGGCTTGCGCCGAGGTTTATTGCCGTGGTGGTCTTTCCCACCCCGCCCTTCTGGTTGGCGATTGCCATGATCCTGGTACCGTTCATCAAGAGTCCTTTTCGGTATTGTTCAAGTGTATGGATAACATGTAATTACAAATGAAGCCCGGATCTATCTGCTTCGGACTCAGATCCAGAGAACGAATTCAGACCCGATACTGCACCAGAAAACCGCTGCGGTCAAGCGGCGGACATCTCAACTCGACGATTCCCGCGAATTCATCCTGCTCCGAAATGCCCGGCTTCCTCGCCACAAGCGTCGAGCCCGGTCCCGAAATTCGTCGAATGCTATCCAGCAGTATCTCTGGCGGGGCGACGGATCTTACAGTGAACTGAGACGGTTTCTGAAATGAGACATCGTTGGCAGGCTCAAAGTCCTCTATCCTGGACTTAACTGCAGTGCAGTCGTCCAGTCCCAGCTGGCCGGCGGTATAGCGGAGAAAGAGATATCTCTTCCTTCGAGGCTCCACCATACTGACCCTGAAACCGAGAATAGCGAGTATAATTCCGGGGAATCCGTTGCCGGTGCCTATATCAACGACCATCCGATCACTTTGAAGAAGGAGGGAATAGCAGGCGGATTCGAGAATGTGGCGGCTCCAGAGTCTTCGCCTCTCGCCGGGTCCTATGAGATTCGCAGTCCTGGACCTGTACAGCAGTATACGAGAGAACTCGATTATTTTTCCCGCGCTCTCGCTGTTGAATTCGATCCCCATCTCGGCCGCGTCCTCCACCATGCGTTCGACTGATGGAAACAGTGGCGGCGAAACGGACATCGTCTCCATCAGTCCGCGGCAGTGTTCCACGTGGAACAGTATTTGCTCAGGTGTATGATGAGACCGTTGACATCCGTCGGTCTCACTCCCGGGATCATGCACGCCTGCGCCATGTTCTCCGGTCTTTCCCTCTCGAGAACTTCCCTGGCCTCCCAGCATATTTCCTGAATGTCCATATACGATACGATATTCTTCAGGCTGATCTCCGACGAGTGCTGTCTTGCGCTGTACCTTCTGAGATTCCTGTCGATATATCCACAGTATTTCTCGTCCAGCATCACCGATTCAAGAACCGATCGGTCAAGGGATCCAAGCTCGGGGACAAGGGAAGCAATGCTTTCGGAAGACACGTCTGATCGTCTGCATATTACGTTCAATCGATCGCCGTCGACGACTGCCGTTGTAAGGACTCTCTCCGCCGCTCCCGCCTGTTCCGTTCTTCCAAGAAGCCGTTCTTTCTTCTTCTTTGACAGCACGCCGGCCCTTACCGCTGTTCCGAACATCCTTCTGTCCGCGTTGTCCTGCCTGATGTGCAGTCGGTTCTCCGCCCTTGATGAGAATATCCTGTAGGGCTCATCTATTCCTTTGCTTACTATATCGTCGATCATGACCCCAAGATATGATTCCATCCTCGAAAGAACGATCGGCTCCACGCCCCCGCTTTCCCGCGCGGCGTTGATTCCCGCTATCAGGCCCAGTCCAGCAGCTTCCTCGTATCCCGAAGTACCGCATATCTGTCCTGCTGCGTATACGTTTCCCGTCCTCTTCAACCTCAGTGTGTTCTCTATCTCGCTGTTGTGAAAGTAAGAATACTCCACTGCATAGCCGAACCGCGCGATGACCGCACCCTTGAACCCCGGAAGAGATCTGATCATCTTCTCCTGAGCAACCCTTGGAAGGCTAGTGGAAAGACCGTTCAGATAGTAGAACCTTGACCCGTATCCCATGGGCTCTACGTAGATCCTGTGATGGTGGCGATCAGGGAATTTGACGACTTTGTCCTCGAAACTGGGGCAGTATCTTGGCCCTGTCCCCTCTATTCGTCCCGCCATCAGCGGTGAGAGATGCAGATAATCCTTCGCAGCCTGTGCGGTACGGCTGTTCGTCTGAACCGTGTAGCATGGATCCCTTCTGGATGACAATTCGCTTCCGTCATAGCTGAACCTGTACCCGATCTCCTCCGATTGCTCTATTTCCATCGCCCCTGTGTCCACGGACGATCTCAGGACCCTGGCCGGTGTTCCGGTCTTGAAACGTTCCACGTGGAACATTCTTGCCACAAGATCCTCCTCAAGGCTGTCCGATGAGATATCCCCCGTCCTTCCTCCTCTCCAGTACTCATCCCCCCTGAAAAGTCTGCCCCTGAGAAAGGTCCCCGCAGCGATAACCACCGACAGTCCCGCAATATGCCCCGATCTTCTGCATATCACCCCTCTCACAGCATCGTTCCCGCCGTCCAGTCTTATCACCTCGTCCTCGAGTACTCCAACGCTGCTTCCGGCCAGTGCTTTCTGCTGATATGCAGCGTAATCCCCGGCATTCGACTGGACTCTCGGGCCCCATACTGCAGGTCCCTTCCTCCTGTTCAGCATTCTGAACTGCAGGCTTGTCGCATCTGCCGCCTTGGCCATGGACCCGTCAAGGGCATCCACCTCTCTTACTATTGTTCCCTTTGCTATCCCGCCTATTGCCGGATTGCATGACATCTCCCCAATCCGGGATAGCCTGGCCGTTATCATCAAAGTCCTGCATCCCAGTCTCGACGCAGCAAGAGAAGCCTCTATCCCTGCATGTCCTCCGCCGACAACTATGACATCAAAGTCTTTTCTCATTTCCCCACGCACATTGATGACAGCGCCCTCTCAACGCTCAGGGATACGTTATCTCCCCTTGCCGTTATTGCTCTTAATTCATTTTCCGCCTCTGCCAGATGCTCCGCCGCAAGGCTGTAGTCTCCGCTCAACAGGTATTCCAGAGAATCCCTTACCTCTTTCTCTATCCTTTTTGCAGCCCCCGTGACAGACATACTCCCTGGAAAAGATGATATGAACTCCTCGAGTTTTCCCATTCCCTCTCCCGTTACCGACGATACTCTCAGTGTGTGCTCAACGTGAGTACCATCACTGTTTTCGAACAGGTCGCTCTTACTGCTGACTCTTATTATTTCCGCGTCTTTCCCGAGAATCTCCTCTGGAGGCTCTTCATCACCTCCCACAGACAACCATACGATCTTCTCCGTTCCTTCCATGTTACCTATTACCGCTTCGTACGCTTTTCTGTCCAGTCCCTGACCTCCGTAACCCGCACTGTCGCAAAGGAGCACCCTTCTTCCCCTCATCTCGACTATGCATGAAGATCCGTCACGCGTGGTTCCGGGTTCATCAGATACCAGGGCCTTCTCCATTCCTGCCAGCACATTGAAAAGAGTGGACTTCCCGGAATTAACGGGTCCCATGAGAACAACCCTGCTCACGGTCTCCATTTCCGACGCCCTATTCCTGAAATTCTTCATGGATTCATTCAGAGACTCAAGAATACTTATTGCACTGTCATCTTCACCGATCGAGTGCTCTTCCTGAAATTCTATTTCCGCCTCCAGCTTTTCCCTTGCCTCGGCGATCAGGCGCAGTAGCTCTTCGCATTCCGCTGATGCGTTCCCTACCATATTGTTCGGACCGTCACCGCTTCTCCATAGCGCTGAAAGCGCCATTACCTGCCATGCGCTCAACCTGCCCGATCCATATGCCCTTCTTGTGAACTCCCCCGGCTCGGCCTTCCTTGCTCCCCTGTCCATCAGGCAGTCCATTATGCTCCTGACGATCTCCGGCACTCCATGGCAGATTATCTCTACCATTTCCTCGCCGGTATAGCTGGATCCTTCCGGCCATCCCAGCGCCACGACCTGATCCAGGACGCTGCTGCCTTGCTTCAGGAGCCCGGTCTTTCTTCTTTTGCCCTTCAGTCGACCCGGCCCCAGTTCCATCAGACGCTCCACAAGGTCAGCGGACCCCTTTCCGCTGAGCCTGATCACCGCCAGTGCCGCTGCACCCTCCGGTGTTGCGGTTGCACAGATGATATCGGCCGAGGTCTCGTTCTTTGACCTTTTTGCCATCATTTTTGCCGGTTTTCCGGTCAGACCTGCTTTTCCGCTTCCAGCTTACTGTTTATCATCTTCTGATGGCCTATCGTCAGGATATTGTTCATGAACCAGTACAGAGTCAGTCCGGCGGGAAATCTCATGAAGAGATAAGTCATGAATACCGGCAGAATGTATGTCATGCTCTTCTGGCTCTGATCCACCGTGGTCATCTTCTGCTGGAGGAACATCGATACTCCCATGAGTACCGCCAGCAGTCCAATTCCATCAAGCCCGAGCATCGGGGTCTGGAACGGTATCAGTATCTCGGGAGTGGACAGGTCCCTGATCCATAGCATGAAATCAGCGCCTCTCAGCTGTACCGAATTCGCCAGCACCCTGTACAGCGCGAAGAACACGGGCATCTGCATTAGCATCGGTAGGCAGCCGCCAAGAGGGTTTACACCCTCTTCCCTGTACAGCTTCTGCATTGCGCTCTGCAACGCTTTCGGATCGCTCCTGTACTTTTCCTGCAGCTCTTTCATCTTCGGCTGCACCTGCTTCAGTTTCGCCATTGATCTGAAGCTCTTCGTCGTTAAAGGCATCAGCACCACTTTCAGGACCACGGACAGGATTATTATCTTCAACCCCCAGTTGCCGACGAAGGACAGAACAGCTGTACAGAACCAGAAAAGCAGCCTTCCAATATCCCTTATGACGGGCCACCCGAAGTCGACCATCAGGTGCGTGTTGCTTCCAAGCTCTCTTAGCGTCCCGTAATCGAGGGGACCCGCGTATACGAGCACGTTGTTGTCCTGTATGCCTATTGATGGCGAAACATCTCCGCCCGGGCCGTATACATACCCGTACGCCCTTTCGTATGACCTCGGAAGGAGTATTATCCCGAAGTATTTCGTTCTGGCGGATATCCACTGCACGTTACCCACCTGATCGTTCATCTCGATGTCTTCTGTATCCCTGCTTCTAATCTTCTCCGCGTTCCACTGCGCCTTGAAATAGGAACCTGGCGTTACTTTACTCTCTGTAATTGGAATTATTCCGCTATTAAGAATAAGGACCTGATCGTAACCCTCCCTTTGCACATGGAACCCGTAGAATCCTGGTGTGAAAGTGTATTCAATGGACCTTTCCCCGGAGATCTCCGTGAGGAATACCGATCTCACACCCTCCTCTACGAAGACCGTATCGGGAGCCGAAGTCTCGAATCCCCATCCCTGGTCGATCCATGTTGCTCCTCCAAGGTCTATCCTTCTTCCGTCACTCTCTTCTGTCAGGTTCTCGTACAGCATCAGCCGCCAGCTCTCGATGGAACCCGAAAGGGTCGATATCCTTGCAGCTACTATGTCCCTTCCCTCATCCCTTATCACTACATGAATGATCCTCTCTTCGTGGACGGCAGGCTCTGCATTTCCAACTCCGAGCGAATCATCCGCGATCACTGTCCGGGAGGTTGTGTCGCTCTGCAACGAGGTGTCGCTCCGCGACGAATCAGCCTGAGTAATCACTGGTACCTGCTGCTGAGCCTGCACTGCCGTTCCCTGGCCGGTCTGCACCGTTGTCCGTTCACTCTGTCTTCCCATGAACTGCCAGCTTACGAACAGGACTAACGCCATCAGTGCCGCCGCAAGAAGTAACCTTTTTTGATCGCTCATATTCTATCTCCCATAGCCCTTCTCAGATTTGACCTTCAGTCTATTTTCCAACGTGTCTGTCACCGGCCGATCAGACATCTTCCTCTTCGTCGTGCCCTGATCGCATTCCGCCGGACGCCAGGTTTCTATTCTCCCATTTGTCCGGCACCGGGTCAAACCCCCCGGCCCTGAAAGGATGGCATCTCAGTATTCTTCTAATCGCCAGCCAGGATCCCTTCAGGACCCCGAATCTTTCTACTGCCGTTTCGGCATACATGCTGCATGTGGGTGTATATATGCAGCTTGAGGGAAGCAACGGCGAAATGAATCTCCTGTAACCCTTGATAACCGCCAGAAGCGACTTCCTCGCAAGACTCCTCCCTGGTATTCTATCACCGCTCTCCGTTGTCATCGCTTTCATCATTTTTCTTCGAAACGTTGTTCATCACGAGGTCCATCATCTTCTCGAAGTCCCTCTTCACGGAATCCCACCCGATCCCCCGGAGCTTGCCTTCCGGTAATATGACCAGATCGATCCCAACGCTCTCTTCCCTGGCAAGGGATCTCACTCTCCTTCTCATCAGATTCCTCGATACCGCATTGCCGCTCTTTGCCGAAAGCGAAAACCCCAGGCGGATAAAGCCCAGGGTATTCGATACGTAGACCGCTCTGAAGGATTCTCCCCTGAAGGTCTTACCCGTCCTGAAAACCCTTCTGAACTGGTAGCCCTTATTCAGGGTTCTCTTCATTTCTTGTCAGGGAACGAGCTTCTTCCTTCCCTTTCTCCTTCTCGCGTTGAGCACCCTTCTTCCGCCCTTGGTTGCCATTCTGGCGCGGAAACCGTGCCTTCTTACCTTTGACAGTTTGCTTGGCTGGTACGTTCTTTTCATGCTCGATCGCTCATTTCCTTTAAAACCTCACCTTGACGACGGCGGGATTACTGCATCAGTATCAACAGTCGAGAAAACTATTTCCTCTGGAGACAACGATTGTGGAAGTTAGCCAATATAATCAATTATGTCAAGTATTTGCGATCTGGGTCCTCTTTCCTTGCACTGTTTTCAACATGGCTGTCTCCCATGTTTTGATGATACCGTTCATGTTCTTGATATTCAACACTTTAGTTAGCCGTCATCCTGTGGATATTGTTGTGGACAAATCACTCTATTCAATGATGATTATCGGTTTAGACCTCCGTTTTCGATTGGAAATCTGATGAACGCTTTCAACCCCTTGGAACTCTGGAACCTGTGCCTTCAGGAGGCCGAAAAGAACCTCGAGAGTACTGAGTTCGAATCCTGGCTCAAGAATTCGACCTACGAGGACATCAACGGAACCAGGATGGTCATAAGATTCAGGAACTCCTTCGTGGCGGGTCATGTAAAATCGAGATTCGGCAGCATGCTCGAAGAGATCCTGAGGGAGATTGCGGGAAGGAACGACCTTGCTCTCCAGTTCGTGGGCGATCCGGCCAAGCCTGGACCTTCGTCAAGCGATGCAGTAACGCCGGACAATTCCAGTTCCTCGGACTCAATGTACCTCAGGTCCAACTATACGTTCGATCACTTCGTCGTCGGTCCTAACAACCAGCTTGCCCATGCCGGTGCGCTCGCGGTTAGCAGGGACGCCGGATCAACGACCTACAATCCGCTCTTCATATACGGGGGAGTTGGGCTTGGAAAGACTCATCTGATCCAGGCCATAGCGCACAGGCTGAGACAGGAGGACTCCAGGCGGACGTTCAGATATCTTTCAACGGAATATGTCGTGGGCACTTTCATCAAGTGCGTTCTGCAGAAAGACTACACCAAGTTCCGATTGCTGTTTCAGGGAATCGACTATCTTCTGATGGACGATATTCAGTTCCTCGAGGGAAAGGTTGAGACACAGGAGGCTTTCTTCCACCGATTCAACGAACTGCACCAGCAGGGAAAGCAGATAGTACTCACTTCTGACAGACCCCCACACGAACTGAAGGACCTTCCCGAAAGGCTCATAAGCAGATTTCAGTGGGGCCTTGTAGCGGATATAAAGCCTCCGGAGTACGAGACCCGTCTGGCTATCCTGATGCTTCTCGTACGGGACGAGGAACTGGATGTGAGCCATGAGGTCCTCGATTACATCGCTTCATCCATAAGGAAGAATGTGAGACAGCTATCCGGAGTGATCCACAGGCTTGCCGCCATCTCAAGGCTCACCGGCTGCAATATTGACATGAACATGGCTCAGAAAGAAATAAAGTCCACCCTCGGTACGATTGCTCGAAGGCTTACTCCCGGAACCATTACTTCCGCTGTCGCCGAGGTATTCGATATTTCTCCAGGTCAGCTCAAGGGCAAGCAGAGAAAACGGAACATACTCGTTCCCCGACAGGTGGCAATTTCCCTTATCAGAGAGCTTACCTCTATGTCCCTCAAAGATATAGGCGCATTCTTCTCCGGCAGGGATCACTCCACCGTACTCAACTCAATAGAGCGTATCCAGGAACTCAGGGAGAGCGATCCTGAACTTAACAGACGGATCGAGGAGATCAAGCGGAAACTGGTCTCGATCTGAATTCCCATGACATTTCCCGAACACTGTGCAGAACTGCTCTTTTTCTTTGTCCATAACTGAGCCTTGTTGAAAACTCCACTTTCACTGGAAGGTTGTCAACAATCGTTCAACATCAGATGTCCCTACGCGCCTGTACGGCATGTGACATGTCCACATATACACATGTATAATAACTATCATAATTGTTCTCAGAATACTGTATTCTATAGAGCTGGAGGAAATCTCATGATAAAACTCCTCGTCAACCACTCCGACCTTCTAAAAGGCCTTAACTGCGTAGCTTCCGCGCTCCCTTCACGAAGCAGCCTCCCTTATCTCACGAACGTGCTCCTTGAGACAGAGGGAGACTCATTGAGAATGTCCGCTACCGATCTTGACACCACCGTGATCACAAGCATACCCGCTTCGATCACGACCTCCGGTTCGATAACGCTTCCTGGAAAGAAACTCCATGAGATAGTGAGGGAACTTCCGGAAGAGGACGTAAGGTTCAGCGGTACGGGAAACAGGATAACGATAAGCTGTGGCAAAGGTTCGTTCTCTCTCAGCGGTAATTCCAGCGAGCAGTTTCCCACGCTTCCGACAAAGAGCGGAGCCGATCCCGCTACGATACCTGTGGATGTCCTGTCCGATGCGATAAGGAAGACATCCTATGCTGTTGCCAGGGACGATTACAGAGCGACCCTGAACGGCGCTCTGCTGAAGATAGACAGCGAGGGTTTCGAGATGGTCGCGACTGATGGTCACAGGCTCAGCTGCATTACCATTGCTAGCCTGTCTTCCGATGTGAATATCAATGCGCTGGTGACGCAGAAGGCACTGAACCTCTTCGCGAGACTCTCCGATGAAGGTGATGTTCTTGTACGTTACAAGGGTTCTCAGATATCCTTCGAGTTCAACAACACCATGATATACAGCAGGACTATCGACGGAGAGTACCCTCCCTACAGGAAAGTGATCCCCACAGACAACGACTGCTCCCTTGAAGCCGACAGAGAGGAACTCATAGCCGTTCTTCGAAGGGTAAAGACGATGGCAAACCCTTCGACACATCAGATAAAATTCTCACTCGAGAGCGGCAAAGTGCTGATCCAATCTGAAAGTGCCGATGCCGGCGAGGCTCACGAGGAACTTCATGCTGAATACTCCGGCAGACCTTTCCAGATAGGCTTCACCGGCAATTTCCTCATGGAGATCCTGCGTAACATGAGCTGCGAAAGGGTAGTCGTGAAGATGAAGGACAGCAACACCGCCGTAGTGATCAGGGATCAGGAGGAGACAGATGACGGCGACAGCTATCTTGCCCTGATTATGCCCGTGAAGCTGTCCAGAGTGCCTGAAGAGTAGTCGGGGGATCGTTCGGGGAAGTGAAAAGCATCGACAGCCTGGTCGGAGATGTTCTCAGGAACTTTGAACCCGACATCAGGATGAAAAGGAACAGGGCCGTGATGCTGTGGAAGAGCATCGCAGGGGAGGAGCTTTCCTCTTTCACCAGGCCCGTGGGATTCGAGGGCTCGGTTCTCATTCTCAGGAGCTTCCATCCTGCGGCAACAATGGAGATCAGGATGAGGAAGAACGAGATACTGTCCAGGCTCAACTCGCTCTGGGGACAGGAGATATTCACTGACCTGCGGACGGTCTCAAGGAATAACGGAAGGTAAGAAGTCTTGACCGAAGAAACCAGAAGCTACGACGCCGATTCCATCAAGGTGCTCAAAGGCCTCGAACATGTCAGGAAAAGACCCAGCATGTATATAGGCTCCACATCTCAGACAGGCCTTCATCACCTTGTATGGGAAGTTGTGGACAACAGTGTGGATGAAGCCCAGTCCGGTTACTGCACATCCATAGAGGTGACCCTTCACGAAGACGGGTCGGTGCTTGTCGTCGACGACGGCCGCGGCATACCTGTAGAGATGCATCAGAGTGGCAAATCAGCGCTGGAGGTTGTTATGACGACCCTCCACGCTGGCGGCAAGTTCGACAACACGGCCTACAAGACATCCGGAGGACTGCACGGCGTCGGCGTCAGCGTTGTGAACGCGCTCTCCGAATGGCTTGAGGTGGAGGTACACAAAAAGGGACGTATCTACTGGCAGAGGTTCGAGAGAGGGGTTCCCACCGGGGACCAGGAGGTGACAGGCAGCACGGAACTCACAGGGACGAGGGTGAGGTTCAAACCCGACTACGAGCAGATATTCGAGGAATCAGGCTTCAACTTCGAGACACTGAACGGAAGGCTTCGTGAGCTTGCATACCTCAACAACGGACTGAAGCTCACAATGCATGACAGAAGGAAGAAGGGCGAGGATAAGACCGAGGAGTACTGTTTCGAAGGCGGACTGAGTTCTTTCGTCGCCTACATCAACGAGGCGCATGCGACACTGCATGACCCGGTGAGGATATCCGGTGAGTTCGAAATGGATGATGACGGGGTGATAATCATCGACGCGGCACTGCAGTACAACAAGGCTTTCCAGGAGGATATCTTCAGCTTTGTCAACAATATAAACACTATCGACGGAGGAACCCACCTGTCCGGGATGAAGTCCGCGCTGACGAGGACGCTGAACGAGTACGCCCTGGCAAACAATCTCTTCAACAAGAAGGATGATTCCTTCTCGGGGAGTGACGTGAGGGAAGGTCTCGTGGCCGTCATCAGTGTCAAGATAGCGAACCCTCAGTTCGAGGGACAGACAAAGACGAGGCTCGGGAACAGGAATGTTCAGGGAGCTGTGTTCTCTCATGTCAGCCGGGTGCTTGCCACATTCCTCGAAGAGAATCCCGGCATAGCGAGAAAGATCGTCCAGAAGTGCATCTTGAACAACAGCTCACGACAGGCCGCGAAAAAGGCCAGGGAACTGACGAGAAGGAAGTCAGCTCTGGAGACGGCGGCCCTTCCCGGAAAGCTTGCGGATTGCTCCGTGAGCGATCCAAAGGAAGCGGAGCTCTTCATTGTCGAGGGCAATTCGGCAGGAGGTTCAGCGAAACAGGGAAGGAACAGGCACTTCCAGGCCGTGCTCCCCCTTCGAGGGAAGATAATCAATGTTGAGAAGGCGCAGCTCAGCAGGGTGCTCAAGAACAATGAGATAAGGACGATAATCACAGCTGCCGGGACCGGCATCGAGGAGGATTTCGACATAGAGGGGGTCCGGTACCATAAGATCATAATCATGACCGATGCCGATGTTGACGGATCACATATAAGGACCCTCCTTCTGACATTCTTCTACAGGCATATGCCGGAGCTCATAGAGAGCGGATACATCTATATCGCCCAGCCTCCGCTCTACCTTCTCAGAAAGGGAAACATCAGGAGGTACGCCTACAACGAGAGGGAGAGAAAGGTGATCTCGGAAGAACTGGGCGGTACGGGGATCACCGTCCAGCGGTACAAGGGTCTCGGAGAGATGAATCCCGAGCAGCTCTGGGCTACGACGATGGATCCCGAGAACAGGGTTCTGCTGAAGGTGAGGCTGGAGAACGTAATGGAAGCCAGCCACGTGTTCTCGGTGCTAATGGGTGACGATGTGGAACCGCGACGCGAGTTCATCCAGCAGCACGCCGCCGATGTTATTAATCTTGATGTGTGAAGAACAGTAATCTAAGGAGAACGGGCTCAGTATGACCGACAGGCTTGAAGACGACGTTAACGGAGAAAGCCGCAGGGGCAGATCGGACATGATCGACATTGAAGAGGAGATGAAACGCTCATATCTCGATTATTCAATGAGCGTCATCGTCTCGAGGGCCCTTCCGGATGTAAGGGATGGCCTGAAACCAGTCCACAGGCGTATTCTATACTCGATGTACGAGCAGAACCTCACTCATCGTCGGCCCTACAGGAAATCAGCCACCGTGGTCGGCGATGTTCTGGGGAAATACCATCCCCATGGTGATTCGGCAGTCTACGATTCCATGGTCAGGATGGCCCAGGACTTCTCTCTGCTGCACCCGCTCGTTGACGGCCAGGGCAACTTCGGATCGATAGACGGTGACCCGGCGGCAGCCTACAGGTACACCGAGGCCCGCATGTCCACCATCGGCGAAGAGATGCTCAGGGACATAGACAGGGAAACCGTGGAAATGGTCCCGAACTTCGATGATCGTCTCAAGGAGCCATCGATACTCCCTGCGGGATTTCCCAACCTCCTCGTGAACGGTTCATCCGGAATAGCCGTGGGAATGGCGACGAACATTCCCCCGCACAACCTTCGCGAGGTGGTCGAAGCCTGCTGCATGATGATCGAGAACCCTGAAATCAGCAACAAGGAGCTTTTCGGCATCATAAAAGGCCCTGACTTCCCCACCGGCGGCATCATCACGGGGATGAGGGGGATAAGGGAGTATTTCCGGACAGGACGAGGTTCCATCAGGGTGCTTGGAAAGGTGCAGATAGAGAATACTCCGAAGGGCAGGGAAGCCATCGTTATAACCGAGATCCCCTACCAGGTTAACAAGACGAAGTTCATCGAGAATATCGCCGAACTCGTCAAGAAGAAGAAAATAGTCTCCATTGCGGACCTTAGGGACGAGTCGGACAGGGAGGGAATGAGGATCGTCGTGGAGCTGAAGAAGGACGTCATGTCGGAAGTTGTCCTCAACCAGCTGTACAAGCACACGGCCCTCGCCCGGACATTCGGCGCCAACTGCCTCGCGCTCTGCCACGGCACACCCAGAAGACTGACCCTGCGGGAGTTCATCAGCCACTACCTCGAGCACAGGCACGATGTCATTGAGCGACGCGTCACCTTCGACCTTGAGAAGACAGAAGCCAGGGCGCACATAGTGGAGGGTCTTCTCACGGCCCAGGATGCCATTGATGAAGTCATCAAGGTCATAAGGGCGTCCAGCAGCAGTGACGAAGCAAAACCTCAGCTCATGGAGATCTTCGGTTTCAGCGATGTCCAGGCCCAGGCGATACTGGACATGCGGCTTCGAAAACTCACGGGCCTCGAGAGGGAAGAGCTTGAGAACGAGTACCGGGAACTTCAGGAAATGCTTTCGCATCTGAGGGAACTGGCCTCAAGCAGATCGAGGAGGATGGAAGTCGTTTCCGAAGAGCTGAAGGAGGTTTCCCGTCAGTTCGGTTGCGAAAGAAGGACAAGAATAGAACCCCATGCCCCCGGAGAGATCAACATCGAGGACCTGATCCCCGACGATGAAATGGTAATAACCGTCTCCAGGGAGGGTTATATAAAGAGGCTTTCGACCGACACCTACAAGAGCCAGCACAGGGGCGGCAAGGGGATCACGGGAGCCACGACGAAGGAGGAGGATTCCCTTGATCAGCTGTTCGTGGCTTCCAACCACAGTTACATCCTTTTCTTCACGAACCTGGGGCGGTGCTACTGGCTGAAGGTCTACCAGATACCCGAAGTGGGAAGAACCAGCAAGGGCAAGGCCATAGTCAATCTGATAGAGCTTGCCCCCGAGGAGAGACCGGTGGCCAGTGTCTGCGTGAAGGAGTTCGACGAGGACAGGTACATTCTGATGGCTACCAGCAACGGAGTGGTCAAGAAGACCCCGCTGTCCAGCTACAGCCATCCCAGAAAGAACGGCATCTGGGCCATCAAGCTTGATCAGGAAGCCGAACTGATATCCGCCGAACTGACAAACGGAAGCAGTGAGGTATTTCTGGCCCTGGCCGGCGGCAAGGCTAACAGGTTCTCCGAGGAGGAAATCCGCCCCATGGGAAGGCATACCAGGGGAATCAGGGGCATAAGGGTCGAGAATGGCGACAGGTTGGTTGGCATGGTTGTCATGGAGGAGCCCGGGAGCCTGCTTACAGTGACCGAGGGGGGCTTCGGCAAGCGGACCTCCTCCGAGGTGTACAGGCTGACACATCGCGGGAGCGGTGGAGTGATCAATATCCGGAACATTGACCGCAACGGTCCGGTCATCTCCATAATGGAGGTATGCCAGGAAGATGAACTTATCCTCATTTCCGCCCTCGGCATGATAATACGACTTCCCGTATCCCAGATAAGGGAGATGGGCCGGAGCACAATGGGAGTGAAGCTCATGAACCTGCCGTCGGAAGACAGGATAGTGGATGCGGCAATAGTGAGCCCGGAAGAGGAAGAGGCACCTGGTGCTGCGCCGGAGCCGGAACAGGAACCGGAGCTGGAAGGGGAACAGGGAGAGCTGACATAGATATTCAGCTTGTTCTGCAGGAAATCGAGGCGTGGAGCCGGGAAAACCAGCCCCGCTCCGTCCGTCCCCCTGAAGTCGGGAAGGGTTTCAGCCTTCCTCCGAAGAAGGCGGAGGACATACTTGTATCCCCTGAGATAAGGGGGATAGTAATGTCCATAACCCTGTTCTACGGTGACTGGAATCATGCTGGGGACTCTCTCGCCACGCTGCTCTCGTCAATAAAGTACATCGATGCCGAGAAGCTCCTTGACGGTCTGTCCAACATGGTATCCCCGCCGCCGGTCATGGAGGACTCGGCGGTCAAGTGGTTCGATTCCCTGACCAACCTGCCATCGGAAGCCGTGGTGGTGGCGGTACAGGAGTTCTTCCACCTCGGCTGGGTCTGGAATCAGATAGGCCCCTGCACGGGGCTTGTGTTCGATGATCTGCTGGCGCTTCTGTACAAGGTCATGCAGGTTCTGGTCGAGACGCCGGGAGACCTCCGTCTGATGGAGAGCCTTGTACAGAAGGGGATAAGATGGCCGGATCGTTTCGGATTCATGCTGGAGAGAGGCAGGATCGGCGGAGGTAACGTTATCAGAGCCCTTGACAGGGCAACCGAGATAATGAAGTACTCCGAACCGGCAGTCCATGAAGCGCTGATCGACTTTTCCCTCGAGACAGGGTGGTACCTGCTGACGAAGGACGACCTGCCCGTCTGGAGATCCATAGGTCGGAGCGGTGAGTCTCTCTACAGGAAGATGCGGGGGTTCACCATTCCCATGGAATCGATCAGGGCCCTGGCGGGATTCCTGGGGAAGCTGGAGGAGGCGGAGAGACTTCAGGACCTTCTGGATGACGCAATGAAGGTGGTGATAACCGATATTTCGGGAAATATATCGCCGGAGGAGATGGAGAATGTTCTGGGAAAACTCTCCGAACCGGCGCTGAAGGCTCTGAAGAGACGAGCCGAAAGGAACATCTGCCTTGACATAATAAGCCTTCCCGTAATGGAAAGCGGTTCCCCGCTGGAATACGGACACTCAATTGCGGAGATGATGCTGTTCACCGGGGTCGGCGTGGCTTTCTACAACTGCTTCCGGGAAGCGTATGACATACTGAGGAACACGGAGGACAACCAGAAGATCCTTCTTCTGTCAAAACTGGTCCTGGAGAGAAGCGGGGTGGAATATCTCAGCAGCCGCAAGACGGAATTCTTCATGGACTTCCTTCCGGTGGCCCTTCTCTTCCTCGAGGACAAGACAAGCATGGCCGAGATGCGAAGGGTCGTGAACTCAATCGGCAGGCTGATGGACTCGGTCCTGAGCCAGGAAGATCCCGAGTCCATCATCACCAACCTCAAGAGCTACCTTACAGACGTTGAGGCCGACAGAGACAAGCTGCTCACGTCACTTATCCTCCTGATAAGGTCGGCCAGGGGGATAAACTTCCAGGAGATCCTTGAGAGGAGCGAAGTTTTCGGCGGCATACTCGAGCTGCTTGAATTCGATTACAGGAGAAGGCTGCTGGAAGGTGAACAGACCGACTGGCTGACCCCCCTGGCCGAGGATTCCATCGAATCCGCCAGGGTAGTACTCAGCACGTTGGAGAAGCTGAACAAGGAGGATCTGAGGGGCAGATTCATGGACAAGGTCATGGCCCCGCTCCTTCAGGAGACCGATACGGATGATCCGGTGTTCACCGAACTCATATCCAGTGGAGTATCGACATACAACCGCGACATGAGCATAGAGCAGCTCAGAAAAGAGGAGACCGCCCTCCTGGGCAAGCTCTTCAGGGCGGAGGACAGAAGCAAGGCCCTCAAGAAGACCATGGAGAACCTTCTGAGAATACCCGGAATCGAGGAGCGTAACGCCAGCGACCTTATCCACGCCGCCAGGATACTGTGTGAGACGCTTTCCCAGCAGGCTGTCTGGATAGAGAAGACAGGCCACCGGATATTCAGCAAGTTCCTCACTTTCGGGCTGACTGCCTTCGTGAAAACGCTGGTGGAGTACCCTGACATAGCCGAGAGGATCACGGGCTGTTTCATGAGGAACATCGTTGATACCATCATTCCCTCAAAGGAGACGGAGGATAGTGATGTGGCGCTGTGGCAGCTCAAGACGGCGTCGATGTTCTTCGGCAAGATAATCCCGCTCACGACAGAGCTCAATGTCGACAATCCAAACAGTCTGACAGGCTACCTCTCAGAGCTGTCGGAGCTTACCGTGACCTCAAAGCACGGGGAACCTGCCGGGGCTCCCTTCCTTTCCTGGATGTCCCACCGTCTCGAGTCCGAGCTCCTGGACGAGTTCGCGAGGAAGCTCAGCGACGAATCCCCATACAGGAAGTTCGACGAGAGTTTCAACGCGTTGCGGCTCATGGAAGTATGGAGGAAGATCAGGGACGCTTCTTCCGACATAATGAACGATATGATGGATTCCCTGCAGCTTCTGGCCACGACTCCCCTGTTCAGGCAGATACTGCTCAGAGAAGGGCGCAAGCTCATAGAAGGATTCATCGAGAACGGGTGCAGGAGCATCATGACCAGCGGAGGGACGGACCGCGGCTCGAAGGATGACATAGAGGAGTTCAGGAGACTTACGGAAGGGCACGATCCCGTTGAGGTGATCCGCATCATGGAGGATGGCGGTGACGAGAAGTCACGCCAGGCGATTCCTGAAGAGATCGTCAGCTTTTTCGGCCGTCAACCCTGCCCGCCCGGCCAGAACGTATGCCGTTGCTGGCGCAACAAGGTCTTCAGCACCTTTGAGAACATTCTGCTTGACATACTCCTCCTCTGTACGGACAAGAAGAGCCTTGAGCAGATAGAGCTGATAATAGACGAGTTCGTACAGATAATAGGTTACCTGGGCACGGACGTTGATTTCAAGCCCGAGATAGTTCTTACAGCCCTGGAGAAATCCCTGTCCAGGTCAGACGGCGGTCGTCCGATGACGGTTGAGATGGCCATCAAGAACCTGGACAAGAATGTCTACAAGCTCATGTGGCTGAGAAAGGCTACCAGGAAGGCGGCCGAATCGGTGTCCGGCTACATCCCTGGACGGAAGATATCCATCAGGCTCTTCGACAGGATATCAAGGGAGGAATCCGCCAAGGAGCAGATACTCTTCATGAAGAACTTCGGAAGGATATTCGCCGCTCTGGAGTCCGAGATAATGAAGAGGAAACCCACGGAGATAAAGTCCGCCCGCTCCGCCCTCGACCATATCTGGATATTCAACCCGGAGGCGGCAAAACCCTCTTCAGTGGTGGATACCGCCAGGGATGCTGTTGAGACGGTAACGCAGTTCTTCATAGAGATAAGCACCAGGACCGGAGCGGTGAGCGCCACAGAGGCGGGAGCCATCAGCCTCGGTATGCGCAGGAAGTACAGGGATAACGCCAATACGGTGGCCATCCTCATCAAATGGACCCAGGACAGCACAAGATCGGACCTTCTGTCCCTGGTGGAAGCCCATCAGCCTCTGCTGGAGGCCGTCAGCAGGGACAGTGAGCTGATACAGATGATAGATACCCTGTGGAGCAACGGCAAGGCAAGACTCTACATAAGATCCCTTGCCGACAGGCCGGACAAGCTCAAGAAGAGCCTGGAGAGATTCATAGGGGCATCAGGCCTGGGCAGCAATGACGGACTTCAATACGTCTGACGGCCGGGAGGCCGCCCGAAAAGGGATAGCCATAGTATCAACCGGAGGCACCATAGAGATGCTTCCCGGTCTGGGCGGACTGGATATCGCCGACGGACAGAATCCACTGCCGATTGAAGGGGGAGTGGTTCCGGCGGGGATCATGGTCGAGCACGTGAAGTTCTGCAGCCTTCCGAGTCCGGCAATAACCCCGACCCTCATGGGAGAGCTCAGCCTGAGACTGGAGGAACTGTCCCAGAGCGGCAGGTTCAATGGAATAGTCGTGACACATGGAACGGATACCCTTGAGGAAAGCGCCTTTCTGGCGGACATCTACCTGAAGACCGAAGTACCGGTAGTATTCACAGCGGCCATGAGAAGCCCCACAGAACTCGGTGTGGACGGACCCCGGAACGTGCGCGGCGCAATCCTCGCCGCCTCAAGTTATGAAATTCATAACTTAGGAGTTACGGTAGTTCTTAATGATGAAATTCATGCCGCCGGAAGGGTGACCAAAACCTACACGAGCAACGTCAGCAGTTTCGCCTCTCCCGGGTACGGCCCCCTTGGTTTTGTGGACCAGGACAGGGTCCTGCTCCACAGAAAGCCCTTATGGAGAGTGCAGCTGCCCCCCGGGAAACTCTCGATGCATAAGGATGTAGGCCTCGTGAAGATCGCCGCGGGACTTGGAGCCAGGGAGATAAGGCATTCCGCGGACTGCGGTGACCGGGCTGTGGTGGTTGAAGCCCTGGGCAGGGGCAATGTGCCCCCGGAGGTCTCAAGTGCCATTGAGTACGCGGTGGAACGCGGCGTCATCGTCTGCGTCACGAGCAGATGCTACGTGGGAAGGGTCCTGGGGGTCTACAACTACACCGGAGGCGGAGCCGACATTGAAAGGAAGGGAGCCATACTCGCAGGAGACATGCAGGGACACAAGCTCAGGCTGCTCCTGATGGCCGCACTTGGTATGGGTCTCCGGGAGAACGATATTCGTACAATGCTGGAAAGGCTCTAGTGAGCGTAAACTTTGTTGACAAGCCGGAACGATTGGGCTTAGTATACCGCAAGCGGCTGAGGAACGGGCTGGTGTGAATGCCTGAAAAGGGTTTTACCGCTACATTTATATCAAATACGGGGAAAACACTCCGCCAGTATGATATAAGCGGCTGGAAGCTGTACATGGCAAGAGTGATGCTTGCCATTTTGGTCCTGCTTCTTTCCGCGGCAGCCGTCATCGTTACCTACGGTTTCTTGAACGCAGGTGAAACGGAGAGCCTCAGGGGGGAGATATCCCATCTTCGGGATTCCCTCGCCCAGCGTCAGACCCTGGAATCAAGGCTGGATGTGATGGAGACGAGATTGCAGTACCTTGAGGGATACAGGAAGAAGCTGGAGAACATTGCGGGACTTGTCCCGGCTCCGGAAGATTCCCTTTGAGTAAGACTATCAAAAAGGAGCCTGAAATGTCTAAGAACGAATCTGCTGCGAAAATGGACTCCATTCTCGGGTCCGGAAGCTTCTGCAAAGGCTCGGTCAAGGTTGATGGCGGGCTCAGGGTTGACGGGACCGTTGACGGAGAAGTCGTTGTCTCCGGCACCCTCACTGTAGGACGCGAAGGGGTCATCACGGGTGATGTCACGGTCAACCAGGCGGTGGTGGGAGGGAAGATCCAGGGAACGGTCAGGGCCGAGCAGCAGCTGGAGCTGCACAGCGGTTCCAGAGTGGAAGGGGATATCTTCACACGATCCCTGGTCATAGAGGACGGAGTTTTCTTCGAGGGATCATGCAAGATGAGTCGTGGCAACGATTCAGAATCTTGATGTGGAAATTGTGGATAATTTCCAAAAACTGTGGACAACCCCATAAAGCATTTGTAAGCAATAATATATAGTATCACTTAAAGTAGTTTCATAAGTTATATCCACAACAGAGTCTTTTATGGAGGCATAGCCTGAATCAGGTATTTACATCTGTTTTTCAGTCAGCGCGGCTCCCTTGGACAATTCGAAAGGCTGGTACCGAATGACAAAGCTGGGACAGCTCCGCGAAGCAGAGGAAAAGGCTCAGCTGGAGATAGACAGGGCTGAGAAGGAAGCCCAGCGCATAAGACTGTCTCTGCCCGACCTGCTGGAGGAGAAGAGCAGGGAGAGCCGGGACAGACTGGTCGAAATCGAAAGGAGCGAAGGGGAAAAGGTCGAAGGGAGAATCTCGGACCTTTCTGCAGAGCTCGAAAAGGAAACCGATGACAGGCTCCGGGAACTCTCCTCCAGGAAGGAAGAGCTGGAGAAGGTCGCCACCAGGCTGCTGGAGGAGTTCATACTCAGGAGCGGAAAAGAAAACCCATGAGCCTGGATGAAGTCTCGAAGATAGAAGTCCTCTGTCATTCAATGAAACGCAAGCAGCTTATAGCTGCGGTGGAGTCCTTCGGCAGGGTCCACCTGGTGGACCTGTCGGAGATTGGAGAGAAGGACGGTTTCGAGCGCCTGAAGCCCACAAGACTGAACACGGAAGAGATGTCGGAAGAGATATCCAGCCTGGAGAAAGCAATTCAGTTCCTGCAGGACGAGGTCTCTTACGAGGTCTCTGGAGAGGTCTCTGGAGAGGTCTCTGG
>JAFGPK010000099.1 GCA_016936235.1 Candidatus Fermentibacteraceae bacterium | reverse complement strand
TGGGAGTCTATTCATACTTCGAGGTGGGAAGGACGGCCTGGACAGTAGTCGCCATCGCGGCCGCCGGGGCGGTCGTGCTGACCGTAATGGCTTTCACATCAGGCCGGAAGACAGAATAGCCGCCGCCGGATCGGAGCCGCACAGGGTAATCGTGGAACGGTCGGAGGCCTGGATTACAGCAGCCTGCTCCTGAGTCTCTCAAGCATGTCGGCCGTCATCGAGTCCAGGTCCCAGTCCGGTTCCCAGCCCCATTCCGCGCGGGCTGCGGAATCGTTCACGCTCTTGGGCCAGGTATCGGCTATCGCCTGGCGGTAGTCCGGCCTGTACTCGACCTGGAAATCGGGTATGTGCTTCCTTATGCTAGCGGCGATGTCCCCCGCGGTCATGGACAGGGCGCCCACGTTGAAGTCGCTGTGATGGACCAGGGAGTCGAAATCCGCCTCCGCAAGGTCCAGCGTGGCCTTGATGCAGTCCGGCATGTACATCATTGGCAGCATGGTGTCTTCCCTGACGAAGCACGTGTACCTGCCCTCCAGCACCGCCTTGTAGTAGATGTCCACGGCGTAATCGGTGGTGCCGCCTCCGGGCAGGGTCTCCGACGATATTATCCCGGGGTACCGCAGGCCCCTCACGTCCAGCCCGTATTTCCTCGCGTAGTAATCGCAGATCAGTTCCCCTGAGACCTTTGTGACGCCGTACATGGTCCTGGGCCTGAGGACGGTCTCCTGGGGCGTTGAGTCCCTGGGAGTCTCCGGGCCGAAGGCGGCTATGGAGCTGGGGATTATGACCCTGGCGAGATCCTGCTTCCTGGCGGCCTCCAGGATGTTGATGGTGCCGTCCATGTTCACCTTCCAGCAGAGCTGGGGATTCTGCTCGCCGGTGGCGGAGAGTATGGCGGCCATGTGGAATACGGCGTCGGCCTTGGTCCTCAGGACGGCCTCCTCAACGGCGACGGGATCCGTGACGTCCAGGACCGTCCAGGGCCCCCCTTCCATCACGGGGCTTTCCTTCACGGTCTTGATGTCGGACGCTGTCACATTGTCGCTGCCGTAACGGCTTCGGAGCTCCGCCGTGAGCTCAGAGCCGATCTGGCCCAGGGCTCCGGTAACCAGTATCCTTTTGAAATCTCGGGTCATGTCCTGCCTTTCGGGGAAGCTTGTTCGCAATGCTTTCAGCCTGGAAATTATCAAAACAGCAGCTTCGCTGCAAGGTTCAGTCCATTATGAGGGATATCCCCTCGATCACCGTCCCGACGGTTATCCTGTCCAGGAACTCGGTGTTCACCACCCTGCCGAAGGCCGTGTACCTGCCGTCCAGCCTGCCGTGGTCGTCCAGCATCACGAAGAACTGGCTACCGGCGGTGTTGAGGCCGGCGTCGGCCATGCCCAGCACTCCCCTGCCGAAATGCTCGGGACTCCTCTCGTTGGGCAGGCTGTAGCCGGGTCCTCCCGTACCGTTGCCTTCGGGGCAGCCGGCCTGGGCGACGAAGCCCGGAATGACCCTGTGGAAGGCGATGCCGTCGTAGAACCCTGTCTCCGCCAGGTAGGCGAAGTTCCTGCAGGCAACGGGAGCGGTGCCGGGCCACAGTTCAATCAGGAAGTCGCCGTCGGACGTGCTCAGCAAGGCTTTTGCCGGTACAGGTCCTTCAAGGGGGAATGGAAGATCGTACCGCGCCCATTCATCCTGCTCAACGGCAGATCCGTCCGCAGCCCCTTCGAGAATGCTGCGAAGGTACGCCGTGTATTCGTCCACTGCCAGAGTGTCTGAGTAGCCGTCTCTCTGTTCCTCTATCAAACCGATAACGGACAGGGCCCTTGTTGTGTCGGCGATATCGGAGAGGTGCCATGCCCAGGAGACGGGAATGAGCCAGAACGGGTCGCCGAGCCACTTCTCCTCCAGTTCCGGGCCCACAGGGAGCGAATCCGCCAGCCATGCCGCCATGGCGGCGGACCTCCTGCCGGGATCGGGATCGTCCATCAGCTGTATCAGGAGCAGGGAATCACCGGCCTGAAGCTGCTCGGCGGCCATGTGGCCCACAGGGCCCTCCATCCGCGCAAGCTCTGCCATCACCTCCCCACCGTCGGCGAAACCCGAGTCCCGCCTCCTTGCTGCCGCTGCGAACCTCACATAGGGAACCGGGTCAGCGAGAAGCAGCCGGACCGACGCGGAATCCGCAGAGGTTGAGGCATTGTATCTCACCGCCCAGAGCGGGTCTTCCAGCATTGAGACCGCATTACCGGAAGGTGCGCATGCGGCGGCGTATATCCTCTCCAGAGGGGGGGCGTCGAAGGTGGCGGGGAAGTACTGATCCCTGCCTATCTCGCCGTAGTACCTTGCTGCAGTAGCGGTACCGGCCGATAGAAGCTGCTGGATGCTCAGCTCACCGGTGGCGTCGATCCCCAGCCTGCCCAGCACCTCCAGGGCCAGGGTTTTGGAGGTTTCGGGGATTGAGTTCCAGCAGGCCGTGACTAGCTGAAGGACGGCTTCCTTGTCGCTCACTTCCTCCCCCGCGGCGACCATGTGGAGTATCCGTCCCAGGAAGGCGTCCAGCAGGAGGTGGTTCCGTCCTGCGGCGGGCGGGTCCGGCACGATCCATGAGTCTCCGTATTCGATGAGGAGCGGCGTCATTCCTGAAGAAAAGGGTGTGCCCAGCAGGCAAGCCGCCCAGATTATGGCGGCGGAATCGGCGGGGTGCTCCTGAATAAGCGAATAGACCAGTTCTCCCCTGTCCATCCAGTCCGGCACCAGGCCGCTGCGGGCCATGAACACAATCGTTTCGATGGGATCACTCTGGAGAGACTGCTGCAGTGCAGCGGAATCCGGAGGCCGGGGATCCGCGTACCATCCCGCCGTTCCCAGCAGGAAGACCTGCACCACCGCGCAGAAGGTCACAGGTCCATGTCCTCGTCCAGATACTCGTCGTAATCATAATCCTCGCCGTTGCTGCAGGAGTCCATGTACTCCACTATCAGCCTCTCGGCCTTCTCCCGGTCCTCCTCCATGACCATCACATAGCCCCAGACCGGGTTCCAGACCTTGGCTATGCCGTCGTACATGGGTATCTGCCTGCTTCTTATCGCCGCTTCGATACCCTGGCTCTCCAGGAATGCCTGAATGGTGATGGCTTCCAGTTCGTTGTTGGCCTCAAGGACCGAAACCAGTCTGCTCCCGTTGTTGTCATGATCGGTCATACACCACCTCCGGGGGGAAAATAATGAAAAAATTTTCCATGCGCACTTGACTTCGCGACCAAACCGTTCAGAATAGATACTGGAGAGCGTTTGCACGAGGGGTGCCCCTGCGGGCTGAGAACATACCCTATGAACCTGATCTGGTTAGCACCAGCGAAGGGAGAATGATACAGAACAATGGAAACCCTTATAGAAGCGGCGAGACGAGGGCATTCCCATGAGACCGCGAAGAGAACGGCGGAGCTGGAGGGCGTCCCCCTCAAGCTTCTCATTGATGGTCTGGCGGACGGCACTCTCGTGATACCGTCGAACAGCAGCAGAAGAATACAGCGGCCGGTGGCCATAGGCCGCGGCGTCACCGTGAAGATCAATGCGAACATAGGAAGCTCCGCCGACAGGGAATCGGCGGAGGATGAGCTGGAGAAGCTCAGGGTGGCCGTCGCCTACGGGGCCCATACTGTGATGGACCTCTCCACCGGTCCGGAGTGGAAGTCCATCCTTGAGCGGATCCTGAGGAGCAGCCCGGTACCCCTGGGCACCGTCCCGCTGTACCAGGTATTCGGACAGGCAATCCGCGATGGCAGGGACGTGGCGGATGTAAACGTGGACGAGATCTTCTCCGCCGTCGAGGACCACTGCCGGATGGGCGTGGACTATCTCACGCTGCACTGCGGAGTGACGGCGAGGGCCGTCAGTCTCCTGAAATCCCAGGGCAGGAAGCTGGGCATAGTATCAAGGGGCGGATCCCTCATGGCGGAGTGGATGGAGAAGAACGGCAGGGAGAATCCGCTGTTCGAGCATTTCGAGCGGCTCGTGGAGATACTCCACGAATACGATGTCACATTCTCCCTCGGGGACGGTCTGCGGCCGGGGTGCCTTGCCGACGCGTCGGACCAGGCGCAGATCGAGGAACTCATCTCGCTGGGAGAGCTTCAGAGAATATCTCATGACGCGGGGGTACAGGTGATGATCGAGGGGCCGGGACATGTCCCCATGCACAAGATAGAGGAAAACATCAGGATGCAGAAGAGCCTGTGCAACAATGCGCCGTTCTACGTCCTCGGTCCGATAGTCACGGACATCGCGCCCGGTTATGATCATATAACCTCCGCAATCGGCGGGGCCATGGCTGCCTGGTACGGGGCTGATTTCCTGTGCTACGTGACCCCCGCGGAACACCTGAGGCTTCCGGATGCGGAGGATGTCAGGATCGGTGTGATATCAGCCAGGATCGCGGCCCATGCGGCGGACATTGCAAGGGGAACGCCCGGCGCCATGGACCCGGACGACAGGATGGCCGAGGCCAGGGACCGGTTCGACTGGGAGGCGCAGTACGGCCTCTCGATGGATCCGATCACGGCAAGAAGGGAAAGGGACGAGGCGCTTCCGTCGGACAGCGATGTATGCTCGATGTGCGGGCACCTGTGCGCCTTGAAGACTACGAAACGGGCTTTCGAAGACAAGCGGGAGAAGGATTGAGATGAAAAAGACCATTTTCACGGCACTCGCACTGCTTCAACTGCTGTTCATCGCTGGATGCGGAGGGACAGCTGTTTCAGGAAACCCCGACATAGTCCTCATCATAATCGATTCCATGAGGTCCGATCATATGTCCATGAACGGGTACGGAAGGGAAACCACGCCCGTGATGGACAGTCTTGCCGCGAACGGGACGACGTGGACACGCGCCCAGGCGCAGAGCTGCTGGACCCTTCCCTCCATTGCCTCAACGCTGACGGGGCTGCCCCAGCGGTCACACGGAGCCGGGTTCGCCGACGGACAGGTCTTCGGCATAGACCAGGCCCTTCCGACGCTTCCCCTGCTCCTCAAGCGCAGCGCGAGGTACCAGACCGCTGCGTTCTTCAATTCCGCGATCATAGGCGAGGAACTGGGGTTCCAGGGCGGTTTCGACTTTTTCGACTGCCGGGGTTTCCTCGGCAAGGATGGGATTAGGGATGCCGGAATGACGGTGGATGACTTCCTGAAATGGTACGATTCAGGAAGGGATCCGAACCACCCCCTCTTCGTTGCTCTGCACTTCTTCGACCCGCATCTCCCCTACTCGCCCCCCCCGCCCTACGACAGTCTTTTCGGCGACCCGAAGGCCGACCCGCTGTTCAACCCCTTCTGGGGCAGCCGGTACCAGGTGGACGGAATCAACAGAGGCAGCGTTCACATGAGCGACAATCAGCTGGAAATCATGGTTGCTCTCTACGACGGGGAACTGGCGTTCACGGATCGACAGATTGGCAGGCTCATCTCCGGGCTGGCAGACAGGGGAACCCTCTACAACACGGTCTTCGTGGTGATCGGTTCCCAGGGGGAGGAGCTTCTCGACCACGGCGGCTTCGGTCACGGGCACACTCTCTACCAGGAGCTGCTGGACGTTCCCATGATAATCTCGGGCAGGGGGATACCGATATCGGTCAGGAACGATGTCGCCGCGCAGATAGACATCCTCCCCACCCTTCTGGGCCTCGCGGAAGTCGAAAAGCCCATCTGGGCAGAAGGAAGGAACCTGATGGCCGGCGATTCCGTCCTGATCCAGAGGTACGTCCCCTCCAGCAACCTCGTCTGGGCGGATCAGGACCTGCTCACGCTGAGGTTCGAGAACAGGCTCGTGATAGGCAATCCCGGTGATATGGAAGCCGTTCTCTTCGACCTTGATGCGGATCCCGACCAGCTTGATCCCATGCTCCCGTCAAGGGACAGCAAGGACCAGCTCTATTACTTCTGGTCGATCCCTCCCAGGGGCAATCCCCGGTCGGCGGGAATCATGGATGGAACTGCGGGGATGCTGAGGGACCTTGGCTATGTAAGATGATCTCCATCTTGATTCTCCGGGTCGATGGTGCTATTTATCATGCAATGAAGGGAAGGTGAGCCTTGAAGCACCTGATGATCCCCGCTTCCTGGAAGAGCGCCGCAGCACTTAGAAAGACCGTCGATGAAAAGGAGAAGGAGAACTGGAGCGTCGTGGCCCTGGGAGACATTTCGGGGGCCAACACCCTGATATTCTCAAGCAACGGGCACAGGTACGAGCACGATGTGATACAGATATTCTGGAGCCTTCGCAGCCAGGTCAAGGACATCATAGCAGAAAAGCAGAAGGAAGGATGGGAGGTGGCTACCGTCGGCGCCTGCCTGGGAAGCACCCTCATGATAATGAAACGCATCGTCCGTCAGCCGGAAGATACAGACAGCAAAAGCTGATCAGCACCTCTGGGACGACAGCTTCAGCGGCAGGTAGAGCAGGCCCATCAGAACCCCCGACAGGATCAGCATCACACCGATGCCCAGAGTATCTGCAGCATAACCGCACAGTGGAGCCAGGACCGCCATCAGCAGCGTCTTGGTGAGCGACTCCACCGAGAGCCCTACTGACATCACCTTGGAATGGACCCTGTCACTGATATAGCTGACGCATAGAGGCCGTCTGAGGTTCTCCAGGGAGAACAGGACCACATAGACCGCTATGGTTGCCGAAAAGACCCGCAGGTTCTGGAAGATACCCGCCAGGAGCACCATGGATGAACCCGCGATCCAGGTCATGTTGATGGAAGGGACGACACCGCACACCCTTCTGCTGAACCTGCCGGAGAACCTCGAAGCGGTGCTGGCAAGCATGAAGAGAACGAAGTAGACTGAGCCGACCAGTACAGCCGTCCGCCTGTCCGCAGTCAGCGCGGTGAGCACCGGGAGGGCTATGGCCGCCGCCTTCAGAACAGGCTGCAGATACTCCTTGAGAACGTTGAAGAAGGCGTCGAAGGCAGCTGAGTTGAGTACGCTCAGGCGCGCCCCGACATCCTTCAGCATCAGCAACGAGTAACTGATGCTTTCCCTGAAACCGGGCCTGTCATGCCCCTTGTGCATATCCGCCCAGTTGAGGACCGAAGGGTACGAGGCTAGGTTGATCATGTTCAGGACACAGGGAAAGGCCGCTGCGATGAATACGAACCTGAAACTGCCGGTAATGAAAACCAGGGCGGCGGCGATGAGGGCGTTCAGGGCGGAACCGAGCATCGAGGCCGCCCTGGTGGCGCCGTAGTAATCGGGTTTCCATTCCTCCTGCCCCGTGATCTTCAGGTACTCCAGTATCATTGCCTTGTGAGTGCCCGTCCTGAACGCCTCCCCGCCGGCGAAAATCACCATGGCGCCGGCGGCCGCCCCGTAGGACCTGAAGAAAAAGAATACGAGGAAACTGACTATGTAGGCAGCCATGGAGAAGACCATGGATGTCTTGCGCCCTCCGATGTCAGCAACGAATCCCGTCGGCACCTCGAGGATCACCGTGGATATCTCACGGATGGAGAACAGCACCCCTATCTGGAGGAAGGAGAAGCCAAGCTCCCTGAAGTAGAGTATGATGAAGGGTTCGAAGAAGCGGAGGTTCTTGAGGAATCCGTAGGCCGAGAATTTGTAGAACTGCCTGTCCCTGATGAGGCTCAATCGGTCATCCTACCGCCATTGCAGCCCGGCGGCGGAGAACAGATCGGGCTCATGGTTCTCTTCCTCAGGCGACTCCCGGGATACCGACAGGCACTCCGAAGAGCCGATCAGATAACGGGCCGCAGGGTCCAGGGCCCAGTGGGTGCCCGGTTCTCCCGCCATGAGCTCCCTTGCTCCGGCGGCGTCCAGCATGGTGACATCAAGGGCGATACCCGTAAGCAGCAAAACCCTCTCCAGCTCACGGGCTATGTCGCCGGAAACATCATCGGACACGATGAGGAGCTTCAGGGGTCCGGTGGAGGGTTCGACCCCTGTATCCAGAAGGACTGCGACTTCTATTCCACCGCTGAATCCGCTGAGGGCATCGGCCAGTGCCGTACCGCGATCGGTCATTGCGCTCAGAAGCTCCCTGAGCTCGGCATGCACCGGACAGTCACCGGCGACCCCGAAGAGGACCTTGACCCCTTCCCTCCTCCTCGTGACTATGCCCGCCGCCACGAGGTTGCTAAGTTCCCTCTGGACCCCTCCCCTGCCGGTGCGAAGAAGGGATACCAGTTCAAGGAGGTAGAAAGAGCGGTCGGGATTGAAGAGGAAGACGCTCAGCAGCTCTCTTCTTATCCGACCGAACAGCGCTTCGTCAATCGGTTTGAAATCAATACTCATAATGGGTATCTGAATACAAGGCAGAAGGTTGTCAAGAGACGGGTTTGTCTCAGATGACTCCCAGCTCGCGGCCCACCTCGCTGAAGGCCTGGACGCATCTCTTTATCTGCCCGGAAGTGTGGGCCGCGGAGAGCTGGACGCGTATCCTTGATTCGCCCCTCGGCACAATGGGATAGAAGAAGCCGATGGCGTATATGCCCTTCCCCAGGAGCCTGTCCGCGAATTCCTGCGCAAGGGCCGCGTCGTCCGGAAGATGACCGAAAAGGACAGGAACGATTGGATGATCACCCTCCACTATCCTGAAGCCGGCTTCCCTGATACTGGCCCTGAACATTCTCTGGTTCGCGCGAAGACGGTCCCGCTCGCTGCTGGACGACTCGATCATATCGATGACAGCCAGGGTGGTGCCGGCGATGACGGGGGCCAGCGTATTGGAGAACAGGTAGGGCCTCGACCTCTGTCTGAGTATCTCCACGACTTCCCGGGGCCCTGATGTGAACCCTCCCGAAGCTCCTCCCAGGGCCTTGCCGAAAGTGGAGGTGACTATGTCCACCCTGTCCATGACGCCGTGGTATTCAATGGAGCCCCTCCCCGTATCTCCTATGAACCCCGTGGCGTGCGATTCGTCGACAATCAGCAGTGCCCCGTACTTGTCCGCAAGGTCGCAGATACCCGGAAGGGGCGCTATCTCGCCGTCCATGGAGAATACGCCGTCGGTTACCACAGCCTTCACCCTTGAGCCCCTGGCCGTGATGAGGGCTTCCTCGAGATCGTCCAGATCGGCGTGGGCGTACCTGTACCTCTTCGCCTTGCAGAGCCTTATCCCGTCTATGATGGACGCGTGGTTGAGCTGGTCGGAGATGATGGCGTCCGCATCAGTCAGAAGAGGCTCGAAAAGGCCTCCGTTGGCGTCGAAGCAGCTGGAGTAGAGTATGGTGTCCTCCATCGAGAGGAAAGCCGATATCCTGCCCTCCAGCTCCCTGTGCAGGTCCTGCGTTCCGCAGATGAACCTCACGGAAGAAAGGCCGAATCCCCTTTCCTGCAGTATCCTGCAGGCAGTGTCCACCAGCCTCTGGTCGCCGGACAGACCCAGGTAGTTGTTGGCGCAGAAGTTGAGGACTTCACCGGATTCGGATACGCCGACCCTTGTGCCCTGCCTCGTGGTCAATACCCGCTCCCTCTTGAAGGTCCCGGAATCCCGGGTCCTGTCGAGGTTCTCCAGCAGCAGTTCCCTGAACCTGTCAGTATACATGTCCCTGACCCTTCAGTGCCTTCAGTTGACGAGTCGCGCAGGGCAGGAACATACTAATAAAGGTCATTATCGGCACACCGTGCGGCTCCTGAATGATAAGTTATTCAAAGAGTTGGTTTTAGCAGTTTGCCGTCGGGACGGAAACGGACACCCTCCATCTCGAGGAGGGAGCGTTTCATCGAGGGACCGCCCTGGTACCCTCCCGGAGAGCCGTCGCTCCTCACCGTACGGTGGCAGGGAATGACAAGGGGAAAGGGGTTGCCGGCCAGGGCCGATCCCACCGCCCTGGCAAGGGATGGAGAACCCATCCTGCCCGCAAGCCATCCGTATGTTCTCACCTCGCCCCTGGGGATGGTTGCCTCCTCCATCAGCACGTTCCGCTGGAAGGCGGAGCAGGAAGCAAGGTCCAACATGGAGAAATCGAACACATGGACAAGGCCGGAGAGCATCCTCTGTATACCCTCCTCCAGCTGACCTATGCGGCGGTCGGTACCTTTCCGCAGCAGCGGGAAGCGTGCCCGGGCAAGGGTCGAGGCCGCCGCGCTGTCCGTGCTCAGGAATATCCTGACGACCTTGGACAGGCCGTGGACAGGAAACCATACCACCGCTATCTCCCCGAATTTACTGGACAGCTCATGAATAAAAGGGGACGGAGGGTGTTTATTCATTTCCAGCTTATAAACGGGACCTGTTCCCGCGACTGCTTATGCTGTCCAGCACGTTGTCCGCTCCATGGAAGAACATGTCCGGGGTGAGTGGAACCGGGACGTCCGGGACCATTGTGGTCCCGGGACCCTCCACCGTCTCGAAGTACTTCGTGGGGTACGAGACGGTAAGTCCCGAGAACGGGAGCACTGCCGTCCTGACCTCGCCCAGGTGGTTCGGAGACCCTCCCGTCATCTCGCCGTAAACGGTCACATCCGGTATGCCGGCTATCTCCATGGCGTTCAGTATACCCGAGGAGTATGTCCACCTTCCGATCACGAGGCTGATCGAGATATCAGTGGACTCGGAGAGCTCCCTAAGCCACAGGATGATGGGAGTTGCCACCAGGGAGTTGCCGCCTCCGTTCCTCCTCAGGTCGATCACTACATCCCGGACATCCTCGGTTTCCACAACCGCCCTCAGATCATCTACGTACTCCTCCACAGGGTACCCGTGCATCATGTTGCAGGAGTTGTAGGCGCAGTATAGCATTTTTCTCTCTGGGATGTACTTGTGCCAGTAACAGTCGTCGAAAGACAGCCAGAGTGGAAGCGAGACCGATCCGCAGCTGTGGAAGTCGACCATGTTGGTGTACGTGAAATCAACCGCTTCCAGATGCAGCGTCACCGTGTCGCCGTCTTCTTTCAGGAACCTGAATTCAACAGGTTCCAGCATGCTTCCGTAACCCAGGGCTGTCATGCAGCTGGCCAGCATCATGATCTTCTCAGCGTTTGTTCTCGGGACTACGTCATTTGTCGCAGGGAACATGCCGGCCATGGCAGCGGCCGCCTCCTCCGCGGGTCTTTCCCCGTAGGTCAGCAGTCTGGAGCCTATCAGCTCCTCATGTGACGTATCGATGGCGGTGACGAAAAGGCCGTCATCCAGCCAGATAACGGAAATGGGATATGCCCTTATCTCGCACCGTTCCCAGAAGGTTATTCCCGTATGGCTGCACTTCATGGAGGCCAGGACCCGGGTCAGCTCCATTGCCGTCTCCATGTCGCCGAGGCTGTCGAGGGAATCTTCAAGCCGCTCCAGTCTCGCATCAAGGCTGTCCCGCGGCTGGTACATGAAGAGGTCGTAGTGAAGCAGGGGAAGCGAGTCGGATATCCATTCGATGTCCTGACGCCAGCCTGTCAGTTCATCCGGCTCGTCCGTTTCCGGCCGGTTACCGCAGGACGCAAGTACTGCTGTCAGGAAGAAAAAGGCGGAAATATAAGTAATTTTATTCGCATTGTTCATTTCAAAAGCCTCCGTCCCCTGTTTAACTCCAGTCGTTTGATAAAACGGCCTTGATGTCGTCCCAGAGCTGTCCCATGCGGATGTCCCTCCAGAACCTCTTCCACATGTAGGAGAGCCTGAAGTAGAACCTGCGGTGGAAGAGGGAGTAGTACCTCTGAATCGTTTCCCAGTCCAGGTTCTCGTGCTTCCAGACCTCGGATGTGGAGTGGAAGTTGTACATCCTCCAGTCCTCGGAGAGTATCCGCCCATCCTTCTTGATCTGCCTGTAGAGGGCCGAGGAAGGGAACGGGAGCGTCATCGAGGCCTTGGCGTAGGTCAGGGGAAGGCTCCTTGCGAACCTGATGTTCCTCCTCATGGTCTCCTCCGTGTCCCCGGGGAGTCCCATCATGAAGAACCCCACTGTCTCCAGCCCCGCCCTGTGAGCCATGACAACGGCCTCACGTATCTTTTCGGGAGACTGCACCTTGTTCACGTTGCCCAGTATCTCGGGGACCCCGCTCTCGATTCCGAAGGATATCTGGTAGCATCCGGCCTCCCTGGCGAGGCTGAAGAACTCCATGTCGACGTCCTCGACGTTGACCCCTGTGGGAAGCGCCCATGGAGCCGGGAACTTCTCCTCCATCAGCAGTCTGCAGGTTTCCTTGGCCCGCTGGATGTCCGCGGTGAAATTGTCGTCCTTTATGTGAATGTCCCGGAAACCCAGGTCCAGCATACGGAACATCTCGTCCACGACCCTGCGCGAGGACTTGGACCTGATACTGTGGCCGAATATCCTCTGGCTGCAGAAAGTGCAGTAGTGGTTGCAGCCCCTGTTGGTCTCCATGTAGCCCACGGGGTTCTTCCTGCTGGCGATGTGGGGGGACCGGTAACGGCCGAGGTCGTGGAGCTGCCAGGCTGGAAGGGGCAGCTGGTCCAGGTCCTCGATAAGCTGTCTCGGCGGCGTCTCGGTGAAGTCACTCCCCTTCCCGAACGCGATTCCGTCTATATCCTGCAGCTCGACTCCGGAGACGATCATGGCCAGCGTCCGCTCCCCCTCGCCCAGGACCACGATGTCGAATCCGCCTTCCTCAAGCGATTCCACGGGAAGCGTGGAGGCATGTATGCCTCCCGCGACGGTGACGCACCCGGGAAGGAGATCGCGGGCGACGGCCGCAAGCTGGGCGGCCTCGTGGAAAAGTGGAGTCGTGAAGGTTATGCCCACGTACTCGGGCCGGAATTCCTTCAGGATATCGATGTAGGCGCCGAAGGGGTCCTTCTCCACCATCAGGTCCGCTATCCTCGCCTGATGCCCGTCTCTGAGAACCTCACCCGCAAGCGTGGCCAGCGTGATGAAAGGCGCGCTGGTTATTGCCACCCTTATCTTGCTCCTGTCGTACACCCCCACCGCGGAGGGCGGGTTCACAAGCAGTACGCGACTCAAGTATCCTCCCTCGCTTCGGTGATGTCAGATCCTCCTGGCCTTCAGCAGGGTCCTTCTCAGGTTCCGCGGGCCGAGGACGGTCCTGAGCGTCCTCAGGATCCTTCCAGGGTGCAGGTAGAACTTCCAGAAAGCCCTCTTCTTCATTCGCTCGATCTCGGAGGGGCTGAAGCCCTCCAGCTCGTACACGGACTTGTGGAAGCAGTCGAACTCCTCGTAATCCTTCCTGATGAGCCCCTTCGTCCTCTCCCACAGCTCGGTATGGGGGAAGGGAGTGGTGATGTCGAAAAGGGCATCGTCGAAAGGCTCCCTGGCGGCGAAACGGATCGTCTCCATCATCTCCTCCCGGGTCTCGCCCGGGGCACCCAGCATGAAGTAGCCCTGAACGGCCACACCCCTATCCCCGGCCATCCTCAGCGCCCTTCTAACGCCCTCCACGGTGATCCCCTTCTCGTATATATCGTCGAGAACCCTCTGGGATGCTGATTCAACTCCCATGTTGATCTTCGAAAGACCCGCCCGGACCATATGGTCCAGGAGCTCTTCCGTGAGAAGGTCGGCCCTGACATTGCAGCACCATTTCAGCTTCAGCCCTCTTCCGGTCATTTCGTCGCAAATGCCGTGCACCCAGACGGGATCCGCTATGAAGGTGGAGTCCTCGAACATGAAGGCATTGATGCCGTATTCCTCCACAAGGGTCTCCAGCTCCCCTACGATGGCCCCCGGGGACCTCTTCCTCGTCCTCCTGCCGAATATCTCGCTGAGCGTAGGCTGGCAGAACGTGCATTTGAAGGGACATCCCCTGGTGGCCATGACGGATGTTCCCCTCAGCGACGGGTCCACCCTGTCCATTGAGTACCACGAGCTGAAGTACTTCTCCATGTCGAATACGGACCTGTCCGGCAGCGGGAGTGAATCCAGGTCCTCAGTGAGAAGCAGGCCGGGAACCCTGTGGACGGTGCCTTCCCTGATCATCGTGAAGCCCGGGATACCGCCCGGGTCCTCCCCGCCGAGGAGCCTCGTCCAGGCCGCCTCCGCTTCCCCCGAATAAACCAGGTCGGCACCCGTCCTCTGCAGAGTATCCTCGGGCAGGACCGTGGCGTGGGGACCGCCGGCTATCACCAGTGCATCCGGCAGCTTTTTCCTCACTATCTCTACGGCCCTGCAGGCGTCCATGAGCTGGGGAGTCATTATGGATACGCCCACGGCAGCCGGCCTGCACCCCCCGAGGAACTCCTCGAGCTCTTTGAAGGGCTTCCTCCTGAAGGACATGTCGAAGACCTCGACCCTGTGTCCCAGGTCTCTGGACACGGCCGCCAGCATGGCTATACCCAGGGGCGGCTGTCCCGAAGGGTATCTCGTCTCCGGGAAGATGAAGAGAATGTCCCCTGTTTCTCGAGGAAATCCGCGAGGCGGTGCTCCACCAGTCTTCGGCTCCGACCGCGTCATGTAATTCCGTGGCATAGACACACTCCATGATTCGATGGGGCGGCCCGGGAAGAGCATCATCCCGGGTTCTCCGATTGCAGTGATGGATGATAGACGATGTGTCCGGTCCGGTCAATCCACCGTGGTGTTGAAGAAGAAGCCCTCCGGCGGGAACGGAAGACCGCCGTCCCGGCAAATCCTTATGAAATCGGCTATTTCCCTTCTGGTCATCATGCTGTTCCTGATCGAATAGGACCTGATCCGCCCCAGTCTCTCCGCCAGCCTCAGGGATCCCTCCCTCAGGGCGTCCAGCGTCCTCTCCCCGCAACCCAGTTTCTGCAGCACCTCCACCAGGGCCCTGTAGTACATGGCCAGCTCCACTTCAGAGTGGTCCATGGAGGAACCGATCACCTTCCTGAAGAGATTCTCGGCCTCCTCGAGTTCCCGCCTGCCTGCACCAGGATCGTTGAGCCTGACAAGGCCCTTCATGAACCGGGTGCTCAATTCAACGGTAGGATTGAGTGTTTCGTCGTCGATGGCCCTGAGTATCTCCCTGGCGCTGTCGAACTCGTCGAGGTGAATGTATATCTGGGCCTGCATGAGTTCGCACGAGGTCCTCATGCTGTCCACCGAGAGCTTCTCGAATATCTCCACGGCTCCCTCGAAATAGAACCTGGACTTCTCCAGATCGCCTTCCAGCCAGTGGAGCTTGGCAAGCCCGTAGCTGCCGTAGCCGATGCCGAGCTCGTTCTTTATCACATCGTTCAGCTCCATGTACTTCTCGTAGTACTCCCTGGAAAGGTCCAGCATGTTTATCTCCAGGTAGTACTCGGCGGTGTTGTAGTAGGCGATGGCCAGGCCCAGCCTGTCATCCAGGTTCATATTGATCCGGATGACCTCCTCCAGGGTGCTCAGGCTCCTCGCGTAGTCCCCCCTGCTGGAGTAGATGCCGTGCATGTTGTTCAGGACCGTTCCCTGACCCTGGAGGTCGTCTATCCTGATGTACATCTCCAGAGCTTTTTCGTAAAGCCCGATCGCCTCGTCCTGTGACCCGAGTTCCGAGATCACGTCCGCCTTTCTCGTGCAGTAGAGGGCCTGGATCTCCTCCGGGACCTCTCCGCCGTTCTTCGAGATGATCTCGCTGGCCCTGTCGAGACAGTGGATGGCATCCTGGTAGTCGCCCTGCAGCCTGTGGACGAAGGATGTCCCGATAAGGGTCTCCACAAGCGTGCGCCGGATAACGGGATCGTCCGGTTCCGCTTCCATGCAGATGCTGACGGCTCTGTCGTAGTACTCCAGGGTCTCCGGGTACAGGCTCCTGTTCAGGTTGTTCCTGCCGAGCCGGAGGTAGACGGCGGCCATCTCCCTGGGATCCTCCGCCAGGGCCAGGGCCTTCTTGAGATACCCGTCGGCTTCCTCCACCTGTCCTGTTATGGAATAGAGAGAGCCGAGGTTGATGAAGACATCGAAGGTTCCCGCAGGTCCACCCCCGTTGGATACCCTGCTGAGATGGACATTGTACCAGTGTATGGCGTCCCGGTTGGCTCCCCTGTTGAACGCCTGCCGCGCCGCCTTCAGGGCGTACTTCGAAGCGTTCTCGCTGTCCTGGCTCCGTGAGTAGTGGTAAGCCACGGCGGTAAGCAGCTCCCTGTCGCCGGCTTCGTATAGATCCTCAAAATATGCCGCCATTCTCTGGTGGTACGTCACCCTCAGAGATTCGGGAAGGTCCGATGAAAGGTAGTCGCGGACGGCTCCGTGGGTGAATCGGAACAGGAAGCCGCCACCGCTGTCCGCCACTTCCTCGATGAGACCGGCCTTGATGCACTCGTCCAGCCGCCTGGCCAGCTCCACCCTGTCCCTCCCGGTCATGCCTTCCAGAAGCGAGATGCTGGACTGGTCGGGGGAGAGTGAGACTATCTTCAGCAGGTCCACGGCCTCCCTGGAGACGGACGAGAGCTTGAGGGTGATTATCTTCCCTATGCTGTCGGGCACCTCGAGGTTTTCCGGGAGGTTGTAAGACTTCTCACCGGATTTGCTCCGGGTGATGTAACCCGAGTCCACGCACGCCGTGAGAAGCTCCAGAAGGAACAGCGGGTTCCCCCCTGACTGGGCGATGAGGAACTCCTGCACCCTGGGCGGGACGTTGGGATCCTTGAGGCCGAATAGGATCAGGTTGCGCATTTCGTCGTCCGTGAGCTTCTCCAGCTCCATGTTGAGAAGGGGCAGGGACGTCCTTATGGAGGAGAGCTTGCTGAAGATATCCCCGGATTTGTCGTCCCTTCGCAGTATGCAGAGGTAGAAGATGTTGGCGCTCTGAGTGTTTCTTGCGACGAAGGACAGGAGGGCCAGGTCCGGTTCCGGTACCCACTGCAGATCGTCCAGTATCATGGTGACGGGGTGTATCCCCGAGATTGAAGCCAGGATGGCGGATATGTCCCTGAAGATACGGAACCTTATCCTCTCCTCCCTGAAGTATACGGTGTCATCCGAAACCGCCGCCGTAAAATCCGGGAAGAGGTCCAGGGTGGCGGGATGAACCGGTTCGACTTCGTTCCGGACAATCTTCATCTCCGCCCCGGTCAGCTGCGAAAGGGCCTCGCTCAGGGGCTTTATCAGCAGGGAGAATGGCTGGTTCTGGGTGTGCTCCATCATGGAGTTCCTCACCACGATGGATTTCATGAAATCGCAGTAGTGGAGCAGCTCGTCCGCCAGCCTGGTCTTGCCCACCCCGGCCTCGCCCGAGAGCACGGCGAACCTGGTGGAATCCGTAACCGACTCCTCGAGGAGCTGTCTCAGTTTCTGGAGCTCCTGCCGCCTGCCGACCAGGTGAGAGAAGCTGATCTCCGGAACATCAGAATCCGTCAGCTTCTCCGTGAAGAAGAAGAACCGCCCGCGTCCCATCTCCTTGGCCTTGTAAAGGGCCTTGTCAGCCCTGGAGACGAGGTCCATGACCGACTCGTCGGTGCACCTGCTCTCACTCACACCGATGGAGATGCTCACTTTGAGACCGGAGGTGAAGGAAACCCTGTTGATCTCGTAGATCAGTCTCTGGGAAAGGTCCAGGGCACCGTCCTCGCCGGTGCCGGGGAGAAGGATGATGAACTCGTCTCCGCCGAACCTCAGGGCGGTATCGGTCTCCTTCAGGTTCACCTGGATGGTAAGGGCCGTCTGCTTTAGGACCTTGTCCCCGGCGAGATGACCGTATATGTCGTTTATGAGCTTGAAATGATCGACATCCAGCATCAGCAGGGAAAATGGACCCTTTCCGCACCGGTAGGTATCATCCAGCTGGTCCAACCAGGATCTGTCATAGAGACCGGTGAGCGAATCCACCCCAGCGCCGCCGAAACGGTCCCGGTCCTTCCTGTCAGCCAATTGTCATCCTGATGGTGGTGCCCCTGGCACCAGCCGTTCCGGGAGTCCTCTCAATCCTCTATCCTGTCTCCGTCGCGAAGCTCGTGAATGGACCTCTTGAGCTCCCGCATCAGCCGCCGTATCTCGTACCTCTGTCTCAGGTCGCTGTCGTCCGAAAGGAGGCTGAGAGTCGAATCCGCGTGCTTCAGCCTGTCGGAGAGCATACCAGCCAGGGTACAGGCCACATGGATCGCAAGATCGGGGTCTTTCCCGTGGAGTGTCCTGAAGGATTCCCTGCTCATCGAATAGAGTTCGCCGGGGGCGACGCACGTGACCGTGGCCGACCTGATGCCGCTCTTGAAGAATGCCATCTCGCCGAAGACATCTCCGACGCCGAGAGCCGCAAGCACGAACTCCTCACCCTTGGAATCGCTGACCACGAACCGCCCGCTCTTTATCACGTACAGGTCGTTACTGAATGAACCCTGGTCGATTATCACTTCCTGCTCCTCCGTGCTCCGGAACTCACAGGAATCGATGAAGTTCTTCTCCTTCAGGAAATCAACTGGTTTGAACAGATTGTCATCGCGATCCATTGAGCAGTCCTTTCGGTTCAGTTACTGTACTGGTCTCGTTCAGTCCCGATCCTGTCAGTCCGTTCATGTGAAGGAACCGTGAAGTTCCTCATCAAGCCTTTCAAAGGAGCCGGGGGCGTCCACAGAGAGTTCACCGGTCTCTATCCGCTCCGACAGTATTCCAACAAGGTCATCAACGGCCCGGGATACCGCCGGGGTCAGTTCCTCCGTGAGCCGTTCGGGAATCTCTATGGTCACGCCCCATATGCTCCACTGAAGGTCGTCCAGGTCTCTCAGAGAGGAGAGATGCCGGACCACCGTGGGAAGGTCCATGTGGTGCAGCGACGGAGCGTAGGCTCTTCGCGCGCTTCTCTTTCCCACGGATACCAGCCTCCCCGTCGGCCTGCCCGCCACGGCATCGAGAAAAATGAACCTTCCGCACCGCGGGAGAAGGTCCCACAGTTCAAGGGGGTCCGTCTCCATGTTGTGAAAAAGGATCTCTTTCCTTCCGCCGTACTTCTCCCTGAGTCTCGATACCGCTCTGTTTCCGGCCCCGTCATCACCCGCCAGGGTATTGCCGACTCCCACGATGCACAGGGAGCAGGCCCCTGCGTTGAGATCAGGGCTCATTACTTTGTAAAGACCTCCACGTTGTACTTGCACTCCTTGTCACCTGGAGTGGACTGAAGAAGCTTCAGCCTCGCATCGCCCATCTTCCCCAGATAACCTGCTATGTAGTTGTAGAAAAGTACGCACAGGTCGCCGCCGAGTTCTATGCCCTCATCCTTGCACAGCTCCCTTATGAAGCATTTACCTACCTTGATGTCCAGTTTCGATGACCCGTCGTATTCAGGTTTGAGGTTCCATGCCGGAGAGAACTGCTCCACCGCCATTTTGAGGGCTTCCCCAAAGTCTTCGGGGACATGGTATCTTGGAAGCTGGGTGGCCAGTGTCCTCCCGGCCATGGTCCCCACGGCGGGAAGGCTTCCTCCAAGGGTCTGCCTGAAGACCGAGGCCACTGAGAGGAGCCTGATCCCAAGATCGTCGAGGGCCGCCTTCTTGTGCTTGTCGTCCGATGGGGAATTGGGAAGATGGACCTCCGCCGCCAGCCGCGAAGCCAGCTTGATGTTATCCATATCGTGGTAGTATTCCTCGGACTGGATCACGTCCTCATGGGTTATGGCTGATGCAGGGCATATCTCGCTGCAGCTGAGACACCCGAAGCACTCCTTCTCCTTCACCACCCTGGGTATCCGCTTCTCCTCGTCGAACTCGAAGACATCGGTGGGACATTCGTCAACGCAAAGGGTGCAGCCGACGCAGGCTTCCTCATCGATGGTTATCTTGATCATTCTTCCGCCCCCCTTCTGAAAGCCCTGACTACCCTTCCGTTCCTCCTGAGCTCCATTATGATCGGCATGCAGCCCGCGGCGTGGGTGGCGCAGGCCAGACAGGGATCGAAGCACCTCAGGGCGAACTCGGCGCCGTTCATCAGGAGGTTGTCGTCACCGGCCTGCCTGAAGTGCTTTGTAAGTGCCGTGATGGTATGGTCGATGGCATCGTAATTGTTCTGCGTGGCCACTATCAGGTTTGCGGACGTTATCTTTCCTTCATCGTCCGCCTCGTAATCATGGATCAGTATTCCTCTGGGAGCTTCAATGAGCCCCGTGAAACGGCCGCCCTTGGGCGTTACCGCCTTGATGATGGGCCCGTCCCCCAGCTCTTTCCCGCAGATGGCAACGAGCCTTTCGGCGCAGTACATCATTTCTATGAGCCTCGCCTGCAGGTAATCGATGGCCGACAGTCTCGGACTGCCGCTGCTCCTGAATTCCCCCAGGAGCCTGTCGGCTTCGGGAGTCGAGAAGTGCTCGTTGACGTTGAGCCTCGCAAGGGGTCCCACGAAGTACTTCTTCTCCTCGCCTCCGGATTTCAGCCTTACGGACCTCATGTAGGAACCCTGCATGGGATGCTCCACAAGGTTGTCCGCATACTCCCCGGCCGTGAAGGACCTCTCCTCTTTACCGGCGGTATCCACCACCCTGCATACGTTCTGCATGAAGGTGACCTTGCCCTTGTCGGTAAGGGCCATGGAATGGTAGGGGATGGCCGTGATCTCGAACAGGTCGGAGATGTTCTCGAGTTTCTTCATCAGGACCTCGGAGAGCTCCTTCAGGAGTGAACCGGCCTCCTCGCCCCACTGGCCGATCTTGGAGATATCGTCTTTGGTGGGCCTGAACGCCTGTCCACCGGGTACCGATGTCACCGGATGCACACCCCTGCCTCCCACCATCTCGACGATCTTCTGCCCGATGCTTCTGAGCCGGAGCACCTTCTTCACTATCTCGGGAGCCATGGCGAGGAGCGCCAGGGCATTTCGATCCTTGGGCTTCGCCCCTATCCCCACCAGCACATCCGGTCCCGTGAGTACGAAAGTGCTGAGGGAATGGGAGTGGATTATATGGCCCATGTACATCAGTTCCCGCAGAAGAAGGGCATCAGGCGGTACCTTGACCCCCAGGCCGTTCTCGATGGCGGTAACGGAGACCAGGTGATGGGCCGCGGGGCAGACGCCGCAGATCCGGCCCGTGATCAGCGGCATCTTGAAGAGTTCCATACCCTCGAGGAGTTTCTCGAAACCCCTTATCTCCAGCACCTGGAGATGCCCGCCGGTTATCTCGCCGGCATCGTTGGTATCCAGCACTATCTTCGCGTGACCCTCTATCCTGGTGACAGGATCGACGATTATTTTTTCTTTCATGGTCTACCTCTTAGTCCAACCCCTGTAATTAGGTGGTTCACTTTCCTGCCCATTCCCTCATCTCCACCGTCGGCTTCTTGTAGATGGACGGTGACGAGAGAGCGTAGGAGTAGAAAGTCTTCGCTTCTTTTTCGATGTAGTCGATTATCTCCTGCCGGTCTATGCCCGTCAGCAGGCTCATCCTCTTCGCGATGAGGGTCCTGATGTCAAGGTGAGGTTCGGTTATCAAGTCGAGCGAAGGACCGGCGCATCCCGCGCAGGCGACGCCCTTGTTCGGGCACTGGGCCTGGCAGCGGTCAAGGGTCACCGAACCCAGGCAGATCACGCCCTGGCTCAGGAGGCAGACATCATCCTCGGTCCCGCTGGACATTCCCTTCTGAAGCTTCACACCTTCCCTCTTCTCCATCTTTCTCTGACAGGCCGAGCATACGGTCTTGGTCGACATCTCCGGAACCGAGGCTCCCAGAAGAGTCTTGACGGCCAGGGCTATGAAGTAAGGGTGGGGAGGACAGCCGGGAATATAGAAGTCTATGTCGACCACTTCATCGATGGGTGTCACGCTCTGCTCCAGCACGGGTGCTCCCTCGGGCATGGCTCCGTCCTTTTGAGATGTGACGGTCTCCTTGTAGATCTTGTCGAGTATGGTGTCCTTGTCGTAGAGCCACCCGATCCCGGAAGGTCCGCCGTAGACGGCGCATGTGCCGAAGGCTACAAGCTTCTTGCAGCTTTCCCTCATCTTCAGGAGACAGTGTCTGTCGTGCTCACTTCTGACAGCTCCCTCGACTATGCCTATGTCCGCCTCGGGGTATCCTTTTTCATCCACGAGAACGGGGATCCTTACGAACTCCACATCTTCCACCAGGTTCAGGAGCTTTTCATGGAGGTCCACCACCGCCACATGGCATCCTGAACATCCCGACAGCCACTCCGTTGAAATCCTGGCTTTCATTCCGCATCCTCCAGTATCATTTCCTTCAGGCAGGCGTTGGGACCCGCATGAAGTATCTCCAGATGTACTTTCTTGGCAGGCATGACCTTCTCCATGGCTCCCGCGAACACTCCGTGCGCCATGTAGCAGAGGGATTCCTTCTGTTCATGCGCGTAACGGAACAGTGCGTTCCGGACCATGCAGGTCCTGAAAACCAGCCTCATGACTTCAGCACCATCCCTCTTCTCCAGAAGCTCGTCCTTCTCACCCTTGAAAGGCTCGAAATCCCAGACGATACCGCGCTTCTCCAGCGCTTTGCTCAGCAATTCCACAGCTTTGACGGGATCATCGGTCTGCTCCACATCCTTCACTGCTTCCCTGCCGAACTTCTTCCCGGCCAGCATGCAGATTGAATGGCTGCTCTGTCCGAGGTTCTTCTCCGATGCATGTGCAAGCGCACCCAGCAGGTAGGCCACTCCATGCAGATGGTCCAGCTGTTCCGCCATGTTTCCTCCTCTTATCCCTGATCCTGATGCAGCACGCTCAATTCGGCCTCAATGCCAGCATCGCCGATTCAAGCTTACCCTCGTTCAGGAACGTTAGTGCGAATCTCAACTTGTCTATCTCTCTCTTGTCAGCTTCCTTCTTTTCCAGCTGTTCGATCCTGTCTGCAACCGCCTGTTTCAGAGCCTCGATCTGGTTGTCGACCGTGTCGGCGGACTCCACCATTGTCCTGTATTTCTGGGTACCTTCAGTTTTCTTCTCCGGTTTCGCCGACGTCTCTTCAAGGAAAATATGCTCATCGTCTATCTCCGGAGGCAAAGCGTCCGTCACCGACGGCAGGACTTCAATTCTATCCGGTTCCGCATCCACCTCGGTTTTCTTCACCATTTCCGGGGCGAGCCTGACCTCGTCGACCTTTACTCTGTCCAGGTCAGACCTGAC
>JAFGPK010000029.1 GCA_016936235.1 Candidatus Fermentibacteraceae bacterium | reverse complement strand
TGTACTGTTCCGGGTAATCGCGCGCTAGTTCACCGTAACTGTCGAACAGTTCCGAAGTGCCCCGTGCATCCAGGCTGGATGGAACGAAATCCGTGAACATTATCTCGTAGCGCATGCCGGTAAGAGCCCTGTTGCAGGCCACTACCATGCTGCACCCGGTGGAGGCGGCCAGCCTCACAGGAGTGGACGAGGCAAGGACAGGGACACCGAAGCTCCAGACCCAGTGGCCCTTCGGCCCGCCGTAAGCAGTGGGGGAGATCTGCACGACATCTCCCGCCCCCAGGGCTTCGTACAGCCATCCCAGAGGCTGGTCCGGGAACGCCACATGATGATGCCACTGCCTGCTGACCGATAACCTTGCTTCCCTCACCACCTCGGGGGCGTTACCGTACCTTGATGATATTACGTGAATTCTGTATCCCATGATGGCCAGCAGGAGGTGAAGCATCCGCTCGTCGCCGAAATGGGGGACCAGCAGAAGCACTCCCCTGCCGCGGGACACGGCTCTGTCAAGGACATCCCGTCCTTTCAGGGACACCAGTTCTCCCAGCATCTCTCGGTCGAACCTCTTCGAATAGAATAAACCGAGAAAGGCCCTCTGATGAACCCTCCAGTAATCCCTCAGAAGATGCTTCAGGGCGGCGGGTGACATTTCGGGGAACACTCTGCGCAGATGACCGAGGTAGACTTTGTTGATCCTGCCGTTCCCTTTCAGCCGCACCAGTGCGAGGATACCCGCAAGCTTTTCAAGGGTATCCGGGCCGGCCTTTCCCGCAAGGGCCGCAACCGTGCCGTAGTAGGCTCCTCTGACGGACAGGATTCACCTTCTTTCGCATTCAGCCCTGACCAGTCACGTTATCCTGCTGCCGAACTCCTGTAGCACCGCCTGGAAAAGTACTATACTATAATCCATGATGATGAAGACCCTGCCGATAGTTCTTGTCGTGCTTTCCGGCCTGCTTGAGAGTGCGGAGTACACTCTTCTGGAGAGCGACACCCTTGAGATACCGGTTTCCCAGTACCGGGCCGTGAGGTTCGAGGTAGCGCCGGAGATGTCGGAAGAAGCAGGCCTTTCAGGCTCTCTCCTGATAGATCCCGACACCGCTTCAGTTGAGATGATACTGCTGCACATTGACGATTATCTCAGGTGGAGTGAAGAGGGCGGTCCGGTGGATACCCTTGCATACCTCGAAATATCTTCGGGACCTTTCCGGATGGACCTGCCCGGTCTGGGACGGTACGCGCTTGTAATCAGCAACAGGGGTAATTACAGACCCGCAACGGTTGTCATGGCCGTGGACCTTATCTACCGGGGCTCAGGCCAGGGAGACCCGCTCCCTGCGGCCATGAAGCTCGCCCTTCTGCTGATAGTCACGGGTGCCGCCGCATTCGCCGTGGGCAGCGTCATGGTCAAGTTCCGACGAAAACCCCGCAAAAACACGGATTGACTTCTGTCGGAATCAGCATATACTCATATTCCTAGAGGAAATGGGGGAAATTCATGCTGATTTCAACAAGAAGTCGTTATGCTCTGCGCGCACTGGCCCGAATGGCACGGATGTCGGGGGAAGGGAAGGAATATCCTGTCTCGCTCTCGCAGCTCTCGGAACAGGAACAGGTTTCGGTAAGGTACCTCGAGCAGATATTCGGTCTGCTGAGAAGCAGCGGTCTGGTGAAGGGGAAGAGGGGGCCCGGCGGGGGATACGTCCTCGGAATGCCACCCTCGAAGATATCCCTGTTCGATGTAGTGAACGTCCTGGAAACGGATTTCCTGCCGGCCACCTGCATGGCGGGTGAGACCAGCTGCTCCCCCGGCATCGTACAGGGCGAGAAGCGTTGCTCCCTCGAGGAAGTCTGTGTTACCAGGCCCCTCTGGATGACATTGAGGGACATATACTACTCCTACATGAAGGACAGGTCCCTTCAGGACCTGATAGAAGGCAACATCGGGGAGCAGTAGCATGTGGAAATACTCCAAGATACTGATGGACCATTTCATGAACCCGAGGAACTCGGGTCAGCTCCCGAATCCCGATGCCCATTCGGAAGTCGGCTCGCCGCAGTGCGGAGACGCAATGACACTGGACCTCAGGGTTGATGACCAGGACAGGATAAGCGACATTAGGTTCATGACCTTCGGCTGCGCCGGGGCGATAGCCGCCGCATCCGCCCTTACCGAGCTAGCCAGGGGCAAGACCCTCGAGGATGCTCTCTCCATAACCAATGATCAGATAGTCGAGTACCTCGGTGGTATGCCTGAAGAGAAATACCACTGTTCCGTTATGGGGCACGAGGCCCTGACCGGGGCGGTTGCCGATTTCAGGAGCAGGAAGGAAAGGGTAAGGCGCCACCTCGAAGAGCTGATGAAAGACCCTCCGGAGGAGCTTCATCGGGAGCTGACCCGATGCAGACCCGAGCTGGTCCATGTCCATCCTTCCAGGGTGGTCCTGAGGATTACCGGAAGCGAGGCCGGCCGGCTTCGCGACGTCCTGGAGAGGGAGCTGACCGCCAGGGTCGGCAGGAAGATGGAAGTGGAGGTATCCAGTTGAAGGCTTACCTCGACAACAACGCCACCACGCGGATGGCGCCCGAGGTCCTTGATGCCATGATGCCGTTCCTCACGGAAAGGTTCGGCAACCCGTCCAGCTTCCATTCCTTCGGAAGCGGGGTGATGGAAGAGATAGAGGCGGCCAGGGAGGAAGTCGCAGCACTCATAGGCGCCGGGCCCGAGGAGATAGTCTTCACTTCCGGAGGCACCGAGAGCGACAACACAGCACTGCTGGGTGGGTGCGCCATCAATCCCCTGAAGCCCGGGCTCGTCACTTCCAAGGTGGAACACCCCGCAGTAATGGTGACCGCAAAGCGGCTTCGGGACGGCGGCGCGCCTGTGGAATTCGCCGAGGTCCGCGGTGACGGGACCCTGGACATGGATTCGCTGGGGGCTCTCGTATCCGGCCGCACCGGTCTCGTCTCACTGATGATGGCCAACAACGAGACAGGCGTGATCTTCCCGATAGCAGAGGCGGCGCGCATGGCCCATGAGGCCGGGGCCCTGCTCCATACCGATGCGGTCCAGGCCGTTGGCAAGGTGTCCGTGAACGTGAAGTCCATGGGAATAGACCTTCTCAGTCTGTCCGCCCATAAATTTCACGGTCCCAAGGGAATAGGGGCCCTATACATCGGAGATGGGATAGATCTGCCTCCACTCATCATCGGGGGACACCAGGAGAACGGAAGGCGTGGAGGGACATACAATGCCCCCGGTATAATCGGTCTTGGTGCGGCGGCCCGGCTGGCCAGGGAGGAGCTTTCAGGCGAGACCGATCTAACGGGGGAAATGCTGCGCAGGATGGAGAAGTCCATTCTTGATTCCTGTCCGGGCTCGAGAATCGCGGGAGGGAAAGCACCCAGGCTTCCCAACACCAGCACCGTCCTTTTCAGGGGAGTGGAGAGCGAAGCTGTCATGACCCTGCTGGACATTGAGGGGATCTGCGTGTCCTCCGGCTCAGCCTGCAGCACCGGGGATGAGTCCCCAAGCCATGTCCTGACGGCCATGGGAATCGATCCCAGGGAGGCGAACACGGCCATAAGGTTCAGTATCAGCCGATACACATCACAGCGGGAGGTGGACCATCTCCTTGAAGTCCTGCCGCCGATCATAGACAGGTTAAGGAAGATTTCGCCCTACGCCGACTAGCGGAAGGCTTCCCGCCTCTAGAAGCCGGACCCCTCCCAGGATACACCTGCGGACAACGTGGCTTCCTCTCTCCCCGAAAGACCCACCCTGACGGCTCCGAAGAGAGCAAAAGGGTCGAAAGAATAGAACACACCGGAACCGCTCAGCCCAAGTTCCCCCCATGTCGTGCCGTCCATGGCGAAAACGAGCTGTACATCTTCCGACACGTAGCTCGCTCCGCCCATAGAGAACCTCATGTAGTCCCTTATTTTCTCGTCGAAGGGGTTGTCCCCGCCGTTGAGCACGTAGGATGCGGCAGCCTGAAGCTTGAAGAGCCTGAAAGTAGTGCTGGTGGATGCTCCCAGGTCCAGTTCCGCGCCGCGGTCCCTTCCCGATACTCCCGTCGGAAGCCTCAGCATCCCTCTCAGTACTATTGCGGACCCCCCGCGGGCGGTCTCGTAAAGCCATCCGCACCCCGCGGTAATGTCGCCAAGGAAGTGATCGCTGTCCGATGGATCGTCAAGGTAGAAAGGGATCTCCCCGCCCAGTTCGAAGTTATCCGTCATCCCCCAGGTCACGCTGAACGGGAGGAGAAGAAAAGGGTCACGGTAATCACTCTGATCGATGTAGTCGATTCTTCCCTGTACCCTCAGGCAGCCCCAGTCAATGACCTCACTGGAGGGCAGGAAAAGGTATCCGCTGAGTCCGCCGCAGGAGGAAGTTCCCCGGGCAGGATCCTGCGCGGAAGACTGAGCGGCGATCAACACAACTGTGGCCAGAAGTAGCTTCAGCATGTTTCTCCCTTATATTTCAACTTGACTTGAAGGAGAAAGAAAAGAATCTTCCCTTCGAAATGTTAAGAACGGCTGATTAGGGGGAATAATACTTCAAAATGAGATGGAGTGAAATAGGACTGCTGCTTCTGGCCGCCACTGCCGTTGCCGGCTTTTTCGTCGTTGTGACAGGCCAGAGGCAAATGCCGGTGCGGGCGGATGAGGTGCCGCTTCCCTCCGACCCCATCGATCTCCTGGAACTGGACCTGGCGGGAGTGATATACGGTCCTGGATTCAGGGATGTTCCCTCCGCTCCGCCGGATACCATAGTCAAGTCCATGGACCTGGTTGACAGTATCTCCCTTCACCAGGCCAATCTCCTGATCACACGTAACCTTGCGCGCCGGGGTTTTGATCATATGGTGACGTATAGAATTCCTGACAGGGGACTGTCCTTTATTTGCCGCACCCCGGATGGAGAACCCCTGAGGCTGGAACTCAACAACACAAGGCTCTGATCCGGACGGGTCCATGCAAACTTGTTGACAGACCCTATTTCAGTCGCTATTCATCAGTGCCCGCAGAATTATTATATTCTGCCTGTTTCGCTGTAGAACACTGTCCACATTTCTGAATGTCGTGCGCTACCGGCATTGATGATTGTCCTCGGAGGTTATTGGATATGACTAAGGCCGCCAACTGGCGCAACTGGAGTTCCATCGCTTTGTTCGTAGTGTCAGCCCTGATGGTCTGGCCCACTATTCGCTGGTACGCTCTCCCCGCCATGGAGCGGGACAGGGCAGAGGCCAGCGTTCAGCCCGAGACTGACAACCCCCACTACAGAGCCATACTCGACACCCTCCAGAGCCAGGGGGGAGAGACTCTTCTGGAAGAGTACAGGAGACTGTACTCCATAAGCGAGGGCACCATCAAGCTGGGCCTGGACCTCCAGGGGGGAATGTACCTTTCGTACATGGTCATTCCCACTCCGGGGATGGACGAAGATGAGGCGATAGACCAGGCGCTGGAGGTCATCAGGAACCGTATAAACGAGTTCGGTGTCTCTGAACCTTCAATAACCCGCCAGGGCGACGACAGGATAGTGGTCCAGCTTCCCGGTGTGCGCGATCCGGAGAGAGCGAGGTCCATCGTCGAGAGGCAGGCCCTGCTGGAGTTCAAGATCGTCGCATATCCCAGTGATGAGCATCCCACCGTGGCCAGCGTCCCCGTTCTAAGGGAAGTTGAGAGCCTGCTCACCGGAGAGGATATTGACGGACCGGTCCCGCTGGACAGCCTGATGGGTCTTGATTCCGCGGAGACGGAGCAGGCAGTCCCTCAACTAACTCTGCCGGAGGATGATTCTTCCATGGATCAGCTTACGCCGGAGGGCTTTTCCCTTCCGGCGGTCGAATCACAGGAAGGCGATATTGCGCAGGAGCTGCAGCTTCCGGAAATAGGGCGGCCGGGAAGTCTTTCCAGCCTTATCGAGATAGCCACCGAGCAGAAAGCCAGGCTGTCCACCGGTGTCTCACCGGGGGACTGGCTCGTATACACCGGAGACGATACAGACCAGATAAACGACATCATCAACAGGCCTGATGTGGATTCCATCATGGCGGCGGCCAACCTGAGCTTCGTGTTCGGAAGGCTTCAGGAGACCACGGAGGGATCCTTCAGGGCCCTTTACATTCTCCCGAGGGACATGACCAGGGGGTGGGACAGGCTGACGGACCAGGAAAGGGAGAACTACCTGCTCACCGGTGCCAATCTCACCGACGTAAGAATACGCATGGGGGGCAGTCAGTCCCTGGCCAACGAACCGTACCTGATACTGGAGTTCGATTCAGAAGGCGCAGATAACTGGGAGGACATAACCGGGGAGAACGTTGACCAGAGAGTCGCGATAGTCCTTGACGGCACCGTCTATTCCGCCGCCGTTATCCGTGAGAGGATCTCGGGTGCCGGCACCAGACTCTCCGGAGGCTTCACCACCGAGGAGGCCAGGGACCTGCGGCTGGTGCTCAAGGCCGGATCACTTCCAGCGGAGCTGGAAATAGCCGAGGAGCAGACCATAGGTCCCAGCCTGGGCCAGCAATCCATCGACAGGGGAATGCTTGCCGGAATTATCGCACTACTGCTGATCGCGGCCTTCATCATCGTCTATTACGGCACAGGAGGCGTGATCGCGATACTGGCGCTGATCTTCGACATGCTTCTTATCATGGCGGTCCTGTGCTTCCCCGGACCACTTGCCCAGCTTGGCCTGAAGGGTCTTAACGCCACGCTGACCCTGCCTGGTATCGCGGGTATCATCCTGACCATAGGAATGGCCGTGGATGCCAGCGTCCTTATCTACGAGAGGATACGCGAGGAGAAGAGGGCGGGCAAGGGTATCCGGGCGGCGGTGAAGGCCGGTTACTCCAGAGCCTTCGTTACGATCCTTGATGCCAACCTGACCACTCTCATAACGGCGCTTGTCCTGTACAAGTTCGGCACGGGTCCCATTCGAGGGTTCGCCGTCACCCTGTCAATAGGTATTCTTGCGAGCATGTTCTGCTCCCTTGTGTTCTCCAGGGCAGTGATAGAAATGCTGCTGAGGAACAAGAAGAAACAGGACCTCAGCTTCGGTAAGAGGGCGCTCCTGGGAGAGAAGCACTTCTCATTCGTCGAGATGAGGAAGAAGACTTACATCATATCGCTGGTCGTTATACTGGTGGGAGTTGCTGCGTTCCTCATCAACGGAGGACTGGACCTCTCCATCGACTTTACGGGGGGACTGGAGACCAATGTAATAAGCCGTACCGCCATGGAGACCGGCGAACTGAAGGAGCTGCTTCTGGACAGCGGTCTTGCCGATGTACAGGTCCAGAAACTCATGGACTATACAGGTGAAGGAGAAGCTGCCTTCGTCGTCCGCACTTCCGAGACGGACAAGGAAGAGGTCTACGCCGCTCTGGAAGCCAACGGCTGCGTGCCTATGGAGCTGGAAGGCGATTCCGAAGGACTTTCGTTCATCAAGCAGATTGGTCCCAGGGTTGGAGAGGAACTGAAAGCCAAAGCGCTGAACGCAGTCTTCATGGCCATGATATTCATCATCTTCTACGTGTGGTACCGCTTCCAGTTCAAGTGGGGGGTTGCCGCGGTGGTGGCCCTGGCCCACGACACCATCATAACCGTGGGAATGCTTGCGCTTCTGAGGCTGGACATCTCTCTTACCATCATAGCGGCCATACTGACCATTGTCGGCTACTCAATCAATGACACCATTGTGGTCTTCGACAGGATCAGGGAGGACAGGAGGCTCCGAAAGGGAAAAACCCTTGCCGAAACCGTGAACATCTCCATCAACGAGGTGCTCAGCAGGACGGTGATAACTTCCCTCACCACCTTCATGGCGGCCTTCATTCTGTTCATCATATCAGGCGGCGTGCTCTCCAGCTTCGCCCTGACGCTGATGATAGGAATAATCGTAGGGACCTATTCCTCCATTTTCATAGCCAGCCCGATACTCGTTGACTGGCACGCGAAGATGAAGAAGGGTTAGCAGCGCCCTCGGTGTTCGTGCGGGCGGGGCAGCCAAGGGCTGCCCCGTTTCTTTTAAGATAGTGCCCACAGCTCCCGTATGCCCGCATGTCACCTCCTTGCCTTCCCCGGCAGATAGCAGGTATTTTACATCGCGGGATGGGGTTGATAAGGGCGTGAAAAGGGATAATGACCAGTTCAGCTGATCCAGCCGCCGGCCTGAGGGACGAGATAACCAGGCTGATCCGACTTGTCGGTGAGTGTCTGGAGAGGATCTGTTCTCATGAGGACCCCCTTGATAACATTCTCCCCGTACTCAAGACGCTGGGCGGTATATCCGGAGTATCGAGCACTTTCTACTTCAACTGCTCCGAGGCGCAGGACAAACTCCTCTTCTCCCACAGTTACACGTGGATCCTGGGAGAGAGCCTGCTGGTGGAGAACAGCCCGGAATTCCAGGACGTGGACCCGGGTAGTCTGGGCTTTGGTTTCATCTCTGAGAGCCCCACAGGGCACAGGATACTTTCCCTCGATGACGAGGACATAACTCCCGAAGGCAAAGAGGTGCTTAAACGGCACCATGTCCCCTCCGTCCTCATGATACCCGTTACGATCTGCTCAAGGATCGGAGGCCTTATCGGGATTGCCAGCGAAGTTTCGTCCAGGTCATGGCAGGACGAGGAGATCGCACTTCTCGACATTACAGCCGGGTGCCTGGGCAAGAGCCTGGAGAAGCAGATACCGATAGACAGGCTTCAGCGGTCCGAGCAGAAGTACCGGGAACTGTCCTCCTTCCTGCGTCTGCTAGCCGACAATATGACGGACATGCTCTGGGCCAAGGACATGGAAAGGCGTTACATATTCGCCAACCGCTCCATTTGCGAGAACCTTCTCAGCGCGGAGAGCACCGATGAGCCCGTAGGGAAGACAGATCTTTTCTTCGCCTTGAGGGAGCGTTCCGCCCATCCCGACGACCCCGACTGGCACACTTTCGGAGAGCTCTGCATGGATTCCGACACGATAGTGATGGAGACCGGAGAACCTCACCGTTTCGACGAGTTCGGCAACGTCAGGGGCCGGTACCTTCACCTTGACGTACGCAAGGCTCCCATCATAAACGATGAAGGCGAGATGATAGGAACGGTGGGGAGCGCCCGCGAGGTCACGAGGGAGAAGGAGCTCGAGAAGGAGCAGAGGGAGATACTGGAAGCTCTCAGGAATCGCGAGCGGATACTCCGTGACAGTCAGAGGATGGCAGGCATGGGAAGCTGGACCTTCGATCTGGCCACCGGGACCAGAACATGTTCGGACGAGCTGAGGACCCTCTTAGGTCTTGGTGACAGATTCGTGACCGACACGGAATTCGAGTCGCTGCTCCACGAAGAGGACGGACAGGACTTCAGGGATCGCATCACTGAGGCGCTTCATGACGGCGACCGGGGAATGGACTACGAACACAGGATAAGGAAGCCGGACGGCAAGGTTATCTGGGTCCACAGCCGGCTGAGGATCGAGTACGAAGACCTTGGCGGACCCATCAAGCTCTTCGGAGTGATACAGGACATCACGTGGAGGCGGAAGCTGGAGGATGACAAGCTCAAGCTGGAACGGCGCATACTCCATGCACAGAAGCTGGAGAGCCTGGGAATACTGGCCGGCGGTATCGCCCACGACTTCAACAACATCCTGATGGGTATACTGGGCAACGCGGATCTTGCCCTGAAGGATATCCCTCCCTCATCTCCGGCCTACGAGAAGGTCCGAAGCGTCATCGAGAACTCCAACGTGGCATCCGAGCTGTCCAACCAGATGCTTGCCTACTCCGGGCGCGGAAGCTTCAAGGTGGAGCCCATCGATCTCAGCCGGACTGTACGCGGGATGGAGAACCTGCTCAAGACCTCCGCATCCAAGAACGTCACGCTGAAGACCACTCTCTCAGAGGAAGACACAGGGATGAAGGGGGACATGACCCAGTTGAGGCAGATAGTGCTGAACCTGGTCCTCAACGCCTCCGAGGCCTACGGGGAAGAGAGCGGGACAATAAACGTCACCACGGGCAGGGTCAGATGCGACGAGAAATGCGTTTCAGTCACCCAGCCCTCCGCCTGGCAGCGTCTCGACAATCCTCCTCCTCCCGGGGATTACGTCTTCCTGGAAGTGCGGGACGAAGGTTGCGGAATGGACGAAGAGACCATTGAGAGGATATTCGAACCCTTCTTTTCCACCAAGTTCTCGGGTAGAGGGCTTGGGCTGGCCGCCGTCATGGGTATCGTAAGGAGTCACAACGGCCTTGTCGAGATTGACTCCTCCCCCGGGAAGGGAAGCTCCTTCAGGGTGTCGTTCCCCGCTGATGGCATGGTCCCGGCCGGGGCAGGAGAGCCCGAAGATCAGGCATTGCCGGGGGGAGAGGGCACGATTCTACTGGTGGACGACGAACCCTCTGTAAGGAACGTTGTCACAAGGATGCTGGAGAAAGCAGGCTTCATGGTCCTAAGCGCCGAGACCGGACAGGAGGCTCTGGAGATATACAGGAGGGACCCGCAGAAGATCAGCTGCGTGCTTCTTGACCTTACGATGCCCCGGATGAGCGGCACCAGATGCCTCGAGGAACTGAGGAAGGTGAATCCGAAGGTGAAAGTGATAATCTCCAGCGGCTTTACAAGGGAGGATGTGGTCAGAAGGTTCACCGGTGAGGAGTTCACGGGCTTCATACAGAAGCCTTACAGGTACGACGACCTGATGCAGGCTTTATCTGCGACCCTTGGTTACTGAGACAGCAGCTGCCCGACTCCGCTGCCGGATATCTCGATCACTGCCTCGGCGCCTCCCAGAGAACGGCTCGATCCGAAAGACAGCTTTCCCCCGTGCAGCTTGGCTATCCTTCCGGCTATGGCAAGACCCAGGCCCGTCCCCTTGCTTGAGGGACCCTTGATGAAAGGTTCCCCCAGGCGGTCCATTATCCTTGGCTCGTACCCCGGACCGTCATCAGATACCCGGATCCCCGCCATTCCCGATGAGGGATCGCGGTACACCTCCACCAGCACCTTCGAGCCGGCGTACTTGACAGCGTTCCGCAGCAGGTTTCCGATGGCCCTGCTCAGCAGGTTGGAGTCCCCCCGGCAGCGTCCGCTGCCTGCAAGCTGGATATCGATGTCGTCCCTTGACCAGGATTCCGCCCTGACAAGGTCTCCGCAGAGATCAAGAAGGTCCACCTCCTCGCGACGGATCTCCTTTGCTCTTCTGAGTTTGTTGTAGTCGAGCAGCTCGGTGACCAGGCTGTCAAGGGATTCAAGGTCCTTCTCCATGCCGCTTATTTTTGATGCGTGCTCATTCCCCGAATCTTCCTTCAGAATCTCAAGGGCCAGTCGAAATCGGGCCATGGGGGTGCGCAGCTCGTGTGCTACGATACCCAGCAGTTCCTGGTGCGACTCGACCAGCGACCTGATCTCCCCCGCCATGGTGTTGAATGTCCTGCCCACATCGTCGATCAGATCTCCCTTTTCCCTGGTCTGGAGTCTAATGCCAAGGTTCCCGGATGCCAGCTCGTTAGCAGCCCACTGGAGTCTTGCGAGCCTCCTTCGTATCGGACGAAGAGAGATGAACAGCACCAGTCCCTCCGATACCAGGAGGAGGAGAAGCACCAGCCAGAAGCTCTGTTTCAGAAATCCAGCCGGACCTCCCCTTGCTCCCACTGAAACCTCCACCGAGAACGGGAACTCCCGGGGAAGGCCGGGGAGACTGTAGTAGCCCTCGTGAGGCGGCATTCCCGGTCGGAAATCCGTCCTTGCATGGACCATCACATCCAGGTCAAGGGATTCGGCAAGAGCAAGTACGGAATCCCTTGATATCCTCTCAGAGGAGACGAGGCGGTCCCTGAACATCTCCACGCCTGTTCGGTGGGCGTTTATCTGTGCCGGGATGATCCTCATTATTGCTATCACAGCTATGACCAGGGTCATGAACAGGCAGACGGCAAGCGGCAGGTAGACCTTGAGGAAGAGCTTCCTCATCATGTACCCTCTTCAGGCAGTGCCAGCAGGTATCCCACGCCCCTGACGGTCTTTATCATGTCCATGTCCGAGTGCGCCGCCAGCTTCTTGCGCAGACGGGAGACTATTACGTCCACCGACCTGTCGAAGGAATGGAAGTCGATCCCTCTCAGTTCCTCCACAAGTGTTCCACGGGGCTGTACGCGGCCAGCCCTCCTTGCCAGAAGTGCCAGAAGGTCGAACTCGGTGGTGGTAAGATCAATTATCTTCCCGCGGAACGAGGCCTGCCTCGAGGGGACATCGATGTGAAGGTCCCCTCGTCTTATCATCTCCGCCTCCTGGTCGGACCCCCCTCTTCTCAGCAGGGCCCTGACCCTTGCGAGCAGCACCCTTGGGGTAACTGGCTTGCCCACATAGTCGTCCGCACCCACTTCCAGCCCGGCCACCACGTCAGCGTCGTCCTTCATGGCCGTCAGCATCAGGACCGGGCCTCTCCATGAAGTCCTGCGGTCTCTGCAGGTATCAAGACCGTTACCGTCAGGGAGCATCAGGTCCAGTATCACCAGGTCCGGCTTTGAGGCAAGAACCTTCTCAAGGGCTCTGGAACCTTCATGAAGCAGTTCGACTATGAATCCGTGACGGTGAAGGTACTCCTTTAGCAGTGCGGCAAGGGCTTCGTCATCTTCTATTATCAGTATCCTGCTGTTGCTGCCCATAGGTCCCTTCCATTGTTGACAGCCGAGGAACTTATTCTATTCTATTGTCAAAGAACCAGGATGCCAATCACGCAAAGGACAGGGACAAATGCTTACACTATTCATGGTGGCCACCCTTACGATAGCTGGTTCGGAACTCCCCGAACCGGTCTACGTTCTTGAGTACCCCGGACTGGGATTCGAGTTCCTTCCACCGGAGATGTCTCCCCCGGTTGAGGGAACCGTCAGCGAGGATGCGGGTGTGATAGCCAGCCCCCCCAATTCATCCGGGATCGAATACCGGCTGTATTACTGGAAGGAACACCTGGAGGCAAACACGCGGAAGGATCAGTGGCTGTCCGAGAGGTTCGCGGACATAGTATCACCTGACCTGCTGCCGTCCCTTCTCATCGGTGAGGTGGACTGGGTGGAGGGAAGCACAGAGTCTCCAAGGCGGGAGACATCATCCATAGGACTCGTGCCGGCATTGAACTTCAACTCCATTGACTCTGCCGGGAGCATCCTTGGCAGGGGTAGGGCCTGCGCCATCTTCACCGATGGATACTCGGTCCTCTTCTACGCTATGGCTCCCGGGAACGCTGACGCAGACATCATCGAGGAGATGGACGGGATAATCTCCCGGATGTACCGGCTGGCGGACTGATCACTTCCTCCTCGCGGCGATGCCGAACATGAGCCTGCCCATCACCAGGAACAAAGCGGAGTGGACCAGTATCACAACCACCTGATAAAGACCCTGGGGGTACCTCATCCCCAGGGTCATCAGCCTTCCCAGGGGGGGAATGACGAAATGAAGCCACCCTGGGATGGAAATCAGAGGCAGCCCGGCGGCGAAGCCCAGGAGTATCAGCGAGGTGAAGAAAAAGGCTCCCCCCGTCCCAGAGGTCAGTATACCCAGGAAAGCTCCCATGGAAACTGCCCAGATCACCGGCAGGTACGCTTCCCCTATGATATGCGCCAGGGGGAATCGCGAAGGACCCGGCAGGGCCGCTATCACGGCTCCGATGGTGAGGATGAACACCCCGGTGGAGACGGTCAGAACAGCCAGGTATACTCCCCAGTAACCCGAAGACCTGCTCACCGGCAGGGCAAGGGAATTGCGGAACCAGCCCGCTCCCCATGTTCCGGAGAAGAACAGGCATGATTTGATACCGGCGATCAGTGCCAGAAGGAAAGCCCCGTTCCAGATGGCCAGCACGGTACGCTGTCCGAGCGTTGAGATGCCGGCAACACCGTGTGCCGCCAGGAAAGCCTCCGCGTAGACCATGAACGCCAGCATGGGAGGGATGAGCAGATACGGACTGACCCACTTTGTCCGCAGAAGGAGACTGACGCTCTCCCTGTAATAATAAGTATTGCTGCCCTTCATGCCAGGTTCACTACCCTGTCCGCCCTGTTAACCAGGGGTGATCTTCCCTGCGCCAGGGCAAGCACGGCGCCGTTCTCCAGGACGGATAGGATGATCTCCAGCGCCGAGCTTACTCTTATGGATGAGAGATTGACCATGGGCTCGTCCAGGATGGCCACGGCGGGTCTTGCCAGGGCCACCGGCGCCAGAGCCAGCATCTGCAGGTCCGAGCGGTTCAGCTGACCCGGGTACCTGTCGATTGTGCCTGCCAGTTCCACATCATCGCACCAGCGATCCACAAGCATTCGTACCGTTCTTGGCGACACTCCTCTGTAAAGGGCTACCTTCCTCTCCAGCTGGATCCTTATAGGAAGGTCGGGCAGGAAATTCCAGTTCTGGAAAACGAACACCGTCTCCTGCCTAGAGCGAAGTGTCCAGGGCCTGGAGCCCAGGATCTTCATGCTCCCTTTGCTGAAGCCCCTGATACCAGCCATTGATTTGATTAGATTACTTTTGCCGCTACCCGGGGGTCCGGCGACGACAACCATCTCCCCCTTGTTAACCTCCACCGAGAGGTAGGTCATGAGTGGCGGATCGGAATAACCGCCGATGGATATGTATGGAGGCATATGTTCCTTTCAGGACCGGGAAAAACAGACGGGCGCATAAAGAGAACCGCCGCCGCCGCCTTTGTCCTTACTATGATAACTGCAGGCTGCGCTGAAAAGGAAAGGTACGCCGAACGCTATCTCGATTCCGTCAACCTCACCATCCATATGGACAGGGCAGCGGAGGTCTCGGGTTTCCTCAGGCGGGGAACCTCCCCCGGCAGCGCCATGGAATACCCCGACCTCACCGGAGCCAGCAGGATAAGCTTCGATTGCAGCCCGGAGGACTCCGCCAGGCTCGCCGGTCTCCTTCAGACAACGGACGTCCCCTTCAGCGTTTCAAGCAGGGACGAAGACCTTCCTCCCTGTGTCAGGTTCTGGCAGGATGGGATCACATGGAGACCTGTGTACTCGTGGACCGTTGAGGGCGACAGCTGCAGGTTCGCGGCAAGAGTGGCGCTGAGCAACAGCACCGGCAGGGAGTGGTTCTCCCAGAACACGATAATGAAGGACATGGAGGATAATCCAGTCTGCATGGTACAGGATACCCTGCTCATACGCAACGGCGATATGGAGCTGGGATGGTGGCGGGCCGGGGGGAGAGTGCAGCCCCTGACAATCGTCTACGGGTGGCCGCAGGACTCACGATGGAACCAGCTTGTTCCCTGCCTGGTCCCGAATGCGGGACGTCTCACGGTCGCGGAATGGCCCAGGAGGACGGGAGACACTCTCTGGGTGCCCCCTGAAACCCCGCTGGAGCTGATGGAGGAGGTCCGTCCCAACAGCGGCGGCTATCGGTGCAGCCTGGTCCTGCATAATCAGACAGGCGAATACGTTGAGCTCAGACTCGTCCACCCCGAGAGGACACCCAGGGGAGCGTTCTTCAATACCGGAGAGGATTTCCCGTCATTTCTGGGTCTTCATCCCGGCGACCTGGTGGTCCTGGATTACGACATAGTATACAGATGATAATGGACTGTATCCCCGATCCCTTGAGCAAGTACAGAAGGAACCCCGAATGAATGGAACCGCTTCGATCATGGCCCTGTCGTCCCTGCTCTCCGTCCTGGCAGCGCAGCCTTCGCAGCCCGTTCGCCTGTGCGCGGAATGGGAGCCCTCCTTCGGCACACTCATCAGGTGGCCCCTGGGGATACCATCTCAGCTTGTGGTTGAACTGGCGGAGGACGACTCGCTCTACGTACTGGTGGAGAGTCCCTCCCAGCAGAGCCAGGCGGAGGCGACGTTCCTGAGCTGGGGAGTTAACCTTGACCACTGCAGGTTCATTACGGCGGACACCTACTCCCACTGGACGAGGGACTGGGGTCCTTACTCGATGTTCGACGGAGAAGGCGTATGGGGGATCATAGACCCGGTATTTGAAGGGTACCCCTGGATACCGGGAGGACCATACGCGAACTACATGAGGAGCAGGGGCTACGAGGAGGACGACGCGGTCAACGCCGTCCTGGCAGGCGAGTTCCAGTGCCCGCTGCACCAGTTCCCCGCCTATCTGACCGGGGGTAACTTCATGTCCGACGGACACGGGCTCGGATACTCCACCCTGGCCATGCTGACGGAGAACGAGCCTCTCTGGACCCACGCCCAGTTCCTGCAGCTATCCGAGGATTGGCTGGGCCTGGATGGCTACTTCATAACCGTGAATCCGGAGGATTACGGCATACAGCACATGGACTGCTGCGCCAAGCTCCTGGACGAGGAGACCATTCTGCTGAAGCAGGTGGACACCTACCATCCGGAATACCAGCGGCTGGAGACCATCAACGACCAGCTGACCACGGCGATGAACTGCTACGGCAGGCCCTACGAGATAGTCAGGATCTACTGCGGACCCTACTCCGGCAGCGATGTAGCCGCCTACACCAATTCCTACATCCTGAACACCAAGGTGCTGGTGCCCATGTTCGGCATACCCTCGGACTCTTCTGCCATACAGACCTATCAGGAAGCAATGCCCGGCTACGAGGTGATAGGAATCCCCTACGGCGCGTGGTACTATTACGACGCCCTGCACTGCAGGACCCGGGAGATAATGGACAGCGGCATGCTGCTCATCTGGCACCGCAGGATGGAGGACGCGGTTCCCTGGCAGGACCAGTTCCCGATCCGTGCCATGATCCGCGACTACAGCGGAGCCGGCCTGGTGCCGGAAGAGACGAGAACAGGCTGGAGGGTCGGTTCGGGAGCCTGGCAGTACACGCCACTCTCACCTATCGGCCCCGATTCTCTTGAGGGATACATCCCTGGCCAGCCGGTGGGTTCCGTGATCGATTATTTCATCTCGGCTGCGGATTCTTCCGGGCGCAGCGAGACCCTTCCGAGAACGGCCCCCGAATTCTTCTACAGCTTCGTGGTGACGGACCCGGCGGGCACCTCCCATCCCAACTACGGACACCGGTTCGCTCCGGAGGTCCACCCCAACCCCGCGTCTGGCAGCATCACCGTTTCCATGTTCCTGGAAGAAGCCTCCCAGGTAGCAGTGATGGTATTCGATGCTGCCGGCAGGACCGTAACAGGTACGGGAACGATCGCTATGGACCCGGGGCAAAGGGAGCTTCCGCTGGACCTTGGGAGCTTACCCTCCGGATGCTATCTCGTAAGGATAGAAGCGGGTCGGCATAGCAGTACCAGGAGAATAGTCCTGATCAGATGAGAATTCTTGAGGATATTGACCCCCGCGGGACCGATTGGTTAGGATAGCGTCCCGGCATTATTGACAGGTGCGCCCGTAGCTCAATTGGATAGAGCGTCTGGCTACGGACCAGAAGGCTCCGGGTTCGAGTCCTGGCGGGCGTACCA
>JAFGPK010000003.1 GCA_016936235.1 Candidatus Fermentibacteraceae bacterium | reverse complement strand
CAGTACCACAATGGTGAACCCGTGCTGCTGATGACGCCGATGCCTGAGCCGGTGGTGTACACCACTTCCAGCTCACCGTCGCAGTCCAGGTCGGCCATGCTGGTGGGTCCGCAGGCGTAGGAGGAAGCGGCGAAGGTCCATTCCGTGGACCCGTCCTCACCGTTCAGGAGGTAGACATTGCTGTCGTAGCATCCGATGGCTATCTCCGGCAGACCGTCGCCGTCCACGTCAGCAAAAGAACCGCCATGGTACATCCAGTCTCCAGGAGCATCGCTGTGCCACTCCTCATCTCCCGTGGCGCCGTCGAGACAGTAGACCCTGCAGTCGCCCATCCACTGGGCAACGACTATTTCAAGTTCCCCGTCACCGTCGAAATCATGGATGTTCGGGCAGGACTGTATGTAGCTGCCGCTTCCCAGGGCCTTCTGCCACTGGACCTGTCCGCTGTCGGCGTCGAGACAGAACACGTGACCGTTGAAGGTGCCGTTGACCACTTCCAGGTCACCGTCCAGGTCGACATCGGCGATGGCCGGCGGCGAGTCTATGCAGTAGCCCTCGTCGGTGGACCACTCCAGGTCACCCGTGGCGCCGTTGATGCAGTAGACCGTCTGGGTCGACGAACAGGGCACCACCACCTCAAGCTGGCCGTCATCGTCCACATCGCATATAACCGGGGAGGAGTCGTTGCAGCCTCCGGTGACGTAGGTCCAGGAATGGCTCCCGTCCTCCCCGTTGAGGCAGTGGATCGCCTCATCGTTGAAGTAGGTCCCGAAGACTATCTCGGGGAGACCGTCGCCATCCAGGTCGGCGGTGGCTGCCGACCCGAAGGAGGGGGCGTCCAGGTCGGTCCACCACTTGATCTCAGGATAGGTCTGCCCTGTGGATGAACCGAACAGGAGAAGCACAGGCAGGAGCAGGAACACGACGGATCTCATGATTTCACTTTCCTTCCCGGTACCTATTTGATAGCAGTTTAACCTATGATATGCATAGCATTACGCCGGTCTATCATGGAAGTCAACATCGACCGCGGCAGAGCCCTTTGCCCCGGGAGGTTTTATGTGTAATTTACCCTGAAGGAAATGTAACAATCCCGAGGGGAGGGACCATGAGATTCAGGATATCCTACAGGCTGCTGTTCCTTGCGGCTTTCATTCCCATGGCGGCGGGCCAGGTTCTGATAGACCATACTTGCGCTGACCTCGACCTGGTTCCGCCTTCATGGATAGAGGAAGTGCAGGACAGCATCCCGTCGCATTACGCCCACACGTCCCACGGCGGTCAGCTTACATGGGGGCTTTATTTTATCGAGGACGGCAATCCCTTTTACTCATATGTGACGGGCAGCTCCTACCTTCCATCGGAAGCGGGAGCCTGGTGCATCTTCGACGGCCAGGAGACAGCCACATACATCACTCCGGACCTTTACTGGGAGACCGGTACGGGCATGAACATGACCAGGGCGGTGCTTGACCACAACCCGGAGATCAGGACTTCCATGTGGTGCTGGTGCTGCCAGCTGGACTCCTACAATGAGAGCCAGGTTCAGGCCTACCTTGATTCCATGTCGGTACTGGAGGCGGAGTATCCCGAAATCACTTTCGTCTACTTCACGGGCAACGCCCAGGGAACCGGTTCGGCCGGGTACAACAGGTGGCAGAGGAACAACCAGATAAGGGACTTCTGCATGACGGGCGGCAGGGTCCTTTTCGATTTCGCGGACCTCGACTGCTGGTGGTTCAACCCCTCCACCTCATCATGGGAGCAGCATACCTACGAGTACGGAGGGTACGACATCCCTGCCGAGCACCCCCAGTTCTATGGTGAAGAGTACGCTCACACGACCGCCGAAAGCTGTCTGCAGAAGGGGAAAGCCCTCTGGTACATGATGGCCGTGATAGCCGGATGGCAGGGGACTGGCATCGGTGAGAGCCCTCAGCAGGAGCCCTGCGGTATAAGCCTGCGTGTGGAGAATCCCTGCAGGGGAACAGCCTCCCTCTGGTTCTCCGCCTCAATCCATTCACTGGTCGAGGTGTCCGTGTACTCATGCGATGGAAGGCTGGTGTGTGTGCCGTTCCGCGGTCAGTGCGACGGTGGGACCGGGAGGACGGAAGTGACGGGTCTGGAGCCCGGGCTCTACCTGGTGAAGGTCAGTGCCGACGGAAGGTCCCTGACCGAAAGCATGGTGTCGCTGGGAACACGCTGAGGTTCCGGCTACTCCCACTCGATCGTTCCGGGCGGCTTGGTGGAGACGTCATAGACCACCCTGCTCACTCCGCTTACCCTGTTCACGATGGATGATGATATCCTTGCCAGATGCTCGGGATCCATGCGGTACCAGTCCGCCGTCATGCCGTCGGTGGATGTCACCGCTCGAAGGGCGATGACCCTGTCGTAAGTCCTCTCGTCTCCCATGACACCCACTGTCCTCACGGGAAGGAGGACTGCGAAGGCCTGCCATATCTCATCGTAAAGGCCGTACTCCAGAAGGTAGTCGATGAATATCCTGTCCACTCTCCGGAGGACATCCAGATCGGCGGGGTTGACCTCTCCCAGTATCCTCACTGCAAGGCCGGGACCGGGGAAAGGATGCCTCGCGACCATTCGTTCGGGAAGACCGAGTTCCATGCCGAGTTCCCTTACCTCGTCCTTGAACAGTTCCCTTAGCGGCTCCAGGAGCTTCAGGTCCATTCTCTCCGGCAGACCGCCGACATTGTGATGACTCTTGATGGTGGCCGAGGGCCCTCGAAAGGACACGCTCTCTATCACGTCAGGGTAGAGAGTGCCCTGGGCAAGGTGGGTGACATTGTCGATCTCAGAGGCTGCCTTCTCGAAGAGTTCGATGAAGACCCTTCCGATGATCTTCCTCTTCTGTTCGGGATCGGTGACGCCGCGGAGGGCGCCCAGGAAATCCTCAGTTCCGTCGATGACCTTGAGCGGCATTCCGAAGTGGTCGCGGAAGGTTTCCACGACCGATTCCCTCTCCCCCATCCTCAGCAGGCCGTTGTCGATGAATATGGGTGTGAACCGGTCGGGAACGGCCCTGTGTAGCAGGGCTGCGACTACAGACGAGTCGACTCCTCCCGACAGGCCCAGTATCACGTTACCCTGACCGGCAAGTTCCCTCCTGACCATCTCCACGGCTCTTCTGCCGAAGGTCTTCATGTTCCATTCGGGAGCGGCTTCAGCTATCTCGAGGACGAAGTTCCTCAGCAGCTGCCTGCCGAATTCGGTGTGGTTCACCTCGGGATGGAACTGAACCCCGTACCTCTTCCTCCCGGGATCCGCCATCGCCGCGATGGGCAGGGAGTCGGTGCTTGCTATGACACCGTAGCTTGCGGGTACTCTCATCACCCTGTCACCATGGCTCATCCATGCCTGCTGTCCCGGCTCTATTCCCCTGAACAGGTCCCCCGACATCGAATTGTAGAGCCTTGCAGGGCCGTACTCCCTTTCGTGCCCCCCCTCGACGACGCCGTTCTCATGAAGCGCCAGGAGCTGCATCCCGTAGCAGATGCCCAGCATCGGAAGGTCGAGATCGAATACGGCGGGGTCCGGATGTGGAGAATCATCGCCATACACGCTGGAAGGACCGCCGGACAGGATCAGGGCCGATGGTTCCATTCCCAGCACATCCGACAGGGGAGCGTTGCCGGGCAGCAGTTCGCAGTAGACGCCCATTTCCCTGATCCTTCTGGCGATCAGCTGATTGTACTGCGAACCGAAATCCAGGACAGCTACTCCTCCGGGGATCATAGATACTCCTTAACAGCGGTTTTCGAGTTCGTCGTCGATTGTATTCCTCTTCGGAAGCCTCACAGGGTAATCGCCATCGAAGCATGCGGTGCAGTAGTCTTCAGGTCCGTGGGCACTCACACAACTCAGCATTCCTTCCCTCGAGAGGTAGCCCAGGCTGTCCAGCTCCAGCTGACCGGCTATCTCATCCACCGAGAAGTTCCTGGCTATCAGCCTGGACGGCTCCGGGAAATCAATGCCGAAATAGCATCCGTACTTGTGAGGTGGACAGCTCACCCTCATATGGACCTCGGCGGCACCGGCCTCTCTCAGGGCTCTTATCCTCGCCCTGCTGGTGGTCCCCCTGACTATGCTGTCCTCCACAACGCAGAGTTTCTTCCCTCTGACGGCCTCCGGGATCGGCTGCAGCTTCCTCATCACCATCACCGCCCGTTTCGCGGAAGCCGGATTGATGAAGGTCCTCCCTATGTAGTGGTTCCTCGTGAAGCACATGTCGAAGGGTATTCCCAGTTCCCTCGAAAAGCCTATGGCGGCGAACATACCGCTGTCCGGGACCGGAGCCACGATGTCACAGTCCGCCGGATGCTCCCTGGCCAGTTGCCGGCCCATGGCCAGTCTCGTTGAGTATACGCTGTCGCCGAAGACCCTGCTTCCGGGCCTGGCAAAGTAGACATGCTCGAATATGCACTGGGCCAGCCCCCTTCTCTTCCTGAAAAGATCGGAGCCGGAGCCCAACCTCTCCGATTCGGGTTCGAACCCTTCGTGGGGTATGTAGAGTATCTCCCCCGCCTCGATCTCCCTCAGGTATTCCGCCCCGCAGACATCAAAGGCCAGTGTTTCGCTGGCCACTATCCAGCCTCCCTCCTCGAACCTGCCGAGATTGAGGGGTCGGAAACCAAGGGGATCCCTCACGGCGTACATACCGAAGGGAGTCATCAACAGGAAGCAGTAGGCACCCTGAAGTCTCCTCAGAGCTATCTCAAGGGCCTCCCGGATGTTGAAGCCGGTCTGCTCCAGGTTCCTCGACATCAGGTGCAGCACCACCTCGGTGTCGGTATTGGTGAGGAAGATGGCCCCCTGACGCTGCAGTTCTTCTCTCAGGAACCCCGCATTGGAGAGAGTGCCGTTGTGGGCGATACCTATCTGAAAACCGGCCATTCTCACAAGGAGAGGCTGTGCGTTCTCGACACCTTCACCGCCGTAGGTGCCATACCTCACGTGCCCTATTACGGAAGAGATGTCTTTCCCTGCAAAATCCGCCGGAAGATCGGCCATGGCTTCGACAACAGAACCTTTCCGCTTGTGCAGCCGCATGAAGCCGTCACGGCATGCAAGAATCCCGGCCGCTTCCTGCCCCCTGTGCTGAAGTGCCAGAAGACCCTCCGCCACCAGTGCGACGGAATCACCTTGGTACCCGCTGATACCGCACAACCCGCAGTACTCACCGGGCTTATTCAGTCGCGCTGGATATTTCAAGTTTCCTGTCCCTGGCGGCTTGTATGAACGCCCTGAAGAGCGGGTTGGGTCTCAGGGGCGTCGACGTGAACTCCGGATGGAACTGGCATGCCACGAACCACCTGTGATCCGGCCTTTCTACTATCTCCACCAGCGAACCGTCAGGGGAGACGCCTGAACAGACGAGACCTGCCTCCCTCAGTCTGTCCCTGTAATCATTGTTGAATTCGTACCTGTGCCTGTGGCGCTCGGAGACCAGAGCTGCGCCGAAAACCGACCGGGCCAGGGAATCCTCCTCCAGTGCGCAGGGGTAAAGGCCGAGTCTCATGGTGCCGCCCTTTTCGGTGACGTTCTTCTGGTCTTCCATGAGATGTATTACCGGATGAGGGGAATCCGGCGCGAATTCGGAGCTGTTGGCACCTTCGAGCCCGGCTATGTGCCTGGCTGTCTCTATTACGGCACACTGCATGCCGAGACATATCCCAAGGAACGGGATGTCGTTCTCCCTGGCGTATCTTACCGCCATCAGCTTGCCTTCTATGCCCCTGTACCCGAACCCTCCCGGTACAAGTATGCCGTCGAGTCCCTCGAGCTGGGTCGTGTCACCCTCCTCCAGGTCCTCAGACTCGATCCCCCGTATTTCCAGTGAGGTGTCGCAGGCTATGGCTCCGTGGGTAATGGCTTCGAAGATGCTTTTGTATGCATCGCGCAGACCCATGTATTTCCCTGTCACTCCTATTCTTACCACGGGTCCGGAGGGTTTCACGGCTCTTTCCAGCATATCCTTCCAGTCGGCGAGGTCGAGGTCCCTTCGGGGCAGGCCCAGCCTGTCCAGGATCAACTCGTCCAGTTTCTGCTCCGCCAGTTCCACAGGGACCTCATAGATGGAGTTCTCCACATTCTTCTCTTCCACCACTGCTTCAAGGGGAACGTTGCAGAAAAGGGAAAGCTTTCTGAAATGCTCCTCCTCCAGCGACCTCTCGGTTCGACAGATGAGTATGTCCGGGATGATGCCTATGTTGCGCAGGATGCTGGCGGACTGCTGGGAAGGCTTCGTCTTCAGCTCCCTGGAAGCCGACAGGTAGGGGATGAGCGTGAGATGTATGTAGAGCACGTTCTCCCTTCCGAGATCCAGCCCCAGCTCCCTCAGGGCTTCCAGGAAGGGAAGTCCCTCAATATCCCCGGCTGTCCCCCCGACCTCCGTGATGGCTATATCGATTCCTTCCGCGGCCTGCGACAGAATGGCTTTCTTGATCTCGTCGGTCACATGAGGTATGACCTGGACCGTCTTGCCCAGATAACCTCCCTTTCGCTCCCGCGCCAGGACAGCGGAGTATATCTTGCCGGCGGTGTAGTTGCTGTTCCGGTTGCAGGACACGCCTGCGAACCTCTCGTAGTGTCCAAGGTCAAGGTCGGTCTCCGTACCGTCATCAGTGACGTATACCTCTCCGTGCTGGTAGGGGGACATAGTCCCGGGATCTATGTTGAGATAGGGGTCGAGTTTCTGAAGCGTCACACGGTAGCCCCGCTGCCTGAGAAGAAGGGCAATTGAAGCGGCGGTTATCCCTTTTCCCAGTGAGGAAACCACTCCACCTGTTATGAAAATGTACCTGCATTTTCCTGATGACATTGGACAACAGCCTTTCCTGAATGGAAAAATACCTCCCAGTATAATCAACTATTGCTCAACGGAACGATAATTTCAAGACTTGAACGACGGACAGCGAATGTCGGGGCTTCTACCACTGCACCTTCATACAGAGCAATGATATGACAGGCGGAAGCCCGACGGGAGTTTTGCATGTGAGCATATTCTATAGCATACTTCCATGGTATTTGTAAATGAGCAGTCGCATGAAAGGTGTTTCAAATGAGACTTACAGCTGCAGCAGTAATGCTTCTCGTGCTATCGATTTCCACGGCCTACGCCTATGAACCCCAGGTCACGGTCCTGGGCAACGGTCTCACCGTCATAACGCAGGAGCTCCACTACGCCCCCGTGGTGGCATCCGTCATCTCGTACAGGGTCGGTTCGCGAAACGAGTACGGCGACATCCTCGGGATGAGCCATTTCTGTGAACACCTGATGTTCAAGGGGACGCCTGACATGCCAAAGTCCAGGTTCTGGCAGATAGTCCAGAGGGACGGGGGTATGGCCAACGCTTTCACCAGCAACGATTGTACCTGCTATTTTCTCCTGCTCCCCTCCAGCAGGCTGGATGACGCCCTTCTCATAGAGAGCGACCGGATGGTGAACTGCGCCATAGATTCCGCCGAGGTGGTCTCAGAGCGGAACGTCGTTCATGAGGAGCGCAGGATGAGCTGCATCGACAGTCCTGACGGAGCACTCTGGGAAGCGCTGGGGGAGATAGCCTTCACGGAGCATCCGTATCACAATCCGGTGATCGGGTACGACGAGAACATACTCGGATACGACTGGGAAAAGGCCCGCCGCTACTACGAGACCTACTACTGTCCCTCCAACGCCGTCCTCACTTACGTGGGTGATTTTCAGACGGACGAGCTGCTTCTCAAAGTCGAGGACTACTTCGGCGACATTCCTCCCGGAATCGTTCCGGACGAGGAAATTCCCCGGGAGCCGGAACAGCTGGAGGCGAGGCTCGTCGAGATCGAGCACTCCTCCAACCTTCCCCGTTTCGTTATGGCCTTCCATTCACCGTCGGGTCACGATCCCGATAATCCCGCCATGAGCATCATATCATCCTACCGCTCCAGTGGAAGGTCCGGCCGACTGGAACAGCTCCTGGTGCAGTCGGGGCTCGTACACTGGGCGGGAGCATGGAATGACGGTGGCATAGATCCCGGGCTGTTCTACATCTTCGTGACCATGAACCCTCCGGAAGAAAGCCAGGTGACAATGGAGGAGGTCCAGGCGATGATCTGGGCCGAGCTCGACGAGCTGACCGAAAGAGGCATTCCTGCCGACCGGCTCGAGGAACTCAAGAACCGTTACCTCGCAGGAGAGATACTGGACGAAGCGAGTCCCCTGGGCCTTGCGATGAGCTACAGCCTCTCAGCCACGATGTTCGGTGATCCCATGCACGACAGCAACCAGCTGGAGCTCATCGCGGGACTCTCTCCCGGGGATGTAGCCGCCGCCGCATCTTCCGTATTCCGCAGGGACGGTGTGAACCTTGCTGTCCTCAATCCATCGGGGGAGATGGGCATGCAGATTGGAGGAGAGAGGGAGGCCCTGCCCACGGACATCACAGAGCCCACCAGCATCAACTACCAGGGGCTGGAAATACCTGATGATTTCCTCGTACCGCCGGAGAACTCCATTTACGAGGACGCGATAGAGCATCGACTTGACAATGGTCTTGTCCTTCTTCTCAAGGAGGACCATACCTTCCCGGTAGTCTCGATAAGCTTCGCGGTTCCCATCGGGGGCCTGAGACATCCTGCCGTGCTGAACGGTCTGGCCGATGTAGTCACCGAGACCATGCTCAGGGGCACCGAGGATCTGGACTATACGGAGTTCCACCGTCGCCTGGAGATGGAAGGGTCCTACCTGCGGTTCGGATCCGGTCCTGAATACTCCAGCGGCTCCGTGACCGTACTGTCCGAGGACATCGCGACGGCTTTCCAGACCATTTCGGATCTTCTTCTCAGACCTGCTTTCAGGGAGACGGACTTCCAGACCGTGATGGACGAACAGAGAGCGAACCTCGAAGCTGCCGCGGAGACAGCGTTCTCAGTGGCATACGACAGCCTGGCTGCTATTACGGCCGGTACACCGGAGGATTACAGGAACCCATCAAGGACCACGCTTGACAGGATCACTCTTGATGAGGTCCTTGCCTTCTATGACGGTGGCTGCCGTCCGGAGGGCTCGGTCATAGCCGTAGTTGGTGATATCGACCCTGAAGCTGTCATGCAGATGGCAGTCGAGTACTTCGGCCGATGGGAGAACCCGGGTACGCCTCTTCAAGAGGCTTACATCCCTGTATTCTCCACCGAGCCCGGAGATACCGTGGTCACCTTCATGCCGGGCAGGGTCCAGGCAACCGTACTCGTGGCTCGAAACGCTCCGGGTTCGGAGATGCCCGATTACCCTGCCTTCGTGACCATGAACACTATCCTTGGAAGGGGCATCGGGTCCAGACTGGGTCACAGTGTCCGTGACGAGCAGGGTCTGGCCTACGGGGTGGGAAGCTGGTCGACTTCCTACGACAGCACCGGTGTCTTCTCAGCCTACCTCTCCACCCTGGCGGACTACGTCCCCCAGGCGACTTCGTCGGTGATAGCGGAGCTGGAGAGGATCGCGTCGGAAAACGTGGAGGATATCGAGCTCAGGCTGGCCAAGGCGAACGCTGTGGGAAGATACGCATTCTCCGGCATGAGTTACTCCGGTCAGGCCGGCGGGCTTGTGAACCTCTACATGAACGAGAGACCGCTTGATTACGATATACGATACCTTGAGCGCGTCCTGGACCTCCAGCCTGACGATATCAGACAGGCTGCCTCCGATTACCTTCTATCGGACCAGTGGTTCGTCTCGATCGCCGGGGGCATCGACAGGGACCGGCTGACATCGGAGTAGGGTCCGCAGGTGCGTAGGCGCCGGGAGGTGAGCTGCTGATGGAACTATCCAGCCGGAAACCGACCGGTGTTAGGATGGAGAGGCTGGATAACGGTCTGACTGTTATCCTTCAGGCTCTTTCATACTCACCGGTGGCTGCCGTGAACATAGCCTATCGAGCGGGTTCCCTCTGGGAGACCGATGGAACGAGGGGATACAGCCATCTCTGCGAGCACATGATGTTCAAGGGATCCAGGGAGTACGCACCGGGTGAGTACTGGCGCGTGGTTCAGAGGAACGGCGGCGTGGCTAACGCATACACTTCCAGGGACATAACCCTTTACTACTCAGTCCTTCCCAGGGCCGGTCTGCAGGACATCCTGCGGCTGGAGGCCGACAGGATGTTCCACTGCGACATGAGGAACGACCACGTGGCATCAGAGACCGCAGTGATCCTGGAAGAGGAGCTGCTTACCCGGCGCGACGACCCGGAGGGCTCGCTTGATTCCCTCCTGTACTCCACGGCATTCACTGAGCACCCGTACGGAAAGCCGATAACGGGTACCGCCGATGATATCAGATCGTTCAATCCCAAGCGACTGAGAGAGTTCTACAGGAATTTCTACAGCCCGGGGAACGCAGTGATATCCGTGGTGGGTGACATCGGGACCGGGGAGGTGTTACAGGCCGTCGGCAACCTTTTCGGGGGAGGGAACCGCGATCCCGTTGAAAGACCGGAGGTGAATCCGGAGCCTGATCAGACGCATCAGATGAGGGCGGAAATAGAGCATCCATCTCAACTCCCCGGAATGGCGATCGGTTTCCGAGTACCCGAAGGAGATCATCCCGATTCAGCCCCTCTCTCACTCATATCGCTCTATCTATCCTCAGGCAGGTCCAGCAGGTTCGAGAAGCTCCTTGTCAAGCCTTCCCTGGTCCTGGATGTGTCGACCTCCACCAATACCCACATAATGCCCGGGCTGTTCGTCGTGAGGACTGTCCTTCCCGAAAACGGCTCAACCCTTCAGGTGGAGGAATTGATCTTCGATGAGCTGGAGCGGCTGGCGGATATCGGTATCGACGATGAAGCGCTTCAGATTCTGAAGAGGCGGCGGACCGCCTGGAGCATGATTTCCGATGCCGACCCGCCGGGGAGGTCAAGACGGTTTTCCACCGGGTTCTCCAAGTTCGGTGATACCTACTACTACTGGAACTCCATCAGGTCTCTCCTGTCCGTCACTCCGGAAGACATTATGAGAGCGGCCGCCCGGTATCTCGCCGGGGACAACTCCACGGTGGCCGTGATGCGCTCTGCGGCCAGGGGCATCTTAACAAGGCCGACCCTCGCCGGTAAGGCAGCCGAGCCCGAGCCGGACATCACGCCTCCCGCACTCCAGCCCCCGTGGGAAATGGACATTCCCGATGCTCTCCTTCAGCCGCCCGAGTCGTCAGTGGCGGACGGTGTACGTGAAATAACGCTGAAGAACGGTCTCAGGTTGATCCTGAGAAGGGACGTTTCCTTCCCCATCGTATCCGTGGGATTCTCATGTCGGATGGGTTCCTCCATGGAGCCTCAGGAGCTGACCGGCCTTGCACAGATAACGGCCGAGACAATGCTCTACGGAACTCCCGACCTGGACAGCATCGAATTCAACGCCAGGCTTGAGAACCTGGGCGCTTCCATGGATTTCTCATCGACCAGCGAATACTCAGGTGGGGTCATAACGACCCTGTCCAGGGACTTCGATAAGGTTCTGTCAGTCATATCCGACATGCTGCGAAATCCAGCCTTCAGGCTGAAGGACCTTGATTCGGTCCGCTCGGATGCAATCTCCAGCCTGGAGGAATGGATTGCCACTCCGCTGGGTGCCGCCATGAATTCATTCTCAAGACAGTCCACCGATCCCCCGGAGATGTCCTCGGTACCAACCAGGGAAACGCTCGAAGCGATAGGGAGGAACCACCTGCTGGAATTCCACAGGGGGTTCTGCAGACCGGACGGTACGCTGATAGTGGTGGTCGGTAACTTCTCGGAAGAGGAGATCGAGGTATCTGTGAGGCGGCATTTCTCAGGATGGGACAATCCCGAGACAAGCCGTACGCCGGCTCCAGCGGTCATGAACTCACGCCTGTCGTCGGAAACGGGCATACAGCTCCCGGGAAGGGAGCAGATAGCCCTGGTGATCGGTTCACCGGCTCCGCCAAGGCTTCATGAGGACAGCTACGCCATATCCATCCTCAGCCGGATTCTTGGTGAAGGGATCGGATCCAGGCTCGGAAGGAATATCAGGGAAATCGGGCTCTCATACCACGTCAGCAGTATGTATATACCTCTGAGCGACAGGGGAAGGCTGGCGACCCTTGTCCTGACCAGTCCTAACGCTTTCCGGCAGGCCATGGAGACTCTCAGACATGAGCTGAGGAAGGTTACCGCAGAGAGAGTAAGCAGCAGCGAGCTGAGGCTCGAGAAGGCATCCTACATCGGTCTGCAGGAGCTGAGCATGATGAAGTACAGCTCGATCGCACGGATACTTCTCACTTACGCCTCTCTGGACCTTCCCCTTGACCATGACCGGATCACGATGCGCAGAGTATGCGACATCACCCGGGACGATATCCTGCAGGCGGCAGGCAGATGGCTCGGGACAGGGATCAGTTATGTGTCCTACGCCGGCGGAATAGAGCCGTAGCGGTATCGCCCCAGCGGGGTCGCCCCAGCCCAGCGGGGTCGCCCAGCGGGGTCGTACGTAACTTCCGGCCAGTTCCAAAGAGAAGAAATCTTAAATAAAAGGACTTGATCATTTCCCATCCTCAAGACGCTGTTCTGAAATAGCTCATGAGAATGGCTCAGGAAAATGTGAAAGAAAAGTGCGAAACTGCATCAGTTTATTCGCATTCATTTCTGTCACAACTGGCCAGAAGTTACGTACGACCCCGCTGGGGAGTTACGTACGACCCCGCTGGGCCCCACGCCGGCCGAGCTGCTGGAGGAGGATGCCGGTGATGACCAGAACCAGGCCTGCAACGGTGGTGAGACCGATGGTCTCCCCCACGGCGGCGCCTATGAACACGAGAGCCAGGAAAGGTGTCAGATAGATGTAGTTACCGACCTCGGAAGTCGTCCTGGCAAGCTGAAGGGCCCGCAGCCATACTACGAAGGTTATCCCCATCTCGAACAGCCCTATGTAGACCGTTCCAAAGATCCCTCGGACATCGATACCCGGTATCAGTGACAGTTCTCCCCTGACCAGGCCGTACAGAAGAAGGAACAGGAGCCCGGAGGCGAAGGACCGTGCAAGGTTACCGACGGAATCTCCTCCGGAGCGAACGTTGAGTATCCAGAAGAGGGACCAGATCACAGTACTGAGCAGGGCAAGGCCCATGGCGGGAAGTGACAGGCTTCCCCCCACCGGGCTTCCCCCCAGGGCCAGGACACCCACACCGCAGAAACTCACTATCGATGCCAGGGCCATCCTCATGGTGATTACCTGCTTCAGGAGCGGGGCGGAGAGTATCATCAGCATCACTGGCCATAGGTAGTTGATGACCATGGCGATCTGCGCCGGCAGCCTGTCGTAGGCTTCCATGAGCACAAGGTAGTAGAAGAAGGGATTAAGCGCACCCCTGGCAGCCGCCTTCAGCCACCGGTCCGGGTGTGGCTCCGGAGATGGAACGCCGCCCCTTATGAGCACAACGGTCCAGAGGGCCAGCGTTGATACAGCGGACGACAGAAGTACGAGCTGGTAGGGTGAAAGCCACCTGAGGGTTATCTTGAACGCGGATGCTGCGGTGGACCAGAAAAGGACCGCCGCAAGGGCAAGCAGTCTCGGTTTCATTTCATGCAGCCTTCCTCCTTCGACCCGTCGATCCCTGTCCTTATTGACCGTCAATATGTTACAGGAACACGGGCGAAGACCAGCCTCATGCCGGGGATTGCCTGCCGGTCCCGGAGGAAATTCCGCAGACCAGTGCATATCACGCACATAGCTCAACATATAGATATAATCATAGCGGCTGCATACAAGATATTGTGGTATTTCTCTTGACACCAATGCTCCAGAGAATATTATCGAAGGGTAGGTCTCCCGATCAGGGTGACAGCAATGGCGAATTATTAACCCGTTATTCCGTCGTACGGATTTTGAGGGGCTGATTCCACTGCTTTGGGGTAATTCATGGACTGGCTGATCCGCAATCGTGACGGCAGTATAGCGACCTTCAGCAAACTGAAGATAGAGAAGGCCGTTGAAAGGACCCTCAGGTCCACTTCCACAGATGCGGACTCCCGTGAGATATCCGACCAGGTGGAGGCCGCACTCTACATGAACTACTTCAAGACAGGATCCATTCCCACAGTCGAGCATATCAAGGACTTCATCGAAGAAACCCTGGTCCTCCGCAAACTCACTTCCGCAGCCAGGGCTTTCATCCTCTACAGGGAGAAGAAGAACGAGGCACGGGACGTAGACCATCTCCTGAGCGGCATGGAGGGGATAGTGCTGGACTACCTGGGCAAGGCAGACTGGAGGGTCAAGGAGAACTCCAATATGAACTACTCCCTCCAGGGTCTCAACTTCTACCTCTCCTCCTCCATAACCAGGAAGTACTGGCTCAGCAGGATATACACACCCAGGATAAGGGAGCTCCAGGAAAACGGGGACTTCCACATACACGACCTGGGCATACTGGGTCCCTACTGTGTGGGATGGGACCTGATGACCCTTCTCAAGGAGGGTTTCAGGGGAGCCAGGGGGAAGACAGAATCCTCGCCCCCCGCCCACCTGAGGACAGCACTGGGGCAGGTGGTGAATTTCTTCTACACACTGCAGGGTGAGGCAGCCGGAGCACAGGCTTTCTCCAGCTTCGACACCCTTCTGGCGCCGTTCATAAGGTTTGACGGCCTGGATTACCCTCAGGTGAGGCAGGCCTTCCAGGAATTCCTGTTCAATGTCAACATCCCGACAAGGGTTGGATTCCAGGCCCCCTTCACCAATATCACCATGGACCTCAAGCCCTCGCATTCTCTCAGGGACCAGAGGGTGATAATCGGAGGCAGGCCCAGGAACGAGGTCTACGGTGATTACCAGCATGAGATGAACATGATCAACCGCGCCTTCGCCGAACTCATGATGGAAGGAGACTCCAAAGGGCGGATTTTCACCTTCCCCATACCCACCTACAATCTCACGAAGGACTTCGAATGGGACAACGAAGACCTTCAGCCAATCTGGGAGATGACGGGAAAGTACGGGGTTCCCTACTTCAGCAACTTCGTCAACTCCGAAATGGACCCCGACGACGCCAGGAGCATGTGCTGCAGGCTCAGGCTGGACAACAGGGAGCTCCGCAACAGGGGAGGCGGTCTCTTCGGGTCGAATCCTCTCACAGGCTCCATAGGAGTGGTGACGGTCAACCTCCCCAGGATAGGCTACACCTCAGCCGACGAGGAAGAGTTCTTCAGTCGCCTCTCGTACGTCATGGACGCCGCCAGGGAATCGCTGGAGCTGAAACGGGACCTCATCGAGAAGCTCACGGAGCAGGGTCTCTACCCCTACACCAGCCACTACCTCCGTACCATAAAGACCCAGCAGGGCCACTACTGGAGTAACCATTTCTCCACCATAGGGCTTCTGGGCATGAACGAGTGCTGCGTGAACTTTCTCGGGGAGAGCATCGCCACGGATGAGGGAAGGCTCTGGTCCATGAAGGTCCTGGACTTCATGAGGGACAAGCTCACTGAATTCCAGGAGGAGACGGGCAACCTCTACAATCTGGAAGCATCACCTGCCGAAGGGGCATCCTACAGCCTTGCCCGCAAGGACAAAGACCAGTTCCCCGACGCCTACTGCATGGGCAGCTCGAACCCGTACTACACCAACTCGGTGCATCTGCCCGTGACGGAGAGAAGGGACATATTCGGGCTCCTGGAGCACCAGGATCCTCTCCAGACGATGTTCACAGGCGGCACGGTGGTCCACATTTTCATCGGTGAGGCCATAACCGACTGGAGGATGGTCAGAAAGCTGGCCAGATCGATCGTTTCCCGTTATCACCTTCCTTATTTCAGCTTCACACCCACCTTCTCGGTGTGCCCGGTGCACGGCTACATAGCCGGCGAGCACTTCCTCTGCCCCTATCCTCACACCGAAGAAGAACTGGCGGAGTATGGAGAGGTCGTTGACGCGGATGATTTCCAGCAGTTGCCGGAAGGCAGCTACTCAAGTGTGGACGACACCAGTTCAGGGGAACAGGGCAGCCTGTTCCTCAAGATAGGAAAGGTATCAACAGATGTCTGAGGTCAAGAAGGAGAACCGGATAAGGGCGATCAAGACAGAGGTCTACTCGAGGATAGTAGGTTATTACAGACCGGTTCAGAGCTGGAACAAGGGCAAGCGGGAGGAATTCTCCCAGCGGGAGTACATCACGCTGGATGGACAGGGAGACAAGGTCGATAATTGATCCGTTCCCTCACCGGCACCAGCCTTATCGAGTATCCCGGCAAGATCTGTTCAATAGTATTCATTTCAGGATGCAACCTTCACTGCCCGTTCTGTCATAACCCTGAACTGGTCAGAGAGGATCTGCTGGACCGCCAGTACGGGCTCTCCCATGACCGGGTCCTTCAAGAGCTGAAGGCCCGGGAAGGCTTCGTCGAGGCGGTCACCATCACCGGCGGTGAACCCCTCCTTTATGGCGGGCTGGGTGACCTTGTAAGGCGGATCAAGGAAGAGACCGCACTATCCGTCAAGCTCGATACCAACGGTACTCTCCCGGACAGGCTCAATGACATCCTCCACCATGTGGACTACGTGGCCATGGACCTTAAGAGTTCACCCGGAAAATACCTCAGGGCGACCGGGGAGAAAGCGGCGTTCGAGGACGTAAGGGCTTCGATCGGAATAGTCAGATCACTTCCCGCCTATGAGTTCCGGACCACGATGGTGCCCGGGATAGTTGAACGGGACGATGTCCTCGAGGTTCTGGGAGAGACAGGCAGAGTGAAGCGGTACGTTCTTCAGGCATTCCACTCACGGAAAACCCTATCCTCGGATTACACGGACATCCCGACCTACCCCAAGGGGTACATCGAGGCGACAGCGGATACGATCAGGAAGCTCGACCTTGCCGATGAGGTGGGCATAAGACCCTGATACCGGCTTTGACATTTTTCTTTCCCTCCATATGTTCATTTCAGAACTGACATGAACTAAAACGGACAGGTGATAGCATGCTGAAAAAGGTCATAGTAGCCTTCACTCTGGTGGTTATGCTGTCTGCAACTGGTTTCTGTGCCCTCTACCTTGTTCGCGAGTACACGAAGGTCTACAGGATCACCCATATAGGCGACATGTGGAGCTTCGTGAGGATGGATGCCAACGTCTCATTCGCGCCGTTCGTGGAGATAGACAGGGATGATTTTCCACATCCTCCCTACCCTCAGAGAGGGGACCTCCTGGTGGCCGTCGACGGCAGACCCGCGAACGAGGAGAACTACTTCAGAGCCTTTTCCATGGATACCCCCGCCGGCAGGACCATTGAGATCATGTTCATGCACGCAGGGGAGATCAACACCACCGACATAGTCACCAGGACCATACCCGGACCGCTGAAGCTGCAGATATGGACGATGTTCATCCTGAGAACGCTCATAGCCGTCAGCCTGCTGTTCACAGGCATCTGGGGAATGGTCAGAAGGCGCGCCTCGGCTGCCGTGAGGGCTCTTTCGCTGTTCTGCTCCGCACTGGCGGTTCAGATGGCCCTCTCCAGCACAATAGTCGCGCATTTATATGCGTCTTTCCAGATCCCGGCGCCGGTGCTGATCGCGTTCACCATTCTCGGGCTCTCATCTTCCAGCTTCTGGCTGAAGCTGAACCTGCTGTTCCCGAGGATGAACTCCATGTACGAGAGGTACAGGCTGGCCGCCAACGTTCTGATATTCCTGCCCATACTCATCATCGGAGTATGGTCGCTGGCCAGTGGCAGAGTGGCGCCGCTTCTCGTCATCAGCATATATCACACGGTCTTCCTCACCGGTGGCTTCGTGCTGCTCATCCGTAATTTCAAGAGGGCCAGGAGCTTCATCGAGAGAAGGCAGACCAGGTTGGTCCTTATGGGCTCCTTCATCGGGATAGTACTCTACATCATGTACGGCTGGTTCAGGTTCGTGATGCTCAGCGCGGGATTCCAGCTGCCGGTCCAGACAAACATGCTCATAGTCAACATAGTCTTCCTGCTCCTGCTTCCCATTCCCGTCTCGATAGTGTACGCCTTCAGGAAGTACATGCTCCTCGAGGTGGAGGGTAAGCTCAGGCGGGGAACAAGGTTCCTTGTCGTGAACCTGTCGCTTCTTCTTGCCTTCTTCGGATTCCTCTACATGTTCGGTGAGTTCGTCCTGCAATCCATCGGCATAAGCAGCCAGACCCCGACCCTTGTCCTCGGTCTCATGCTGGCCCTGGCCTTCCTGCCCACACAGAGGAAACTGAGGATCAGGGTCGAGGATTATTTCTACCCTGAGAAGAAGAGACTTAGGGAGCTCCTGAGGGATTTTCTGGCATCCAGCATAGTCCGCACGGAGGAAACTTCCTTCTGGGAGGACCTTCAGGACAAGCTGGCCTACGGGCTTGCGGCGGAGAAGATCTACCCGGTGCTCCGGATGGAGCATGACGGCGATTTCACGCTGCAGAACAGGGAACCGGTGCCGTTCTCCATCAGGGACCAGCTTCTGGAGAAGCTCATGAGCAGGGATGACACCATTCTGATAGACGAAGCGGTGGAGAGCGGTCGAATACTCCTGACAGATGAGCAGAAGGAATGGTTCGAATGCAGGAAGTGCGCCGTCATACTCCCTCTGACCGTCAGCTCGGGACTTGTAGGCTTCCTTGTCATCAGCAGCAAGACCAATGGAGAGGATTTCACATCCGAGGAACTGGAACTGCTGAGCAGTTTCTCGGCCCAGATAGCACTTGTAGCCGAGAATATACAGCTGCTGAGGGAGAGGATCGAAAAACAGAAGCTGGAAGAACAGCTTTCAGTGGCGAGGGAGATCCAGGAGGGCCTGCTTCCCGGGGAGATACCCCAGGTTCCGGGGCTTGAGGTCCGGGCACTCATACGCTTCTGCCTGGACGTAGCGGGAGACTACTTCGATGTGATGACTCTGGGGGACGGAAGGATACTGGTGGCAGTGGCTGACGTGGCGGGCAAGGGAGTGGGCTCTGCCCTGCTCATGGCCAATCTCCAGGCGTCCCTGCGCACCACCAGGGAGATGGGCGCGACCCTGTCGGAATCCGCATCAAGGATCAATACCCTGATCTTTGACAACACACCCTCCGATATGTTCATCACATTCTTCGCAGCCTGCTTCGATCCGAATGAGCGCAGGATGAGCTATGTGAACGCCGGACACAATCCGCCCATACTCCTGAGGAAGACCGGCGAATCCCGTAAGCTGACCGGAGGCGGACTGCTCTTCGGAGTGGTCAGGGAAACCGGGTACGAAGAGGTGCAGATCTCCTTCGAGAAGGGCGATGCTGTTCTGCTGTACACCGATGGTGTCAGTGAGGCCATGGACCCTTCAGGAGAGGAATTCGGCGAGGAGAGGATCGAGTCCATTCTCAGGGAGAACCCGGAAATGGACCTCCAGGTGCTGCTGGAGAGGATAGAACAAAGAGTCGAGGTCTTCCACGGTTCGTCCGGTTACTCGGACGACTTCACGCTGCTGGCTGTGAGAGCAACATGACAGCACTCCGACATGCCGGTTCCGGCATTCATCCTGCTGTTTGAGAAATATTCACTATAGTATGTTCCAGGGGTAAGATAGAGTCCCAGAACCAGGATCGGCGGTGGAATAGATGCTCACTTCGGTGCTTGTGCTGGCCCTGCTGTCTCAGATCCAGGGTTCCATGGCAGTATCCGAGAGCCCTGTGACCCTTGACAACGGTCAGGTGAGGATAGTGATAACCCCTGATCTGCAGCTGGTCAGGCCAGGCTCTCTTCTCGAGTTCACGGACCTGGCGACCGGCATCGACATGGTTGCGGGAGGCGAGTTCGGCGGAGTGCAGAGCGATGTGTTCTTACCCTATTCAGGGACAATAACCTGCCTCTCGGATACCGAAGCCGTTTTCTGGTCTCCATGGATGTACGACCACACCGGTTCCGATATCATGCCCATAGAGATCTCCATTCTTTACAGGCTGAACGGGCGCGGACTGGAGATGATCTTCACCGTGGACGCATCCGACGACGTCGAGCTGAGCTTTCCCCTGGAGGTCGACTTCTACCTGAAGGCCTGGGAGAGCGCAACGTTCCGTAACCAGACCACCATGAGCGATCGGGTTATAGATCTTGGTGCGGACCAGGGTCCCGTCAGGATCTCGGGCGACCAGTCAGTACAGCTCGTTACCACTCAACCGCAGTTCCTCAGCGCCGGTGTGCTGCTCCCGAATCCGGCCAAGGCCAATCTCGTGGTCACGGCCCACTCCCCCGCCGTACCCGCTTACCTCTCGCTCAGGCTCTTCGATGTGGATACTCCAAGGGAGAACTGCCAGGGCCCTGATCTCCACTCCCTGATCCCCGAAGGCGACGTGAGCAGTTACTACGTCGGTTTCTCGCTGGAAGAATGCGCCACGCCGGTGTTCATCTCCGATCATCCGGACGGTTATGAGAGGACCGCCTCATGGATGCTGGACGAGATCCCGATGATACACCCGGCGTCCGGTTACATCTGGGGTTTCTCGGAGACCTCATCGGATTCCGAACTGGTCTCGGCTCTGCTCATACAGCTGCTGGAGGAGCACCAGGACCTGAAGATGAACTGGTTGATACTCCCCGACGGAATACTGACCCCGAACAGGGATTCCGCATGGTTCGAGCCGGGCTATGAGGACAGCTGGTCACACTGGCACTGCACCTGGAGAGTCTCAACCGAGGCAACGGAAGAATTCATCCAGTGGCTTCTGAACATGCAGGACGACATCTACCCCTGGGCCGACAGGGTCAACCTGGGCTCCCACGGCTATCATCACTCACCAAACCCCGATTCATCCTTCGATGAGTACCACGAGTTCATCACCTTCGAGCCGGACGAGCATCTTGAGCGGTTCGCGATGCTGAACGGGGACATAGTGCAGATGGGACTGGACCCGTTCCAGGTGAGCAGGGTTATCAGGTACTCCGGCCACAGAACTTCCCTCAGCGGGTTGTGGGGGGCAATTTCCGGAGGCTTCGAGTTCTATTGCAACGGCATAAGATGGTGGGACTGGAACGGAGGCGAGTATTTCAGAGATACCTACATCTCGAAGTTCCAGACCCCGGAGGGAAGGATATGGGGGACGAACACCGTCTGGTGGGCGGACTACCAGTCCATGTACCCCTACGAATACCTCTCCATCGTGATGCAGAGGGGCAAGCACGGTCTTCTGGGGGGTCACCCCGCCCAGATGCTGGCCGAGGGACTAATCCCCCAGGCATACGCAAGGCTGGACAGCGTATGTACCTCTCTGGAGACAGATTATGAGAACTTCGGCTGGCTGTTCCCCATTGAGTACGGTGAGTTCCTCGAGGACTGCTACGGAATTCTCTGGGAGAAGCTTCAGTACCGTCCCGGAGGATTTACACTCCAGTTCAGCGGTGATACGCCCGGTGGCCCTACCATCGTCGCTCTCCTGCCTGACGGGGCAGTCGTCAACGACCTGATCCTTGACGGTCAGCCCCTGTGGTGGGAAGTGAGGGATGGCGGCAGGCTCTTCGCCGTCCTTCCCGGGATAACGGGCGGGAACCACGTCATTTCCGCCGACTGGACGCTGACCGGAATAGTCGAAGAACAAGAAGGAGCTGATGGAAGGTTCCATATCCGACTGCAGAGCCCTGTCACATCCTCAGTCTCGGTGGGGGCGTCAGGACTTCCGCCTTCGGCGCCGTGGGAGATGAGACTCTTCGACATCTCGGGCAGGCTGGCGGGCGAATGGGACGGACTCGCTGGTGCCTCCGGCGAGCTGCAGGAGACACTGGATATCAGCGGAGGTTCCGGGACCGGGCTGCCCTCCGGAGTCTACGTTCTGAACCTGCGGTCAGGATCCCTGAGCGTCTCCGGGTCCCTGGTGGTCCTGGGAGGTCTGTGATCGCCCGGTGACCGTTCAGCCTGACTCTTCGCCGGACAAGAGCTTCAGCGCGGTCTCGACATCGATCCTGCCTTCACCCAGTCGCTGCAGGACATCCACAGGGTCCTGGGGTGTTGCTTCTCCCCTGAGTTCACTGAACATTGTCTCTATCCTCAGCCTTGCAGTGGGATAGGACACCCCGAGTCTTCTCTGGACTTCCTTCAGGTTCCCCCTGGCTTCCATGAAAAGGTCGAAAAGCTCCCTGCTGGGGCTCTCCAGTGAGCATACCGGGCATACGTCGAACTCCCCGTTCACTTCTGTCCCGCACGAACCGCACACCAGTTTCACTACTATGAGCCTGCCTCCGCACCCCGGACATTTCGGCGGTATCAAGCTTTCAGTCATTCGATCTCACTTCTTCCCGCGACGCTTTTTCCCGGCATCGTCCTTCGAGGTTTCTTCCTCGAAAACAACCATCGAGATGTCGCCGCCCATTGTCTTCAGCTTCAGTTCCGGGCCGTCTTCCCCGTCCGACAGGTCAATACTTACTGCCGAGGAGCCGGTATGTCCACTCCGCCTCTCCGCCGAGAGCCCTTCGCCGACGTTGATGTCTCCACCCATGGTCCTTGCGGTTATTCTGGCGCCGGTGCTTTCCCGTACCTCAAGGGAGATGCTGCCACCCATCGTGGAGGCTTTCGAATCCTCCGACCATCCCTCGCCAAGCCGTATCATCACGTTACCCCCCATTGTCTTCGCTGAGAAATCCCCGGTAACATCGTACAGCCCGATGTCGCCTCCCTTTGTCTTCAACCTCGTGGAAGCCGAAAGGTCATTGATGATTATGTCACCGCCAAGGATCTTCACTGTGAGTTCTTCCACAGTTTGCGGAACGGAGAGGTGCAGATCACCGGTGGACCAAACCAGGTAGACGGTATCCCTCTCGGTACTGACCCTGACCTCCGGTGATTCGTCCCCCACAATCTCGAGGGAGCTTCCGTCGTTACCGCTTACGAGCAGACTTCCAGCGGAATTCCTGACAGGCGTTCTGCTTATTCTCAGGCGTGTCCCCTCCTCAAGTTCCAGCGGTCCGTCAAGGGGCTTGAAATCCCCGTCGACGGGTTCTTCCAGCTCATCCGGGAGCTCATCTTCGTCCATGCCCGGAATGGAATCCCGTATCATGCTGCGAACCATTCTTCCTATATCCCTGAGACCCTCGAATCCCCCGGTCTCACCGTCCCGGATGCGCTCCCTTATTATCCGTTTCTTCTCCCTGGCCATCCTGGCCGGGGAATCGAGGTCCCTCCTCCTGCGCTGCCCCTTCTCAAGAGCCTCCAGGAGTCTGGCACCCTCGTCGGCGGATACCTTTCCGTCGGCGACCATCTGAAGAATCTGTCTCTGTTCCTCGCCCATCATTCTCTCCCTTCCAAGAAGACTTAACCTGGCAATATATATATCATGTTTTATAATTTGTCAAGTCTATATTTATATTTATGTATCTCCGCTTGATATTATCATACAATTTGCGTGCGGAAAAGATCAGGTATTCTCAGTGGTGCGGCTTCGGGACCGTCAGGCAAAGGATAACTCGCCTGCCGCCGAGCAGAGAAAATGGAAGGACATGAGATCGCCGGCCCGTACGCTCAGCTGGTCCGCTCCTGCAACGGCCAGCGCATTGACGCTCATCGATCCCATAAGGTCACCGGGTATACCGGGATCGGGCAGATGGAGTTTCCAGTCGTTCCCTTCCCTGTACGCGAGAACGGCAAGGAAGTGCATTCTTCCAGGCTCCTTGCCGTAATCGAAGGTCGTCTCACCCGCATATACCCGTTTTCTGCACCCTTTGAACCCGGACATTCTCCTCAGGCAGGGCAGGACGTATTCCTCGGTGGATATCATGGCGGGAAGAGGTTCGTCCGGAAGCAGGAAGACCGTCTCGCCACCGGGACCCTTCGAGCAGGCGAAAGAACCCGCGGGATGCTGGGCCACCATCCTGAACAGAAAGCTGAAACCCATGTCCTCAAGCGCTTCAGAGACGGGACCCGCCCCGCCGCTCACCAGCAGGACTTCACAGCAGCCCGTGGCCTGACGAAGGGCGCTGGTCAGCCTCTCCCTCTCCGGTGATGCCTGAACCGTCATCCTCGGCGTGAACCCGCAGCAGCGAAGCTGACCCTTCAGCAGGGGAATGACAGGGTCCCTGGACCTTCCAGGGGCGGGTCTCCAGGTGGAGGGCACAATACGCTCACCAACGGACATCAGGCCGGTGACGGGTCTTCTGCAGACCCTGAGCACTTCCCTGCCTGCCAGGGCCGCGATCCCGAGGTGCTGCTGAGACAGTCTGGAGCCTCTCTCCAGCACCAGCTGACCAGTGCTTGCCGACTCGCCCCTTGAATGGACATTGGCGCCGGGCATGGGGATCCTGTCAAGGTATATCACCGTATCTTCCACCGTCGCCTCTGCTGCGGGCACTATCCTGTCTGTCCCCTCCGGCAGGGGATCCCCCCGCAACACGGGGAACGCTTTCCCGGGAGAGAGCGCTACCGAACCGGGATCCTCCATTGAGTTCTTCATGGGTATCTCGTACCTCAGCTCCCCTCCCCGCAGGGCGAAGCCGTCGCATGCCGCGGCGTCGATGCAGGGCAGGTCTGTATCTGCGTGGATGTCTTCGGCAAGGATCAGACCGCAGGCCGAGTCCAGGGTGACGGTGAGCTCTCCCACCCTGTCGGAACTCTCAAGGGCGATCCTCAGTGCTTCTTCAGCCTGAACCATACAGTCTCCATGCAACGAGCCCGTCACGACCGCACCGGGAACGCCAACGCATCGAAAACCGGAAGACCTCCCGGAATTTCATTACAGCAGAATACGGGGATAAAATATCCTTCATAAGGACCTTCTGCGTTTCTCTTCCGACGAGTGTCCCGGAAGCACTCCAAGCTGCCTCCTCTTCTCAGAGGGTCTCCTGGCGATACTCATGGGTTCACGGGTCTGGGGGTGCAGGCCGGTGCAGTACATGGCCGTGGCCATCGTCATCGGGGTGGGAAGGAATATCTGAGCCTTCTCAGGTCTCATGCCCTCCCTCTCCAGCTCTTCGGCGGCCAGACGCATGTCCGCCATGCCGCACCCCGGGAATGCCACAAGAATGTACGGTTCGATGTACTGCTCCTTTCCCGCCCTCAGTGAAGCCTCCTCGAAACTCCTCTTGAATTCCCTCCAGAGGTCGGGAGATGGTTTTCTCATCAACTTCAGAACCTCGGGTGAGAAATGCTCCGGCGCGATCTTCAGGTATCCGGAGACATTGTCACGGGCCAGTTTCTCGATGAAACCGGGATCCTTCAGCGCCACGTCGAAACGAATGCCGCTGGATACGAAAACGTTCCTGACACCGCTCTCCCTTGATACAATGTCAAGGAGACTGACAAAGCCGGAATGATCGGTGATGAAACTGTCACATATCTCCGGATAGAGGCATGAACTCCTGCGGCATCTTTCCATGGCGTCCCCGCCCGCGCAGCCGAGACCGTAGAGGTTCGCCGTCGGACCTCCCAGGTCCGTAATGGTCCCCCTGAAGCAGCTCTTCCCGCTGATCCTGCCGACCTCTCGGACCACCGATCCGGGACTGCGGCTTGAAATGAACCTGCCCTGGTGGAGCCCCAGTGCACAGAAGCTGCAACCGCCTGAACATCCTCTGACTATGGTTATCGAATTACAGATCATCTCGTACGCTGGGATCCGGCCCCGATACGAGGGATGGGGCTCCCTGGAGTATGGCAGCTCATAAAGGGCGTCCATCTCTTCGGTACTGAGAGGGAATGCCGGGGGTCTCACCACAACCACCCTGCTGTCAGCCCTCTGGACCAGTGTCCTGCCTGACCAGGGACTGCTCTCACTCTCAATGATCCGGGTCATCTCCATGAAAGCCGCCGGGTCGGAAACGACCTTCTCGTGAGAAGGCAGCTCCACGTAATCCTCGATCCCGGAGCCCGCGAAAACCTTTTCGCTCATGTAGACGGCTGTTCCTCTTATACCATCGAGGGGCTTTCCCGCCTCGATGGCGGACGCGATCTCGCCCACCGCCCTCTCGCCCATGCCGTATACGAGTATTCCGGCCTTGGTGTCAAGGATTATCGATTTCCTGATCCTGTCGCTCCAGAAGTCGTAATGGCTCAGCCTCCTCATGCCGGCCTCGATGCCTCCTATGACGATCGGGACACCGGGCATGCGGCTCTGGACGAGATTGACGTACCGGAGGAGCGCCCTGTCGGGCCTTCTGCCGGGTTCCCCCCCCTCCGAATAGGCGTCGTCGGACCTCAGCCTGTAGAGAGATGTGTAATGGTTGACCATGGAATCCATGGCTCCAGATGTGACGCCGATGAAAAGCCTTGGTTCACCCAGCCTCAGAATGTCATCCGACGACCGGATATCAGGCTGGGGGATCACGCCCACCCTGTAACCCAGACTCTCAAGGTGCCTACCGATCAGGGCGGCCCCGAAGGACGGATGGTCAACGTACGCGTCACCTGTGACCAGTATCACGTCACATGAGTCCCATCCGAGACTGCGCATCTCTTCCATGCTTACGGGGAGGACCGGCGATGGTCTGGTCATGATACCCTTTCGAATGTCCCGGTAGGTGAAGGTACTCCATTGACTCCGTTCTTGACAAGTCCCCGAAGAAGGAGGACACTATGGGTGAACACCTGTTCACTAAAACGAAAGGAGAGAGGAATGAACGTCGAGAGCGGAATTGTGTTCAGCGGAAGGGCCGGCGCCGGACGAACCACGTACTTCGTCGATGTCAGGCAGGCGGTCAACTTCAGGTACTACATCTCCATCACCGAATCCAGAAGGGTGTCCGACAGCGGCTTCGAGCAGAACAGGATATTCATCTTCGAGGAAAACCTCGAGGATGTGGGAGATCTGCTGGGAAAGGCCGTCTCGGAAATGAAAGGGGCCATGGAGGAACGGGGTCCGCTGCCCGAGGGCAGTCCGCCCGGAAAGTACGAAAGGAACGGAAAGGCCTGGACAAAGGAAGAGGAGGACCTGCTTCGCAGGGAATTCAGCAAGAACACCGAGCGCGACAGGATAGCGGGCAAACTCAAGAGGAGCGCCCATGCGGTTACGCTGAGGCTGGAGAAGCTGGGTCTGGTGGAAAGACCTGAAGAGAGCGCTGTATCAGCGGAAAGCACCTAAAGCGGCTGAAGAGTATGTCAGGAGAGGTTCGCGCTCCTCCTGATGCCGTTCACCCATTCCTGCAGGTCGCCAACCAGCCAGGCAGCCGAGTCTTCCGAACCCCCTTCATCCGTGAAGTCCACTTCAAGGAGGTCGCGTCCCTTTGTCCTGCCCAGGAAGCTGCCCACGGTCCCCGCGGACGTCACCGCATCAAGGGGGATGGTCAGCTCCCTTCGGGGAAGGAGCATCCTGAAGTAAAGCCTGTCGGCGGTGAGAAGGAGGATGCCGTTGCCACGAACCTGCTTCATGCCGGCGGATCTGAGCCCGAAGAAATTAGCCATGGGAGCGGTGAGCAGTCTTGAGTATTCTGGATAGACAAGGGTGACCTCCTCCATCGCCCTGCTCAGCCGCCTTCGAATGAACACCATGAGGGCCGCGATCAGCACGGCCGCTCCCAGCACGGACACCAGGGCCGTAGTCATGCGTACCAGATTCCGTGATCCGGTCTCAGCCGTATCACATATCTACGATTACCCATTCTCCCGCCGCGGTCTTCAGGAGTTCGAACTCGTCGTCCTCCACCTCTGTATCGCCGGAGGCTGTTTCCCTGATAGTGATAGTGTACTCGATTTCCGCCGAAGTACTGTCCTCAGAATACTCTATGCTGTCTATGGAGTAGGAGATTATCTCCATTCCCCTGAGGGCGGCGATGTTCATCTCCCTCTGGACCTCGGGCGAAAGGTAACTGAGCATCTCATCGTAATTCCCATCCTGGGCGGCCTTGAACATGGCCTCCGCGACCTCGCCGGGACCCTGCGGACCGGCGCCGCAGGAAAGCACCATAATAGTGCAGACAAGAGCCATGATCGCTGCCGTTCTTCCGGACATGCGCCCTCCCTAATTATCATGGTCAGCTCTCTGCTTCCGCGAAGCTTGGCAGGAGCCCTTCTTCCTGTTAGAGTCCTTACTTTGACAGAGGGACAATATGCCATGAACCCATTCAGCGCAATACTGCTGTTCCTGGCCGGAGTCGCCGCCGGTTTCATCAACGTGAACGCCGGAGGAGGCTCCTTCCTCACCATACCCCTTCTCATACTCCTCGGCGGTCTTTCCCCCACGGCAGCCAACGGCACCAACCGAATCGCCATACTTCTCCAGAACCTCTTCGCCATGAAGAACTTCAGGAACCATGGTTTCAGGGACCTTCGGCAGGGAGTGAAGCTCGGCCTCTCGGCCGTTGTCGGTGCCGTGATCGGCTCCACCGTCGCCCTGGAGATACCCGATGATGTCTTCAGGATTATTCTCTCCGGGGTCATGCTGATGGCCCTGGTGATAATCTTCAAACCTGCGGGGAAAAAGGATGTCGACCATGCCGGGGAAGAACTGAGACACCCCCGGCTTCAGGTGCTGATGTTCTTCCTCATCGGTATCTACGGCGGGTTCATACAGGCCGGCACCGGCTACCTCGTGATATTCGCGCTCTCGGTGGTGGGGGGGCTTTCACTTGTCAAGACGAACAGCCTCAAGATAATCGTCATCGCATTCTACATGCTGCCGTCGCTTGCCGTCTTCGTGATCGGAGGAGAGGTCCGGTGGGTGCCCGGTCTCATACTGGCCGCCGGAACGTCCCTGGGTGGATGGACGGGGACTGCCTTTGCGGTCAGGAAGGGTGACCGGTGGATAAAGCTCATTCTCGCAGCGGCAATAACAGCCATGGCCCTCAAGATGATGGGGCTGTTCTGACTATTCCTCCCAGTCGGGCTCCAGGACACGTCTGATGACCCTGGAGAGGTCATCGGCCCGGTAGGGTTTCTGTATGAAACCGTGAAGGTGCTTGCCCGCGAACCTGTGCATCACATCCTTCTGACTGAATCCGCTTGATACTATAACGGGTACGCCTTCCCTGATGCGGCGGATCTCCCTGTAGACCTCGTCACCGCTCAGGTGCGGCATCGTCAGGTCAAGAATGACCAGGATGATCCCGTCGGCGTTCTCCCGGAACCTCTCCACCGCCTGCCTTCCATCCTCGGCCGTGATGACATCGAATCCCATGTTCTCCAGCATCCTGCGTCCTATGGCCAGCACTGTGTCCTCGTCATCGGCGAAAAGCACTTTGCCGCTGCCCTTCCATCTCTCTCCGGAACCACCCGATTCCACTTCCGTAACGTCGTCCCCCTCACCCGTGCAGGCGGGCAGGAGCACCTTGAACGTAGTTCCCTCTCCAGGCTCGCTGTAGACCTTGATGGCTCCCCTGTGACCGCGCACTATTCCCAGGACCGATGAGAGACCCAGGCCCCTGCCTGCGTATTTCGTGGTGAAGAAGGGCTCGAACAGCTGGGTCCTGACAGTATCGTCCATGCCGCTGCCGGTGTCGGCCACTTCGAGGTAGACGTACAGGTCCTCACTGATCTCGTCGGTGAGTTCGGTGGTTGCCAGGTACTCCCTGTCGCAGTACATGGCGCCTGTAGTGATGGAGATGTATCCGCTCCTGTCGCCTATGGCCTCGGAGGCGTTGGTGATGAGGTTCATGATCACCTGCCTTATCTGTGCCGAATCAGCCATCACCCTCGGAAGCTTCTCTGCGAACCTGAACCTGAGGACCGCCTTCTTGGAGATGCTGACCTCCAGCATGTGGGTAAGCTCCAGAACGACCTCGTTAAGGTCAAGCGGGTGTATCTCGAACTCGCTGCGCCCTGAGTAGGCCAGCATCTGACGCGCAAGGTCCGAGGCGGTGGATGCCGCGTTCACGATCTCTCCAAGGAAGCTTCTGGCAGGGCTGGAGTCGGGGATGGACATCATGGCAAGGTCGGCGTTCCCCAGGATGGTCATGAGGATGTTGTTGAAATCATGAGCGATCCCGCCGGCAAGTACTCCCAGGCTCTCGAGCTTCTGCGTATGCTGTATGCGGCCCTCCAGCTCCAGCCGTTTCCTCTCGGCCTCCCTTCTGTCGGTTATGTCCCTTACCACGGCGATTACACGGTCCCCGCCGAAGGGCGACATCCGGGCCTCGAAATGCCTTTGCCCGGAAGCCAGTTCCAGCTGGTACTCAACCGACTGCACCGTACTTTTTTCCAGGGTGCGGTCTATGGTGGCCAGTATCTCTTCCAGTTTTTCGCCGGGGAGGTCAAGGTCCCTTACATTGCTGCCCAGTATCCTGTCGGGAGGTATCGCCAGCAAGCTCTCGTCATTCGCCCGGTAGTCAACGTATTCACCGTTCCTGGACAGGACGAACATTATATCCGGCATTGTCCTGAGCAGCGTATCCATGTTCCCCACGCTCTCACGGAGCTTCTCCTGTGTTGTCTTCAGCTCCGTGATGTCCAGGATGGAGCATACGCTCATGCCGCTTCCCGGCATCAGGTCCACCTGGAGGTGGACCTGTCTCTGTTCTCCCCGCCTGTTGATGAACCTGAATTCGTACTCGTTGGGGATGACCCGTTCCTTCAGTCTCCTGTCCCGGTGGTAGCCCGTCATGACCTCAAGGTCCTTCGGATCGACGAACAGAGGCCATTTCATCCTGCCGCATATCTCCTCGGACGTGTACCCGGACAATCTTTCGAAACCTCTGTTCACCAGTCTGATGATCATGTCCTGGTCCACTATCACGGTGGCGGAACCCGTGTTGTTGAAGACCGCCCTGTATTTCTCCTCGCTCTCACTGAGGTCCTGCCTGGCCCGGTACCATTCTGTTATGTCCACCGCTATCCCGCCGATCAGGGGAGAGCTGCCATCCCTGTCTATCCTGAATACGTGGACCTCGAAGACGGAACTGTCTGCGTCACCGGCACCGAGCTGTTTCTCGTAAACATGATAGCCCTTCTCCAGGGCTCTCCCGTCCTCCTCCACCATCCGCGCAGCGAATTCATCGCTGAACAGTTCCCGCGGTGTTTTGCCCACCCATCTTTCCGCAGGACCGAACCTGTTCCTGAAGTACCTGTTCACGTGCAGATACCGTGATTCGCCGTCCCTGATGAAGGCGGGTCCCGGGAAATGGTCAAGGAATACGTTCAGCAGAGCCTCCGATTCGCGGAGTGACTTCAGTGAAAGGTCCCTCTCGCCCTCGATCCTGATCCCATGGAGGGCGAAGGCAATGTCCTCGGCGATCTCGAGGAAGAGGTTCTGCTGGGTCTCGTCCGCCTCCTGATCAACCGGAAAGCCGGCTGCGATCACGCCGAACGCCGAGCCATCGTGCCTCAGACAGGCCACTATGCTCTCCAGACCTTCGTATTCCTCTTCCTTCAGCCTGCAGGAACTGCAGTATGGTTCATCGGTCCGGTTCATGACCGGATCTTCACTCTCCAGCGCCTGTCTCACGCAGGCGGGAAGTTGCCCGGATGAGGCCATGTCAAGGAGGTTGCCGAAATCACTGCCTATGCCTGATTCAGCCCAGTCGAGGACTGCTCCGCCCCGGTCCAGGAGAAGGATCCAGCTGTAAACGTACCCCCCGAGTTCGGACAACAGGCGGCAGGCCTCCCTGATCAGTTTCCCAGGGTCCTTCTCCCTGGTTATGAGCCTGTCAACCTGTCTCAGGGAGCTTATCACATCCCTGAGATATTTCGTCTTCTTCTGCATGGATCCTCCGGACAGGTGAGTTGCGGGGCATGACCGAACATTGACTATATTGCACTCTGACGGTTTACTGCAAGTTTCCGTACCGGCACCCATCGAAAGGAGTGACGCCGTGCGCATGGAACTGGTGGCGGTAATGCTTCTCGCATCCCTGGCGGCGCGTTCCGGGGAGGATTCCATAATTCTGCCGGAACCCGAGGAGGACAGCGGCGTAACCGTAGTCGAGGCCATTGAACGGAGACGCTCTGTGAGGAGCTATTCCGGAGACCCTGTATCCCTGCCCCAGCTTGCCCGTCTGCTCCACTGCGCACAGGGACTGACGTCTCCCTGGGGTTTCAGGGCGGCACCTTCGGCAGGGGCCACCTATCCTATGACCCTCTACGTGGTGGCAGAGGAAGTCGATGAACTTGAACCCGGCATCTACGTTTTCAATCCGGATGGGATGTCGCTGGAACCACTGAAAGAGGGCGATTTCCTGCAGGAGCTTTCGGAAGCGGCGCTGGGTCAGCCATGCATCAGCGGGGCGGCTCTGGCTGTGGTGATGGTGGCTGACTTTTCCGTCACCACCGACGTCTACGGTGAGAGGGGATTCATGTACGTCCACATGGAGGCAGGGCACATATCCCAGAATATCTATCTCCAGGCGACTGCCATGGACCTTGGAACCGTTGCCGTGGGAGCCTTCATGGATGACGATGTAGCCGGACTCCTTGAGCTCGGGGCCGGAATGATCCCGCTGTACATAATGCCCGTTGGCGGAATATGAGGTGATTGTCCTGCCCGACGCGCTGAGGATCCTGCTCAGGATGCTGTTCCCGCCCCTCTTCACCATAAGGATAAACGACGGCAGGGTCGTTCTTGTGCATGGCACGGCCACTCCGGCCTTTCTCGAAGACTGTTCCAGGATAGCAGGCAAGGGCGGCATCCGATCGGGATGGATATGGGGACACGGCTCTGGATCGGGCGTGAGGCTGGAGTTCTCCTCGGGGATAGGCGAGGGCGACAGGCAGAGGTTCAGGAACACGGCGGGGATCCACAGCCTGTGAAGAGCTCGGGGAGCTCTTTTTATGACAGGATCTACCGGCTTGTCGGCATGATCCCCCCGGGCAGGGTGGCCACCTACGGGCAGATAGCCCGTCTGGCGGGTCGGTGCTCCCCGAGGAATGTGGGTTACGCCATGTCGTCGGTACCCCCCGATAGCCCTGTGCCCTGGCACAGGGTCATAAACAGCAGGGGCAGGATCAGCGTCCGGAGCGACGGTGAACCCTGCGACGCGCAGAGGCAGATGCTCCGGAGCGAAGGTATCGAATTCGGTCCCGGAGGAACCGTAGACCTGTCCGTCTTCGGCTGGCGGGGTCCCGCAGGAGAGGTGTCAAACGATGAGCAGTGGTAACAGGGACTGGTCCGAGGAAGACCTGAGGAAGCACCTGGTGGACGCCAGGAAACACCTCTGGAGAGAGTCCACAATCAGGAGAATAGTGAATCGCACCGGACTTGCGGAGGGAATTACAGCCGTGGACGCAGGGTGCGGTCTTGGCTACCTCGGCTGGACCTTCAGACCATTCTACGGCGGTGGGGGGAGGTACATCGGCATCGACTGCTCCGCCAGTCTGCTCGATGAGGCGAAGGACCTGTCCTCTGAATGGTCCGGAGGGAGCGGAGCCTTTTTCCTGCGTGGCTCGGTGTACGATCTGCCGCTGCCGGACCGGTGCTCCGACCTTACCATGTGCCAGACCCTCCTGATGCACCTGGAGCATCCTGAAAAGGCCCTGGAAGAAATGATGAGGGTCACCAGGCCCGGAGGGGTGGTGATGTGCATGGAACCCGACAACAACTCCGCCATGCTGGCTGTGCCCTGGGGCTCGCAGCCATCAGTGTCCGATGACGAACTCCTCCGGCGTTTCAGGATGAACCTCATCTGGGCCAGGGGCAGGAAGAAGCTGGGCAGGGGCGACTGGGGTATCGGGCAGAAGGTCCCGAAGATGATGTCAGACCTGGGTCTCCGGAACGTGGACGTAATCCACAACGACATGCCCCGTTTCATGAACCCACCCTACGAGACGGAATTCCAGAGGTTCATGATGGATGAGTTGCGTGAGAGACTGGAGAAGGACGAAGAGGGGGAGAAGGGGCGAAGGGCGGTACAGGAGAAGGAATGGAAGGAGTGCTACCTTGCCGGCGGAGGTTCCCTGACCTCTTTCTACAGGTCCAGGAGAGAGTCAAGGAGGCACTGGGAGGAGTTGAAGCCCATCTTGAGGGAGCAGACGAGGAACGGCACTTACTTCAATGGACTGGCAGGATCCCATTTCTACTGCGTATTCGGTTTCAGGACCGAGTGAAGAGACCCGCTGCGCGTTCCGCGCAGCAGGTCCTCCATCACCCTGGCCTCATTGAGATGCAACCCGTTATTGATCTTCCTTTATATCTGCCCATGTGCACTGGTCGAACCCTTCCGGGAAGTATTCGACGACCAGCCTCGGTCTCAGGCTCTGCTCCTGGTAGTCGCTCGACCAGAATCCGGGGACGCATGTGCCTTCCGTGTCTTCACAGAAGCAGTAGATACCGAAATCCACGTGGGTGCCGCCGACCCATTCCTCCACGAATCCGGTAACATCCACCTGGTGCCAGGTTCCCGCTTCAGGCCAGGCGGCTGTCAGGGGTGTCGCCGTATCGTAACCGGGCTGCGTATTGAAAGTCACCGTCAGCTCATCCCAGCTCTCGTTGATCATGTAATAGACCGGATTCCCTGTCTTCGTACCGTACATTGCCTCGCAGAAGAGTTCCATCGTTG
>JAFGPK010000098.1 GCA_016936235.1 Candidatus Fermentibacteraceae bacterium | reverse complement strand
TCGCTTCCGTTGCTGGCGATCCTGACGACCTCCCAGTCGGTCCCGTAGGGACTCACGGTGGAAGCCAGCATGTCGGCTGAAGCTTCCAGTGCCGCATAGCTGGGACTTGAGGGCGGCAGCTGAAGGACGAGCACCCTGTCCGGGCTGAGCATCTTTGCCCAGCAGTCAATATGGTCGATGCTCACGTAGGTCAGCGGATCCTCCATGGTGACGTAATTGTCGATCCCGAGATACTGCAGCATCTGCGAATCGACCCAGCCCTGGTTGCCGCCGTTCTCCTGGTAGACAAGCGTGGTGGACATGGCCTGGCCGAAGCCGCTGGACATGTAGTTACCTCCCGTGTGCTCGATGGTGGAGGCATAGACCGGGATCCCCCATGCGGCTCCGACTATTCCGGGTATCAGGTCGTCAAGGGGCCTGGGCCTGTTGTACACGTAATCGAATATGCCCTGGGTCCCGTCCTCCAGGAGAACGAACCAGGGTCCGTAATCTCTGACCCACATGGAATTCGTCGGAGCGAATACGTAATCGACGTTGCTCATGTTCACTCCGGCGGCTGTGAATGCGGACGCCACGGAACCCTGCTGGGACGATTCGCAGATCACCCATACCATGGTCTCCTGGGAAAGCGCCACTATCAATTCGTATGGAAGTCCCAGGGGCCATCTCACGAATACGCCGGTGGCCGGGTCGAACTCGCCGGGATTGACCGTACCCGCCGGGGGAGGTGAAGTGGGCGAGGCGTTCATGCCGATCTCGTCCAGGCGCGTCAGTTCCTCATCGGTGAATCCGATTGGAAGGAGTTCCTCGGTGCCGCATACGGACATCTCCGCCGAGGCGGCCATTGCTAATATCATGAGCGGGAATGCATACTTCATGGGTTTCCTCCAGGGGGATCATTGAAGATGTGTATTACATTGATAATAACTGAAAGTATACAAAACGGTTTCCGGGAGAGGGAGTATTCATGTCCAGGTCATTGCTGTTCAGCCTTGCCGCGACGCTTCTATGGGGAGTATGGGGAATAACCGCCAAGCTGGCGGCGGACAGGCTGGGCCACTGGCCGTCCCTTTTCCTCTACTCGATGGTCTCCTTCGCCATCATCGCCACGATGTTCCTGCTGTCCGGCTCCACCTTGAGGCATGTCCCGGCAGGCGGCCTGATACTGGCGGCTGCGGCCGGACTGTCAGGTGCCCTTGCGGTGGCGGCCTTCCAGAAGGCTCTCTCATGCGGACCCCTGAGTTCCTCGATCTCGCTGACGGCCCTGTATCCCGTGATCCCGGTTCTGTACGGCGTTATCATACTCAGCGAGAAGATAACCTTGGCGAGGGGCGCCGGAATGGGTCTGGCGATAGTGGCCGGAGTCCTGCTATGCTTCTGACCCGCCGGTTACGCCCCGGCCTTACTTGAGAGCCTCCTCCGATGTGAACTGACGGTCAAGGCGGAGTTCATCGAGCACCTGGCGGTCCTCCCCTGTCTCCTGTCCCGTGATGAACCTGGCCATCACCTCACCGATGCCAGGTCCGAGCATGAAGCCCTGGCCGCACATGCCCACCGCCACGTAGTGGTTGTCGGGCCCGACCCTGTCCAGTATCGGCGAGCCGTCGGGAGACATGGGGTAGATGCCCCTCCAGGTCCTCCTCACCTTCAGGTTCCCCAGTCTCGGGTAGAGGTCCGTCATCCTGAGAGCCACCAGAGGCAGGAACCCTGAGGTCTCGTCCGTATCCGTCCCGGGTACGGGAGGGTCGGGAGTTATGCAGAAGACCACCTGACCGGTGTCGTGCTGGTAGAAGTAGTAGTTCGCGGATCCGGGAGCCTTCCTGATGTCCACCACCATGGGGTCGAAAAGCCTCTTCACAGGCTCCGTCACGCCAGCCTCATGACTTTCGGGATACACGGGGAGTTCCGCTCCCGCCATCCTGCCGACCTCCAGGGCGAAGGACCCGGCGCAGTTGATCACTGCACCGCAGCCGTAGCTTTCCCTGTCCGTCATGACCCGCGTAATCCTGCCGCCGGATGCCTCCATGCCCGTGACCCTCTCGCGGAACCGGAACTCCGCACTCAGCCCCCGCGCCCTTCTGCAGAACGCGTAGCAGCTGGTCATGGGGCTCGCGCTGCCGTCCCCGGGCGACCATGTGCCTCCGAGAAGACCATCGGGGTTTATACCGGGCACCAGTTCCATCATCTCACCTGCGTCAATGATCCTGATGTCGAGACCCGCCTGCTGCTGCCCTGGTACATTCGACCTGAAGAGGTCCATGGTCTCCCCGTCGTATGCCACGTAGGTATAGCCCCCCTGGTACCAGCCTATATCGTCGCCATGCTCCCGTTCCCAGCTTCGGAATATCTCCAGGGACCGCAGCCCCAGGATCACCTTGGCGGGTTCGCTGTGGGTTGCCCTTGCGCCGCCGATGGCGCACTTGTTGTTCCCCTGTCCCGCCGAGGGATTGGAATCAAGACAGAGGACCCTGAGACCCTTTTCCGCCAGGTTCATGGCCAGGGGGGTGCCGACGCTTCCGGCCCCGATGACAACGGCGTCGTAATTACTCCCGCCCATGTCCGTCCTCCTTTCCGGAGAACCATCCGAGCTGTGTCTCGGCGAATAGGGGCCTGTCAGTGAAGGATGTCACGTCGCTTTCCGGCACGCCCTCCTCCCTGAATATCCTCTTTATGAGCGTTGTGCATGTCTTGCCTCCGCAGGCCCCGAATCCCGCCCTGGTCAGTGCCTTCAGGTGGTTCAGGTCCCTTATGCCGGCCCTTACGTGCTTCCTTATCTCCCCGGCGCTGACCCTCTCGCACCTGCATACAATGGCGTCATCCGGCAGGGGTACCGGCAGAGGCTTTTCCAGCGGCTCTATATCGGACGGGTCCTGCACCTGGAAACCCACCAGTCTGGCTGCCGTTTCAGGCCGGGTCTCCAGCTTCACCAGGATGGTCTTTCCGTAACCCGCCGCCCTCTTCCAGCCCCGGACCACCGCCTCCCCGATTACCAGGCCCTCCCAGTCGGTGGCGACCACCTCCATTCCTTCCCGGAGAAGCCATTCCCCCAGTTCGAAGGGAACGGTTACCAGAGGCCGCTCCGGAGAATCCCTGAAATCCACCAGGGTGACGGCCAGCCCCGGGCAGACGGCCACGCACTTCTCGCAGCCCACGCATCCGCCGTAGTATTCGGGTATCCCCATTATGGGATGGTCCGAGGTCCCTATGAGGTCCTTGGGACACGAGGTCATGCAGGGGTTGCAGGGGATCTCCTGCATGCAGTGGAGGACCGGGAACACCCCCTCCCTGGAATCCACCGGCGGCCGGTAGGGGAAGGTCCGCCCTCCCGGGCTCTTCAGTATCTCAGCCTTCTCGTGCAGGTCATCCGGTATGTCTATGCCTGTCTCCCCCAGCTCCCGCGCTATCTGCAGACCCCTTATCCTGCCGTTGAACATGGCGGCGCTTGCCTCCGCTATCTCCTCGGAATCACCCGCCACCATGGCCCTGATACCGAACTTCAGCGCCTTCCTGTAGAACTCGTCAACGGGATCAAGACCCACCGCCACCAGAAGTGTGTCAACTTCCCAGCTCTTCTCCGTACCCGGTACCGGCCTGAATGACGAATCGACACCGGCTATGGTTACAGCCCTGAGCTTCTCCCCCCCATGGGCCGCGAGGACGGTGTGATTGGTGAAGACGGGAACTCCAAGCCTCTTTATCTTGTCAGCGTGCACCTTGTAGCCGCCGCAGCAGGGCATGGCCTCCGCAAGGCCCACCACCGTCATCCCCGCCTGCAGGGCGTGGTACGCCCCGATGAGGCCGACGTTGCCTCCCCCGAGTACGAATATCCTCTCGGCGCACCTGACCATGTCCCTGTTCACAAGGGTCTGGAACGCCCCCGCGCCGTAGACGCCAGGGAGAGTGCAGCCGGGGAAGGGCAGGGATTTCTCCCTCGCACCGGTGGCCACCAGCAGGTACCCGGGCCTGACTGTCCTGAAGCCGTCGCCGCACCTTACGCCAACGGTGCCGTCACTGTAGACTCCCAGGACCACGCTCCCGGTCCAGACAGCCACCGAGTCCATGCCCCTGATCCGCGTCTCCAGCATCTCGGCTATCCTTATGCCCCTTGTGCCAGCGTGGCAGTCGGCCACGGAACCGAAGAACTTGTGGGTCTGCAGGACCAGTTTCCCGCCCAGCCTGTCCTTGTCGTCCACAAGGATGGTATCGATCCCCCTTTCCCCCAGCTCTATGGCGGCCGCCATCCCTGAAGGTCCTCCCCCCAGGATCAGAACGGACGCGGACACCTCCACAGGAGGCCTGACGTCGGGGCCTGGAAGCTCCAGCAGTTCGGGGAGGCCCTCCAGGCTCTTCACCGCCATCCCCTCGCGAAGAGGCACGATACAGCTCTTCAGGGGAACTCCGTCGATGAGCAGGGTGCACTGGGAACACTGGCCGTTGGCGCAGAACATCCCCTGGGGGCTGTCATCGGCGTGATGGTGCCCGAACACCTGGATACCCTGAGCGAACAGGGCGGAGGAGACGGCTTCCCCCTCCGCACCGGTGAATTCAGCGCCGTTGAAGGTGAAACCGACTTCTCTGACTTCCGGTTCAGGAAGGATGGGATGCCTCAATATCCTTTTGTCGCGGGAAGACACAGCTCCTCCTTTGCAGTACGGGTCACAAATAAAGACCGTTCAATCTATCACCGCGGATCCGGTGGCGCAACGGCGTCAGGTCCTGTCCCTGTCCCTCTTCCGGTCCCAGTCCTGGGCGAATTTGAGCCGCCTGGGCTTCCTGGCCCGGACGAAACCCCTGCATGAGGGGTATTCGACGCAGCGCCATACGGTTATGTGCGGATACCTGTGCAGCCTTGTGGAAGAGCCGCAGACGGGGCACGACGGTATGTTCTCGCCGGCTTCCCTCTCTATGGCCCTCTCTTCGGCGTCGATCTCCCTGTAGTCCCTCTCCCTCTCGGAGGGGCGGAGCCAGGTCCGTATCAGCTGCCGGATGATGAACCACAGGAATGCGATCCCTACCAGCAGGAGAAGAAGACGGGCAGTACTCATGTATTCCTCCACCGGGAAGACCGGGGCGCTCCGGCGATAGTATAACAGTTGACAGAAGCGTCTTTCATGCGTAAGTAATATGCTCCCTTAAGAACAGTACGAATATTAGTAACGTTTCCCTTTTTGGACAAGCTCGGGACAGGAGTGTTTGATTTGAAGAACTACGATTCCGAAAAGCTGAGAACCATTGCCGTGATAGGCCACGGATCCGTGGGCAAGACCAGCCTCTGCGACGCCCTTCTCTTCTCAGGCGGAGGTGTGGAGCGCCTCGGGAGCGTCGACAACGGCAGCAGCCATTTCGACTACACGGCGGAGAGCCGCGACAGGAAGCACAGTCTCTCCTCCTCAATGGGCATAATCGAGCATGAAGGCTACAAGATCAATCTCATAGACACACCGGGGCTGGCGGATTTCTACGGAGCCACCATCGGCGGCATCACAGTCTCGGACGGGGTCGTTCTGGTGGTGGACGGCACCGACGGTGTCGAAGTGGGTACCCTCAAGACCTGGGATTTCGCCGCCCGGAACCGGAAGCCCATGCTGATCTGGGTGAACAGGGTCAACCGCGACAACGCGGACTTCGGCAGGGTCCTCGAGAATATGCGCGACAGCCTGGGCAAGGGTGTCATCCCCGTAACCTTCCCTCTGATGGAGAACGGAGCCTTCAAGGGTGTGGTGAACGTTCTCACCGGAAAGGCCGTCGATCCCCAGGGCAAGGAAATGCCCGTCCCTGACTCGGCTTCCGACGATCTGGAGACCTACAGGCTCATGCTGGTTGAGGCGGCTGCGGAGACCGACGAGAAGCTCATGGAGTCCTTCTTCGAGAACGAGACGCTTTCTGAGGAGGAAATGAACAAGGGCCTCAGGAACGCCGTTGCCGCAAGGTCCCTGTTCCCGGTTTTCAGCGGCCTGGCCATACCTCCCGTGGGACAGAAGTTCCTCCTTGACTCCATCCCGGACTTCATCCCTTCCCCTACCGAGGGACCGGCACTCCCTGCAACCGAGGGCGATAAGGAGCTGGCTTTGGAGCCCAGACCGGACGGCCCATTCGTGGCCAGGGTATTCAACAGCCGCATAGACACCCATATGGGTGAGATAGTCTTCGTACGCGTCTGCTCCGGCGGGATAGAGGGCACCACGGACATCTCCAACGCCAGCAGGAACGCTTCCGAAAGACTCGGCAACTACTACTTCATGACGGGCAACAACCGGATCAACGCCGAGAAGCTGGTCACGGGGGACATCGCCGCCATCGCGAAGCTGAAGAGCACATCCACCAACGATACCCTTGCGCAGAAGGGATGCGGCATCATCCTCGCTCCGATAGTATTCCCGGAGCCTGTATACAGGGTCGCCATTGCCCCGAAGGACAGGGGCCACGAGGACAAGATGGGCCAGGGACTCTCGCTGATGGCGGCGCAGGACCCGACCCTGATACTGAGGAACGAGTCGGAGATAGGCCAGACGACCCTCTCCGGCATGGGTGAGCTCCACCTTCAGGTGATGCTGAGCAGGCTGAAGGAGTCCACCGGTGTCGAGACCCATACTTTCAAGCCCCGTATCGCCTACCACGAGACCATCACGAAGAAGGCCGATGGTTCCTACAAGCACAAGAAGCAGACCGGTGGCCGGGGACAGTACGGCCACGTGTTCATCAGGCTGGAGCCCCTTCCCAGGGGTGAGGGCTTCGTGTTCGCAAGCGAGGTGGTGGGAGGCAACGTGCCAACCAACTTCATTCCCGCCGTGGAAAAGGGAGTCTTGGAAGCCATGAAGAGCGGCCCCATATCCAAGAGCAAGGTGGTGGACGTAAAGGCCGTTGTCTACGACGGTTCCTACCATCCGGTGGACTCTTCGGACATGGCCTTCAAGATCGCTGCCAACAGGTGCTTCAAGGACGTCATGCTCAACGCCGGCCCCAGCCTCCTGGAACCGGTGGTCATCCTGGAGGTTACTGTACCTGAGGAGTTCATGGGTGACGTGATGAGCGACCTGACCTCCAGAAGGGGGCGAATACAGGGCATCGAGGCCGAGGGAGCCTTCCAGGTCATCAAGGCCAGCGTACCCGAAGCGGAACTCTTCCAGTACACCAGCACCCTGAAATCGCTGACCCAGGCAAGGGGCAGCTTCGTCCAGAGCTTCGAGGGGTACCAGCCGGTGCCCAGGGAGATACAGGAGAAGATAATGGAGGAAGCCCGTTCCGAGGAAGAGTAGGATGAACATGAAATACAGGACCACCGCGGCATCGGTCATAGCCGCTGTCTTCCTCCTGGCCTCTCCGCTTCTGGCCGGCAGCGGCGGAGGAACCAGCACTACGGAGGAGAGCAGCTCCAACGACATGACCTACATAACAATAGGGCTTGCCGTTCTGGTAGGAGGCTACCTGATCTACGACGCCATAACCGATTCGGGTGATAATGCCCACGTGGCGGACACAGGGTCGGTGGAGCTCATCGACACAGGCGTCGACTGGGACCACGCCATACAGAATGAAGGCAGCAGCGACGTTACCGTGGCGGTTTCGGTGATGCCAGGCCCGGAAGGCGGTCAGAGAGCGGCGCAACTCCTAGCGGCCATGCGCGGCATGGTGGATGAGAACGTGACGGTGTACGATGACCCGTTGGACCTGGGCTCGGGACCGGAAGTGCAGCGGGCCGCCCTGGCAAGAGAGTTCTTCGGTGTCGATTACCTCGTATTCCAGGTGGCGGGAACCGACTCCCTTGTCCGGTTCGGTGTGGCAAGCGCGGATTCGGTGCTATGGACATCAACCGACCAGTCCGGCAATAGTATGCTGATAGTAGCAACGGAACTGATTCAATCCGGAGTTATCCGGTAGGCAGCTCGATCCTTGGCCGGAGAAGTATCGTATTCTGCCTGTCCTCTTGCCGGATCAACCTTGTAACTCTGCTTGATCCTGTTGTTGCACCTTATGAAGAGTTGATGTTATAAATGGTAAAGGAATACACTATTCCAGGTTGACAATTGATGAAAGGGGAGAGAATGAAACACTTGCTTCTTGCCGCTCTGCTGCTTGCTGCCGTCTCGGTACAGGCAGGTCAGCTGACTGTGGCGGTCCCGCTGGACCCGTCCGCCATCAGCTTCGATGATGCGGGTATCTACACCGCGGTGACCGGTACCGGAATGAACCTGACCGGATTAGAAGGTGAACCCGCCCTACCTGTGTTCGCGGCAAGGGTTGCCCTTCCCAC
>JAFGPK010000028.1 GCA_016936235.1 Candidatus Fermentibacteraceae bacterium | reverse complement strand
ACAGGATCATAGGAGTTGTCCTGGGGGATGGGCTGCATGGGGGAAGGAGTGATCCCGGGGATCGTAACAGGTTCTACCAGCGTCTCCACGGTTATGGAGATGTCAGGGTCATCAGGCACGGCGGCCAGGAAGGAAGCCTTGGGAAGCATGGGAGCTCCCTCGGCCTCGGCGTAGGGCGTTAGGGATGGGACGCCGATAGCGTTGAAATCAATACCGTTCCCGGTGCAGGGGCTGTTGAAGAAACCCGGCAGGGTAATGTCGACAACGAATCCGGAGGATGTGCATTCAACCACCTCCAGGTGGGCGTGGTTGATGTCGGTGGTTCCGAAATCCACCCACTCGGAGTTCGCGAAGGCGGAAATAAGCATGAGAACTGCAATGTATTTCATTCCTGCTCCTCTGTTCAGAAAACCTAATTGCCATCGAATTCAATACAAAGCAACTATACCCGGTTCCCGTGGACGAGTAAAGCAAGATGTTGCCTCGCAATGGAATGTATGAAACAATATTAATATTCTGTATCGGCGCAATATAAGGATTAATAATTAAGATATTATCACTGCAGAATGATAACGACAGGTATGACTGGAAAACTGCCCCATACGGGATTGACACCGCACGGGACGGTCCCGATATTCCGGGCTTACCCCAGGAGGAGCAATGACGACATTCCGCGCCGGAAACAGCAATATGATAATGCCCCTGCCCCGCGAGGGCGCTGCCGGGTAATACTCCTCACACACCTTCGTCTGCCCCGCAGTCCCTGCTGCGGGGCTTTTTCGTACCCATGAAACGACCAAGACGAAGTGCAACGGAGGTGTGCGTGTATACCGGAAGATACTACAGGACCTGGGTCTCCCGTGGGAGGCTGTGCAGGTTCAGGATAGTAAGGCATGAGAGCGATATAGAGATTGCGGCCGAGTACGACCTTTCAATAAAAGCCTGTGAAGCTCTGCACAGCATCAGGAGGGAACTGGAGGATTACGCATCAAGTCATTCCGAGTTCCTCGGATCACTGTCTCCGGTCCATGTGGGGCCGGAGTCTCCCCTGATGATCAGGAGAATGTCCGCAGCATCCCGTGCATGGGGTGTAGGTCCAATGGCCGCCGTCGCGGGGGCCGTTGCCTCTGGTGTGGGGCGTGCCCTGACCCGCTGGACCGACACTGTGATAGTGGAGAATGGCGGGGACATCTACATCAGGAGCCGGGAAACGGTGAACTGCGTCCTGTTCGCCGGGGAGGGATCGCCCTTCACCGGCAGGGTCGGATTTTCCGTGGACGCTCCTGACGGGAAGGGAGTCTGCACTTCGTCCGGTACCGTGGGCCATTCCAGGTCCTTCGGACGGGCGGATGCCGTCACCGTCATAGCGGATGACTGCGCAGAGGCGGACGCGGCGGCCACGGCCATAGCCAATCGTATAAAGGACCCTTCTGATCTGGAGGAGCAGCTCGAGAACATTCCCGGGCTGGACCGGATAGAAGGTGTCATTGCCTGCTGCGACGGTCTGCTTGTCTCCAGGGGTGTGAGACTGCTTAGGATGGCCGGCAGGGAGGAGGTCTGAAATGGTTTCAAGGAGTGTGATGCTTGGTTTTCCCAGGAAATGCGTAAGCGATCCCGTGATCTCTGACCTGGTGAAGGGGTGCGGCATCGAAGTGAACATTCTCCGCGCCAGGATAGACCCCAGCGAGGAGGGGCGAATGCTGGCCCGGCTGAGGGGGCCGGAGGAGGTCATCGAAAACGGCCTCTCGATGCTTCGTGAAAGGGGTGTGGAAATCAGTTACCCCGAAAGCAGCTTCATCTGGCAGGAGGCCAGATGCGTCCACTGTGGAGCATGTGCCGGTATCTGCCCCTCCGGGGCGTTCACAATCTGCCCGGAAACCTTCATGGTAGGGTTCGACATGTCCGGCTGCATACTGTGCGACCTGTGCATCGAGGTTTGCTACTACGGGGCAATCCAGTCCGTGGAGGATTACATCGGAGGCTGCCGGAAATGAAACGAACGTGGGAAGAGATAGACGAGAAGATCCAAAGGGGCAGCGTGGTGGTCATAACAGCGGAAGAGATGACGGACCTGGCCGCCTGCCGGGGAGTGCGCGAAGCATGCAGAAGAGTCGACGTCGTCACCACCGGGACCTTCTCCCCCATGTGCTCCAGCGGCGTTCTTCTCAACACCGGGCATCACACTCCCAGGCTGAACTACCGGCAGGCGTGGCTCGACGGTGTCCCGGCCTATGCCGGGTTGGCCGCCGTGGACCTGTACCTGGGGGCCACTTCACAGCGGGATGAAACGGGTCCCTCGGAATATGGAGGAGGTCATGTGATAGAGAAGCTCGTCGCCGGAGGGTCCATACACCTGAGGGCCGAGGGGCACGGTACGGACTGCTACCCGGGAAGGAGCGCGGAGCCGCGGTTCATCCTAGATGAGCTGAAGGACGCCATACTCCTGAACCCGAGGAACTGCTACCAGAACTACAATGTGGCTGTGAACGCATACAGCGAAAAGATACTGCACACCTACATGGGACCCCTTCTTCCGGACCTGCGGAACGCTGCATACAGCTGCGCTGGGCAGTTGTCACCCCTTCTGAACGACCCCGAGTACAGGACCATCGGCATAGGCTCGCGCATCTTCCTGGGCGGCGGCGAGGGGTATGTGACCTTCAGGGGAACACAGCACTGCCCGGACGCTGAACGGACCCGGGGAGGGGTTCCCACCGGAGGCGCCGGTACCCTGTTCCTCACCGGCGACCTCAAGGGTATGTCCCCGGAATACCTCAGGGGAGTCTCCATCAGGGGTTACGGTGTTTCGCTGGCGGTGGGCGTGGGAATGGCCATCCCGGTACTGGACGAGGAGATGGCAAGGTTCACGAGCGTGTCCGACGGAGAGATCCCCGCACCCGTGGTGGACTACTCCGCCGACTACCCCGGCATGAGCGGCCGGGTGCTCGGCATGACCGACTACGGTGAACTAAGGTCCGGGGAGATAATACTGAGGGGCCGGAAGGTGAGGACCGTATCCCTGTCAAGCTATGCAGGCGCCAGGAAGATCTCGGAAAAGTTGAAAGCGATGATCAACAGAGGGTCTTTCAGGCTTGCAAAGCCATCGGCCCCGATCTCCTAGCTCCCGAACCTCCGGAGCGACGACACGGCGAAACTTCCTGCTGCATCCGGACCAGATGGAATAGCGAAGCAGGCGCACCTGTATTATCATATCATCCAAAATGCTCACACACGAGGGGAGATACATGATGAAGACCATGATATTCGCTGTTCTTGCTCTGATACTGGCGCTGTCCTCCTGCGGCAACGGGGTGGTGACCCCCGGGAACGACATCCGAGGTTCCCTGTCGGAGAAGATCCATACCCTTGCGGATGCCTGGGAGGGCGCGGAGGCCGTTCTTTTCGCAATGGGGCGTCCCATGGCCCTTGATGTGTACACTGAAGTCCATGAAATCTCCGGAAGCGGAATAATGGTCATTGATGTCAGGAGTTTTGATTTCGACCCGATCGCGGCTGTGATCAACGGAAGCGGTGAGCTGGTGGCGTTCAACGACAACTGGAAGGAGACGGCCAACGCCAGGATAGTCCTGGACGGGGCTCCTTCCGGAGGCAGGCTGCTGGTATTCTCATCCGACGATTCAAGGGGTCTCTACGATGTGATTGTCAGGGAGGGTACTGCGAACGACCTGGAATCCTATTCCAGGACCACCGACCTCTCAACGGGAATGCTCACAGGCTGGCTTGAGCCGGGAGCCTACAACCCGGTGCTGGAAAGCATTCTCCGTGAGGCGCTCGAGAACTACGTGTACAACTACAATTACGCCCAGGCCCAGCTGTTCCCCTTCACTCTCGAAAATGACGACCTGGTGTCCATCTCGCTTGAATCAGACAGCTTCGACCCCTACCTCGTCCTCATGTCCGTGGAAGGAGGGGAGTACATATTCGTGGATTACAATGACGACTACAACGGAAGCTACTCCCGCATCGTCAGGGAACTTGAGGCCGGGAACTACATCGCCGTTGTCATGCCATACTCCACCGGCGGATACGGCGAGTTCGAGCTTCGGATGGAATCGGTCAACAGGCAGGCTCTTGAACCCGTGGGCGTAGATGCCGAACAGCAGGGCGTCGATCACGAGGGGCGGATAGAATCCGAACGCAACTTCGCCATCGCCTGGTGGCCCGGAATGACGGAGAGCTGGGAAGTCCCGTCTTTCCTCGATCCTTTCTCCCCGGTTGCGGCGTTCACCTTCAATGTATCCGATCCGTCCATTTACAGGCTCACCGCCTGCGGAGAGATGGATATATGCCTCACCGTCCTCCGTGAGGACACGGACTACATCCAGTACATCTCTTCCAACGATGACTACATGGACCTGGGTACCGATTCCCGGGTCGTCGAGCCCCTGATGCCCGGCAGCTACATCGCCCTGATATCTTCGTACAGCGGAACGGACCAGGGAGAGGTCACCTTCTCATGGGAGAGGGAAGATACGGACATCCCCGCTCTCAGGAGCGGCAGGAGCGTAGAGGAGTTTGTACCCTACGAGACGGAGACCCTGATATTCCAGCTCAGCCTGATGGCGGGTCAGAGCTACTCGGTATCCGTGGAGAGCCAGGAGCTGGACCCGGTGATAACCCTCTACATGCCGGATGGAGTGAGCCTGTACGATGACGACGGTGGCGAAGGGACCAACTCGCTTCTGTCGTTCACCACCGGAGAACGGCAGGGTGGAACAGCCTTCCTGGTCGTGGAGAAATACTCCTCAGGGGAAGGGACCTTCAGCATCGAGTTCCACTAGAAGGATTGCCGATCCTGCCTTAGTGAAGGGTTCGCAGGGGCCGGGGAAACCCGGCCCTACTCCTTCTCGGGAAGAAGCGAGCGCATGTTTACAGTGGAGGGGATGACCGGGTAATCGATGACCACTCTGTAGGTCCTGAACTTTTCAGGCGACCACTGGAGTCTCTGGAAAACATCATCCATCATCTCCATGTACCAGGGTATGTATGGAGAATAGACGGCCCTGGTGCCGAAACCCAGTTTCTGTATGGAAGCCTCTATGGGAAGGCAGCTGTTTGGATTCCGCAGTTCGGCGGACTTCGCCCAGTCGTAACCTGTGAACTCACCGAAAACGAAGAGTTCGGGTTCCATCGGCCCTATCAGGTCGATATGCACTATCTGGTCGAAGACGAGTCTCTCCACCGGTGTCCTGGACCTGACAAGCACCTCCCTGTACCGGTCCTCCTTCGTTCTGTAGCTGCTGAAGACATTCCGCGCTATCTGGGCCGTGATGCACGTGATGGACTCGGTATTCCCTATCGGAGCCTCCTCAAGCTCATGGACCAGCCTGCCCTCGCGTTTCCTGGAGCTGACGACATTCGGAAGGGGTTTGGAACAGTAACTGTAGTAGAACGGTACACCCATGGGATTCTCGGATGCATCCGGACACTCCTCAAGGGGCTCCACCTGAACAAGGCTCTTCGGAACATCGTCGTCGTCGGTGAAGTAAGCCCATTCCAGGAGCCACGGGACCTTGGGTCTGTTCCTTCGGAATTCGATGAAGCCGCGGATGCTTGCTACGTCATGATATTCACCATCCGGGGAGGGAGCGAAGACCCAGGTACACAGCTGGGTGCTGGCCTGCACTCCAAGAAGATGGCTGTAAGCGGTGAACGCCGCCTTCTGCTGGGAGAGAAAAGCCTTGGACTTGCCCTTGTCCGAGCATGACAGCAGCATCAGGTCGAACTCCTTGCGGCTGTCGGCGTGCTTCTCGACCATCGTATCGAAAGCCTGGCAGGCTTCCCTGGCTTTCTTCAGGAGCTTCTTCGAGGTGCCTAGTCTCTTGCAGAGCTTCATGAAATTCCTGCAGGCGGCCTTGCCGGGGACGAACTGGGCGGCGAGGAACGGGTCCTCCTCGCAGACCACATTGTAGATCTTCCATCCAAGCTTCTTGTCGATGTTCAGTTTTTTGTAGACATCCCTCGGATTGTCCACCGAGATGTCCAGGCTGTGGAGGATCTCACCGAGGGTAGTCTTCATCAGGGATATCGTCGACTTGATATCCTCACCGAAGCAGAGACTATCATCACTATCGGCCATCGACGTCCTTTCACTGGTTCAGACTATGAATTATGCTCAGAAATATTCAATGGGACAAGACTCTTCAAAATGAGAAGAGCAGTATTTCCAACTTGTTCTTGACACGTTTCCAGAAACAACCGATATTCACCGCCGAGATGATCTGCCGTGCCGGCCTGCCGGCATGGTCGTTCGCTGGTGCCTCCTCCCGCTGCGGATGAGATATGTCCCCCATTACCTCATCTGCAGTCGGGAGTCTCCGGCGGATCGATCACGGGTCTGTTCAAATACATAGTCATCGAATATGTTATTACAAGAAAGGAGACTCTATGAAATTCACCCTCATGTTTCTGATGCTCCTGGCGGCGGTTGCGTTCGCCGCCGATAGGACAGTGCTCTTCGAGTACTTCACTCAGACCTCTTGACCATCCTGCGTAAGCAGCTGGTCAGCTGTTAAGAATGCTATCAATCCCCTGGTTGCCTCCGGTGACGTGTCACCCCTCTACCTCTTCTACAACGGCCCGGCGTCCTGTTCATTCTGCTCAGGCAGGTTCAGCTTCTACGGTGTTACGGTTACTCCCACCGTGAAGATAGACGGACTTGCCTCATCCTCCGCGCCATCGGCTTATACGTCCACCATCAACAACAGGCTGGCGGTTCCCTGCTATTTCGATATAGACGTGAACATGGTCGGTGACGCTTCCGGCGGCACCGCCTACATTAGCGTGACCGCCGAGCAGGAACCGTCGCAGACCTACCCCATCAAGGTCTGGTGCGTCATCACCGAGGACCACGACATGGCAACTGAGTCGGGCTGGGGCGGATATACCGGAATGGAGATGATGTGGCTTCCCAGGGCCTACCCCCTCGGGGCGCAGGGCCAGCTCCTCAACTTCACAGGACCCTACCCGCAGACTCTCAGCGTTGCCGGCGACTACACGCTCAATCCTGCAGCGCACCAGTTCGACAACCTGAACGTGACTACTTTCGTGCAGTACGCGTCGGGTTCAAGGGAATGCCTGAACGCCGACTTCATGGATCTCCCCGATACCGCCACAGGCATTTACGGTGACGAGACGGGATACCCGCCTGTCCCGGTGCTGTCAGCCGGCCCCAACCCCACCACGGGGGCGGTGACCATCGACTGCTCGCTCCCCGCGGAAGTTACCGGCACCGTGCAGATATTCGACATCACCGGAAGGGTGGTGGAGATCTTCCCCGCCCAGGGAACCATCGAGACAGAGATCCGCGAAAGCGGAGTGTATTTCGTCCTCCTGAACACCACAAGCGGAGAGCTTGTCAGGCAGCAGATCACCGTCATCAGGTAACCCGACGGAGATCACCGGACAGATCACGGGGCGGCCTTACGGGCCGCCCCTCGCTTTCGGGGACGGAGGGATT
>JAFGPK010000097.1 GCA_016936235.1 Candidatus Fermentibacteraceae bacterium | reverse complement strand
CAGCGAAGGATCGATATCGATGGCGTCCAGGAAACACTGCAGAGCTGTCTCGAAGTTTCCGACTTCGTAGGCATCCCAACCGGATTCAAGGAAACCGTTATATCCCTGCGGATCAGGGTACGTAGGGCTCTCGTAACAACCGCTGAGCAGTACGAGGGAGCCCAGGATCACTATTGCCGTTATCTGTTTCATTTCTCCCTCCTTCCTACTCTATCCGGAGCATCTTCTGGGTGACGGTCTGTCCGGCGGCCTGCAGTCTGCAGAAGTAGACTCCTGCACCGACCATCCCGCCGCTTTCATCCCTGCCGTCCCACATGAGTGTGTGTTCCGCCGCTCTCATCTCCGTATCGGTGATAGTCCTGACAGCGCGGCCGCTCATGTCATAGATAGTGACGGTGACCCGGCCTGATGAAGGCAGGGAGAACCTGATGGCGGCTTCGGCGCTGAACGGGTTGGGATAGACACCTCCGAAGGCGAACTCCCCCGGGATCTGCGGCGAGCTCACACCGGGAGCCTCGCCGTAGGAGTAAATCCCACCGTCATTGACCGCTGCGCACATCATCCCGCCCTGGTAGTAGCTGTCGAGCTTCACCCATCCGTCAGCGGTGTAGCGGTACACGGCGCCATCGGAACTCGATGCGGGGAATGACAGCGTGGCATTCACGTCGGGAATGCTCACCGGACCGGCGAGTACGCCGGTCATCATGTCCACCGTCTCCGCCACGGGAGACTGGGTGTTGATGGCAAGGTCCAGAATGCCGGACTCGCAGAGGCTGACCATCGCGCCGGGAGCTACGGCGCCGGCGGGCACGTCAAGCAGGATGCCTTCCAGGGACAGGGAGACCCCGTCCGAGGAGGCGTAGCCCACTGATACGCTCTTGCTGGCGCTTGAGTAGAGACCGGCACTGTCGTAGCCCGCCACCTGCAGCGAGTAGTCAGCGCTTTCCCATGCATCGAACCTGGCGTCCCACAGGCTTTCGTAGAAGCTGCTCATGCCCAGCAGCACCGAGCTGTCGGGCGTGGCGGCGGTGAAGATGGGTCCGTACCAGTCGAAACCTTCGGGAACGCTGTCGTAGAGGGTGGCGTACACCGTTAGGAACTGGTCGTTAACCGAGTTCTGGTGCACGGCCATCAGCACTTCCGGTGCATCTCCATCCTGGGACAGGATGTAGGTGAGACCGGCGGTGCCGCCCTCGTTGTTGTTGGTCATTATCGTGTACGCGATGTCTCCCTGAAATTCGAAGGATCCGTTGTAGAGGTCGTTAAGGGTTACTTCCTCCACTGACACGATGGTCGAGTCCACCGAGTCGAGGGAAACAGCGAAGACTATCCACTTCCCGTTGATGGGGCTGCCGGAGCCGCCTGCATCGGCGTATGCTCCGTTGAAGTAGAAGTCGGGGTAGCTTCCGAACTCCTCGAACTCGCTGTACTGAGCCGCCCAGATGGGGGCTGTGATACCATCGTCGGGGATCCAGAACCCCAGCGGGTAATCGCCGGAGTCGAAGTGACCCTCGAAGGCGGAGTAGAAATTCATGTGACTGAACTGGTATCCTGCCGGGTCGGAGAAGATGTCGTACCGGTAGTTGCCGCTCATCATGTCCGACTGGTACGGGCTCGTGATGTTGCAGACAAGCCAGTCTTTGTAGAGAGGCACCACGTTGGTCTGTATAGCCTGGTCATCGGGGACCGATGGGTCTATGGCCCTGGCTATGCTCAGCATGTCCGTGGTGTCAGACTGGGCTATGGTCTCCAGTATGCCGTCACCCTCGCGCTGGACAAGGTACATGAGCCACAGGAAGGACTGGCCCCTGGTGCCGCCGAAGTCCATGTTCGGGGTTCCGGCGTTCCAGTAGAGCAGCTCGAAGAACGACGACTTGGCGAACTGGTCGCAGTCGTAGCCCACTCCGAAAGCTCCCGTGGTCGTGGCGGTCACGCCGTAGCAGAGGTACTGGCAGGCTTCTCCCAGGCCCCTGGTGATCCAGAGGTTCTCGGTGGGCTTCGTGGCGGTCCTGATGAAGACTCCCAGACCGTTGGCCGTCATCCACCTCCTGAGCTGCTTGGCGATGTTGTTGATGTTGGAGACAGATTCGGTGAAGGTGTGGATATTGATGTAGATGATGTCCTGGTTGTTGAACAGCCCGCTGCCGTCAACGTCGCTGGGGTTCACGTACTCGATCACCTTTCTGTCTATGGGGTTTCCTCCATAGGTGTACTGGTCACGCATGGTGGCCAGTACGATCCAGAGCCTGGGGTCGCCGTCGGTATCAGGGACGGGTCCCAGGTATTCGGTGACCGTACCGTAGATGTCCACTCCGCCACCCTCGAACTCAGTGGTCATTGTGTCGAGTTCACCCTGTGTGAAGATGTTACCCCAGACAGGGGAACCTATAACTCCCGGGCCGGTACCCTCCCTGACCGATACAGTGTCCTGAACCAGCCAGTAGGCATGCTCCGTGACGGCACGACAGGTGAACTGATGTTCCTCGACAGTTTCTGGGAACTCAGCAAGATCGGGGACCTTGAGCATTATGGTGTCCCCGACGTTGAAATCTGCCCTTGCCACGCCGAATCCAAGTAGTACCGGTAACAGGAGCGCTGTTAGGACGGCTGTGAAACCGTTCCTGAGCGGTCCCGCAAAGATCCTCATATTTGACCTCCTATTTCAGCGGCTACTAACCGCATGAACAAAACCAAATGCCTCATTCTCCATTTCAGGTGCTGGGGCATTTTCCTTTATCACCTTCCGTAGAAAGGGAGATCATCCTCCACCCCCACCTGATAAGGGGGTGATCATGTCCTCCCAGTTCGTGTAACTGACTTCTCCCTCTATGGTGGAGAACATCTGCTCATAGTCACCGGTACCGTTCCTGTCGGCGAAGACGAATCTCTCGTTCCCCCGGCCGTAGTAGTACCAGATCTCGTAGGGCACCTGCTCTCCCTGAAAGAGAACCGCGTCAATATCGTCAGGCGGGCCGTAGATGATGTAGACCCTTCCCCGGTCGGTCCTCCAGCCCTCTTTGAAGGGGGAGGAATACCTTTCGGCTTCTGAGCACCTCTGTTCGAAGGCCACCCTCTGTTCGGGGGAGCCCTGCCAGTAGGCGGCGTAGAACCTGTTCCTGGCCTGCTGGTCCAGATTATCGAAGATGCTCAGCTCGGTGGCCGACAGGATGAGGGTGAACTGGCCGGGATACGGGATATCAGCGGTCTCATCGAATCCCTCCTGGGTTCCGGAGGACTCTTCGGAAGCCCTCCCGACCACCAGGTACTTCTCGGTTTCCAGAGTATCGCCCCGGGCTATGAGACCGAAGACGAGTCTGTGAAGACCGGAATTCCGAGCCACCTGAAGGTCGAGACTGTCCACCAGACCCACCGCATCGGCACCCTCGGGTATGCTTACCGGTACCCATGGCCGAGCGAAGATGATCTCGCCGGAAGATGTCTCGAGCCTCCCCTGGATCTGGACGGTGTTCCCGCCCAGACCGTACAGCTCTACATAGAAGTAGGCCTTGTGCTCCTCGGGGAGGGTGTAGCTGCCGTCCGCCGCGGGGTAGACCAGCAACTCACCCTTTCGCAGGGGATTCGTAGACCCTGCGGGAGCAGGCACGACGGCCCTGGCAAGTTCGATGTCGCTGACAGTACCGAGGGATCCCACCGTGATATCCCGGGAAAGTCCTCCCTGGAGACCGTTGCCGTTGTCGGTAACGGTGACGTCCAGCGTGTAGTCTCCGGACACCACAGGCAGTACTGTGGAGTTGACAGCGGACCTCCCTGGGACCCACGGGGTCTCCGAGTTCCACTGGTCCACGGCTGTCGTGTCACCGCTCACCGTCATCAGAACTACGGTGGTTGTGAAGCTGACGAAGGAGTCCTGGTCCATGGAGAACTGCTGCAGGTCAAGCTGCTGGTAGACCTCCATGCCCAGAGTGTCAGTTCCGGTGTAGTCGAACAGAGCCGTGTCTATTCCGAACCTCACGTCGCCCCTGCTGACGGACGCCAAGTCCGCGCCGGGGGCCACGCTCCACAAGGAGAACACGGCCAGAGTCATGAGCAGATCAGTTGTGCCTCTCATGAATGGCCTGCACCTCCTCCCAGTCAGTCGCAAGTTCATACATCCCACATCCGTCATAATCGATGAAGGACACCTCTATGGGCGGCGAGCAGTAGGTCCACACCTGAGTAGGAAGAGTTGATACCTCCATGGGTCTGGAATCGATGATGTCGGGCTCTCCGAGCAGGGCGAACACCCGCCCCTGGTCGGTATTGATGCCCATGATGCTGAAGACCGAGAACCTCCGGTCTATTTCATCCAGCCTTGAAAGATACATCTCGAGATACTCGTTCCTCTGCGTGCCGGGGGTGGGATCACGCTTCTGCCAGAACTCCGCCATGACGGCCCTCCTGCTGGAGGGTCCCTCCGCATCGCTGAGCTGATGAAGTTCCGAAGAGTGGGCGATGGGCCTTACCAGTGTCTCCGTAAGACCGGGGTCATCTCCCCAGACATCCCATGCCTGGAGAAGAACAAGGTCTGCTCTGGCCGCTGTGACGATCTCGCTGTCCGAGACCATTGCGGCAAGCACCTCGTACCCTCCGGCTTCGAGACCTCCAAGATCGATGACCGTGACACCACGGTAGGAGCCTTCCGAGTTGAGCATTTCCATCCAGCCCTCCCTCTCGGTCACACCGCTTCCGTTACGCATGACGTAGGCGGCCCTGAGCGAGTCGTCGGAGTTCCCGCCGTTCCGCGGAGGATAGACGTTCCACATCATCTCCACAGATCCGGCTGCCCTCTGGTAGGTTCCCCCGATCACCTGAAGGTTACCGGAGGACCATGAAAGGCTGTCTATAAGGTTCATCTCGATATTCTCTTCCCAGACGGTGCTGTTACCCGTTTCCCTGTCGGTAACCATCAGCGTGAGACGATGCCCGCCGGGATGAATCCCGGTAATGACGATCTCCTCTGAGAATGGCAGCGCATCCCTCTGCACACTGCCGCTCCTCCTCACCGAAAAATCACCATCCACACCCGCGGCAAGCTCCCAGCAGGCGGTCTCGCCGCCGCTGTCCATCACGAAGAGGAGGTCCTCCTCGAAGAGCTGAACCGTCAGGTGCAGATCGCCGCCCTCCGGCCCGCGGGCCGGCTCGGCGTTCCAGGTTACCTGGAATCCGGTTATCACGGTGAGCACAAGCGCCGAAAGTGTCATTCATCCCTTCCGACCGGGGCAGGTCCATCACCTGCCCCGATTGTATCGAAGTCAGCTAGAATGCGAACCCTATGCCGGCCCTGTGGACCATGTCCAGCCGGTTCCAGTCCGCATACGCGTAGTCCAGTGATATCGTCTTGTCGCCCACCGGGATATTGAATCCCGCTCCGGCGGTAAGACCTTCTTCGTCCGTGTTGATACGGTAGCCGCCTCGCAGCGCGAACATGTTGTTGTACCAGTACTCGGCGCCGATTCCCAGCTGTTCCACGTTGTCGTTGGGATGTATACCATCGATCTCGACCGTCAGGAAGTGAGGGCCGCGGTTGATGATATCCATGGCCATGCCCAGCTTGAACACCATGGGCATGGAGTACGACTCGAAGACTTCGGTGGAGTCTCCCCCGCTGTAGTACGTTGTGTACTCACCATCGGGGGTCAGCTCTCCTCCGAAATGCTGTATGGTCATCCCTATGCGAAGGGTCTTGAAACCCGTGTCGTACAGGGTGCCTATATCAACAGCCAGTCCACCGGCGGAAACATCATCCCACTGCTCTCTGACGTACTTCACCGTAAGACCGGCGCTGAACCTGTCAGTGAGCATTCTGGAGAAGGAGATACCGGCCACCATGTCTGTGCAGGTGAAGGTTTCTCCCGTTCCCTCGGGCTGGGCAACGGTGGTTACGTCCATATCGCCTGACTGCAGAAGCGCGAACTGGGCGGCGAAGCTTCCGACGCCCGGCACCTCGTGGGAGACTATGCCGCCCCCGTAGAGTATGTCCGCGAACCACTGCATGCCTGTGATCTGAACCTGCGTACCGGGGACCCTGACCAGACAGGCAGGGTTCCAGTAAGCGGCGCTGGGATCATCGGCAGTCGCTATGAAGGCACCGCCCATTGCGGCTCCGCGGGCACCCAGTCCCAGTTTCAGGAACTGGGCGCCAGAAGTTCCGACCTTCGCAAAAGAGCTTGCTTCGGCAGAGACCGGAAACAGCAGGAAAACGGCGACCGCTGCTGTCAGGATTATTCCTGTATACTTCATGGTCACTCCTCTCCTACTTGATGATGGCGAACTTGCCGATGACGAAGTCATCCTCAGTCTCGACACGATAGACGTAAAGACCGGACATCACTTCCTGATCGTTCCTGCTGATCAGATCCCAGAACTCCGTGCCCTCCTGTCCGCTCGGGCTGCGGTGCTCCAGGGTGATGATGTGATCGCCGGCAAGTGTGTAAATGTAAATGTTGCACATGGCGGGCAGATTTACGAAGGCTATCTTGTCGAAGTAAGTCTGCTCCCAGGCAGCCGATCCCCTGTAGGGGTTCGGCACTACCGTCACGTTCTCGGTCCAGTTGGCATCCACACCCATCACAGGCGTGACAGGCTGCGGAGTGCCCTCTATGGTCTGCTTGTAGTTGGACTTGGTGCTCTCGACACCCGTCTCCGAGTCGTAGCTGCAGACCACGTAGAAGTAGGGGAAACCGTTGGTGACGGTGTGGTCGGTCCAGCCGAAGACACCGGGGCCCTCAGTGTGCACAAGCTCCCAGCTCGAGGGCTCGAAGGTGGACCTGTAGATGTTGTATCCGCCCAGCGGATCGTACGACTCTGCGTTGGCGCCCCATTCCAGGTTCACCACGCCGTTGCCCGCCGAGTAGAACAGGATGGGTGTCGGAGGAAGCGAGGGAACGCCCCATCCGCCGTCGCGGTAGAAGGCGTCCAGCATGTCGTCGGCGTCCTGGCGCAGACCCGCGAGCCCCAGTCCCACCATCCAGCCGCCTGCGACATGCAGGGTGTCGCCGTCCTCGAGGTTCACCGGTCCCGCGGAGATGAGGAACCTGTAGTCGAAGACCGGGTAGTTCAGGTTGAACGGATTGTCGTGTACGATGGGGAAGGGTCCCGGGTTGTCCGCCACGTAGGCGTCGGGAGTCATGGGGTTGCCGACCCAGTCGCCCAGGTACAGGGGTGCGCTGGTCCTGCCGGAGAGGTCGGGGTTCAGGCCCCACATGTAGTTGTACCTCTCGTCGTCCGTTCCAGGATCGCTCTCCCAGTTCCACCAGGAGTGGGAGATGGGGATGGGATAATCGTATACATCGATGGGTCTCTCGATGTCTCCGCTGGCCTTCACGATGTAGAGATCGAGGAGCCTGTAACCGATGTAGCCGTTGCAGGGAGGCACCAGTCCCGGCTCGCCGCTGTCGTCGGTGCCGGAAGAGGGGCTGTCGCTGTCGTACATGTAGCTCATGTTCCTGGGCACTACATGGTAGACTGTATCCCCCACGGTCTGTTCCCAGTTGTGCGCGGGCATGCCGTCGGCGAAGGGCACAAGCCCCGCGCTGTTGGGCGGCAGCCATACGGTGTCACCGGTGGCGACCATGGTCTTGAACAGTATGGTGAAGTGGTCGCTCACGCCGTTCCCGTCAACATCGTTGTCAAGGATGCCGTCAGCGCCGCTGTAGTTGTAGTAGTACCATATGTTCTGGGGGTCGTCAGGGTCCAGCGGGTTGTCGGGATTCTGCTGGTAGGTGTAGTCGTCCTGATTGCTGCCCATGTCGCCGTCGTCGAACTGATAGTCGAAGGTGGCGTTAGGGTCGTTGCACCAGATGGCATGACCGTCGTAGTAGACGTTGTCATCAAGGTTCCGGTCCACGGGGTCGGCGGTGGCTATGTCGCAGTCGCCCCTCATGGCCATCATGAATCCCTCCAGCGGAACTCCGGGATTACCGTAATCGCTGAAGTGCTGTATCCTGAAATCGCCGGCGATGAAGTTGTTGTAGCCCGGCGTTCCCCAGTCGTAGTTCTCAGTGTAGACAAACATCCCGAAGGGGTTGGGGTTGTACGTGATGTTCCAGTCGTCGAAACCGTAGTGGGTCTCCTCCAGGGCCACGGGACCCGGCTGGAGCTTCTCGGCGGGGAAGCCTTCGCTGGGGCGAAGCTCCCAGTCGCCGTAGTCGCTGCAGCTTGCCCACTTGGCGGTGGAGTCTCCATGGATGGTGACCGGACCGTAGCAGATGCCCCAGAAGTCACCGCACCAGAGGTAGCTGCTTCCTTGGCCCCCGGGCCATTCACATGAGGGGAAGTTCTCCCATGGGTCACCGTAGATGCCGAGGTTGAAAAAGGCACTCCAAACATTTGCGAGGTTCATCAGGATAGTGACCGTGGGAGGCCGGGCGTCTGTCCCCGCGTCTCTCGGCATTTCCACATCCCGCACTTCCCTCGCAAGGCCGGTACCTGACAGTGTGAACACCGCAAGCACCGTGAGTACCAGGAACCCGCGAGTGTACCAGGAGTTCCTCATACTCTCCTTCACCTCCAATTCATATTCCGCGGCGGCGGCGGGTTCCCTCCTGGGACCCTCCGCTCTGCCCGCGATTCATTGAAATCATTCTTCTTCGCTTCCATCTTGCTATCTAATCAGTCAGGACAAAGTTGTACGTAAGGGTGGTCCAGACTCCGACCGGGATACCGTTGTTCTGGGCCGGCGTCCACCTGGTGTTCCAGGCGGCCGACAGGGCGGCCTGGTCAAGCGAGTTGACGCCGCTGGAGTTGTACAGCCTTACATCCGATACCGACCCGTCGGAAGCCACGTAGACCCAGAGGGTCGTCGTTCCCTCCACACCTGCCTGGGCCGCCATCTCAGGGTACTGGGGGGGCGGCTTGTAGGTGCAGTTGGGGAAAACCTCCGCCGGCATGAACCTGGGAGGACCCATTTCCTCTGTCTGGGAATCCCCGAGTTCCTCCCCCTGCTCCACCGTTTCCACGGTCTCGAGACCCGTGGTGTCGGCATCCAGCGACAGGGTTATGTCCTGATTGATCTCCTCAACCATCTGTTCCGTTTCCTGCTGGAGCTCTTCCTGCTCCTCCTGGACTTCCTCCTCCTGTTCCTCAACGCTGTCATCGAAGGCAAGGTCCGCCTCCACCGCCTCCATCTCGGAGTCCGTGGTGCGGGTGGAAAGCCTTCCCAGCTGACTGGCCGGTATGAACTCGAAAAGGACTATCAGGAAAGCCAGGCCGATGGCCACTCCAAGTTCGAAGTTCAGGGAGGAATGCCTGAACTCTGTTCTCTTCTCAGCCATTGCTCCTCCCTTCAGTTGAACTGTCCGCGCTCTTCAGCATTGAACTGTATGCTGTAGATCTCCTCGAACCGCATGGAGTTGAAGAGGTCCACCATGTCTTCCATTGGAACCCTCGTATCCACGTTCAACACAACTACGTCCAGCTTCTTGTTCTGTTCTCTCCAGAACTTGTTGCTGAGCCTGCTGAGCTGCTCGGCAACCTGATCGAGAGGCATGTCGTAATCGCCTATACGGGCTACGAGTTCGCTGTCGTCGTTCCCCGGTTCCACCTGCTTTATCCACACGCTTACCGCAAGGAACTGCTTGCCCAGCTCGCTCATTATCTCAGGATGAGCCTGGGGAAAGCGGACCCGGAGACCCCCTTCTTCCTTGAAGAGGGTGGTGGCCATGAAGAAAACAAGAAGAAGGAACACGATATCCGCCATCGTCCCGGTGAATATGTTGCTTCCTACCTTCATCCTGCTCTTGAACTTCATTATGCGCCACCTCCAAGCCGCTCCTGAATGGTGATACCCGTCCTGCTGACACCGTTCATCCGCAGGACGTCGAGGGCAAAGACCATGCCCTCGTAATCACAGTCAGGGAAGAACTTGAGTATCACCACAAGCTCGCTCTCCCTTACCGCCGAGGCTATCTCGCCCTGCCTCGCATCCGAGAGCACAAGGGTGTCTCCGAAGGCTATCTCTCCGAAGATCCTGCTCTCTTCCACGGGCGTGCTGGATCCCATGTAGCTCCGGATGATGCCGGGACGTATCATGGGCACGAGGTTCTCGGCGGCAATGGCCGTTCCCAGGGAACTGAAGGTTCCCGCTGGAAGACCCTTGGCCACTTCCAGGTTGTTGAGAAGCCTGTCTTCGACGGCTGAAACCGCTTCCGCCCTTTCAGCCGCAAGGGCTCTGATGCCGTTCTGAAGAGTCGTATCCTGAAGACTCACGTCTTCTCCGGCTCTTGCTCTCTGCAGAGGGCCCCCCAAAGGCGCCTGATCTATCAGTGCCACGTACTCGTGGGCACCCCACTGCTTGATGGTCATCACAAGCCTGTTGGCCTCGTCGATCACCACCTCTACAGTCTCTTCGTCGGGCTTCTTCGGAAGTTTGTAGGAGATGCCCTTCTGCACTTCGAAGGTGGTGGTAACCAGGAAGAAAATCAGCAGCAGGAACGCAATGTCGGACATTGAGGCGTCGGGGATAGCCCCGCTTGCTCTCGGTCTGTTACGTATCCGCATCCATGCTCCTTAAAGCTGCTTCAGGTGCTCCATCTCAGCCAGCGTATCCACCAGGAATATGCTGGCCTCTTCCATATCTATCACGAACCTTCCGATCCTGGAGATGAAGTAGTTGTGGGCCATCTGGATCGGAATAGCTATCGTGAGACCTGTGGCGGTTGTAATCAGGGCTTCCTGAATACCGCCGGCCACAAGGCTGGCCTCAACGTTCTTGGCGGCCGCGATCTCGCCGAAGGCCTTGATCATGCCGGAGACGGTACCGAGGAAACCCAGCATGGGGGCTATGCTCGATACCGAGGCCAGCACTACTATACCCTTCTCGAGATATGCCATCTCGATACCGCCGGCGCTCTCGACCGCTTTTTCAACGGCCTCCAGCCCCTTGTCGTGGCGAAGAAGGCCTGCGTGCATTATGGCGGCAACCGGACCTCTTGTGCGCTCGCAGAGCTCTTCCGCCCCGTTCACGTCACCCTTGCGGATGAAGCCGCCCATCCTCTCGAGGAAGGGGCCTACATCAATCTTCACTTTCTTGTATGAAATGAACCTTTCGATGGTCACTGCGAGACCGATGAGCAGGGAGATCAGCAGGGGCCACATGAAGGCTCCGCCGGCGATGAAAAGGTCCATGAGGTCCATACTGGCGCTCTGGGCCCGTTCAACTTCCTCTCCCTGCGGAGCGCCGGCGATCTCTGCGCCGGTCTGTTCCGCCTGTCCGGTCTGCTCCTCCGTCACCTCCGTGGACTGCTCGGCGTCCACGGGATCACCGGAACCGGGTTCCTCAGGCTGGGCCCAAACGACAGACGCCAGCACCAGGAACAGTAGCAGGTATTTTCGCATCAATTATCACTCCTTCTTCGACGCCCGGCGCCGTCGGTCATGCCTTCAGCGCCGGGCGCCAAGGAAAATTTCAGTCTACCACTCAACTCCCAGACCGAACCTGATCATACGAGGCCTGCTGAAGACATAGGGGTTGTCCTGATCACCCGTGGGATCGTGGTCGGGTTCCCCGTCTCCGTCCTGGTCGGCATCGTACCAGGCAATGTCAGCTATGGTGTCGATGTTGTGCCTGTTGAACAGGTTGTTCACCTGGCAGTAGGCGTCCAGGGTCACTCCACCGATCCAGAAGGTCTTGTTGACCTTGAGGGTGGTTGTCATGGTCCATGGATACCTTTCACTGTTGATCTCGGGCTGGGCGGTTCCCTGGCCTGAAGGGCTGTAGGGGAATCCGCTGCCGTAACTCCAGGAGAGGTGTACACCCAATCCTTCAAGGAAGGGGGAGTCACCGAGCCTGGGGCCTTCGCCCTGGGGAATACGGTAGTCGAGCTCTGCGTTCACCGCGTGCCTCTGGTCCCAGTCAAGCGGGGATTCCTGCTTGGGGATTATCCAGCCTGCCCATACGTAGGAGTAGTTCTGGGTGGCGCTTGAGCTCTTGCCCATGGCGACTGAATAGGTGTAGTTGATGCTGCCGGACCAGAAGTCGCTGGGTCGTCTTACGAGATTTAGCTCCATGCCTCTCACGTTGCCGTAGTCGCCGTTGATGTAAAGGTCGTAGGCGTCAACCGCGCTGTAGAAGTTGTTCTGCATGTCGACAAGGCCGGTTATGTCCTTGAAGTAGCCGGTTATGTCCAGCATGGTCACGTCGTCGAACTGGTGCTTCACGCCCACCTCGTAGGAGATGGTCTCCTCGGCGGACAGGTCGGGGTTGCCCACGATGGGGAACGCACCGGACAGGTCGTAATCGGACCCGCTGTACATGCGGTCGAAGGTGGGGGTCTGGAAGTAATGACCGTACGTGAAGTGAAGCACGTCGCGCTCGGTTATTGGATGCGAGAATCCAACCCTGGGACTCAGGTGGTACTTGATGGGGACGCTTATGGGGTCTTTGATGTGATCCGGATCTCCAGGCTGGGTTCCCGGGTTGATGGGATCCGTGATGTCCGCCGGGTACTCGTCGAAGTTCGAATCGAAGTAGTCGAAACGCAGTCCCGCGTTCACGATCATGCCCCTGTACTCCATCTTGTCCTGAATGTAGGCGGCGCCGGCATTGGGGAACACGTGGTACCTTCCGGCGTAGATGTTGCCGCCTGACGCGGTATCAATGTAGTAGTCGAAGACATCGTAGTAGCTGGCCTCGATACCGGCCTTCAGCTGGTGCTCCTGGTTCACCTGGCTGGTTATGTCGGTCCTGAAGGTGGAGATGGTGCTCCGGGTCTCTGCCCAGGAGTTCCTGTTCCTGCCGGACCTGTAGAAACCGTCATAATCGACCAGCCTGGTGGGAGTTACGTTCTGCCAATCGTCCCAGGTGAAGTCCTCACCGTAGAACTCGGTTGTCTGAGTCGTGTCGTTGGGGTCGTTGTAGATCTTGTAGGTCCTGTCGGTCTGGTACTGGTTCAGCCTTATCTCCATGAAGGTGGCGTCGCTGAGGGTCTGGGTGAGGCTGCTTCCGAAGCTGTAGTTCTCCCGGAAGATGGTGGGGCATCCGTAGAGGATGCTCTGACCTTCAGCCAGGGTATCACCCTCGAGAACGTAGGGAGTCTCGTACCTGCTCCAGTCCCAGGGACCGTAACCGTACTGCTCGTCCATGTAATAGCCCGTGAGGTTGATCTTGGTCTTGGGGTTGGGCTTGTAGGTGAGCTTGAGGTTGCCGGACCATCTCTCCAGCCAGTCGTTGAAACCGTACCCGTACCTGCCGTCCATGCCTCCGCCGGTCTCCAGCCACTCGCCGGAGAAGAACATGTTCATTTCGCCGGGGACATCCAGGCCGATGGCGGGAAGAAGGTAACTGGTGAGAGGTTCGGGTCCGCCGAGGGTACCTTCCAGATTGAACCTGGCCTCTGAGAACGGGCCGACATTTGCCCACTGCCAGGGTTCGTCTGGGTTGTCGGGGTCGATGCCGCCCCAGTGCCAGTCGCTGGCGAGACCCAGCTTCTGCCAGTTGTTGCCGTTCCAGTCAAGGGAGCCGGTGTACCTGTTGCCGCCCTCGCGGGTGACGATGTTGATGACACCGGACTGCGCGTTGCCGTACTCGGCTCCGAAACCGCCGCTGATGACGGCCGTCTCTGCCACGCCCGACATGGGAACGCTGCTTGTGAAGCTTCTGCTGGTGGGGTCTATCTGGGCCACACCGTCGATCATGTAGGTAACCTCGCCGCTGCGGCCTCCGCGAAGGTGCAGTCCGCCGCGGTTCGTGGCGCCGGCCTGCCTGTTAACCACGTCGGCAATGCCTGCCACCGGCAGTGTTTTGATCTCATCACGTCCCACTACGTGGAATGTCTCCGTGGCGTCCATCATGATGAGTCCCCTCGAGTCGGTCACTGTGATCGTGGTGTTACCCACGGTGGCCGGGTCGAGGGAGAAGTTCATGGGAGTCGTCTGGTCGACTACGACCATGACCCCCTCTGCTGTCTTTGCGCTCATACCAATCATGCTTGCCTGGACCGCGTACTCGCCGGGCTGAAGATTGATAATGAAATACTCTCCATTAGCATCCGTCATTGCGCCGTAGGCCGTGCCCACGACCATAACGGTGGCACCCACGAGAGGGCTGCCGGAGTCATCGGTAACCCTTCCGGCTATCTTACCAGTGGTACCTGCCGTTACTGACAGAGCCACGAACAGCACAAGTGCAAAAGACAGGATCATCGCTTTTCTACGCACCGCTGTAGCTCCTTTCCTCTTCCCACACCTCATGGTGCGGACTTAATACCCTTCACAGCGTGAAAAAGCTTTTTCTTCACACCTCCCCCGCGCTTCTTCGTGAGCTGTGCAAACTCTTACTGAACAAAGACTTATTACAGTTCTAACCGATTCTGAGAATACACCTCCTCAGTTCTCTGCATACCATCCGAATAGACCATAAGACCGGCCCTTCGCTGCGTCAAGCCGGTCGTTTGAGGCATCAGCCGCCTATTCCGAGGAGCCTGGGAATGGTCGGCAGCCAGTCTTCCAGAAGGAACGTGCATCTCCCTATCAGAAGGCTAAGTCGGGCCATGATCGTGTAGCCGAAACTGGCCCCGAATGCAACCATCAGTATCGTGATACCGACATTGGCCGTCTTCCCCGTGAACCCGGTGTGGGCCTTGGAGAAGAAGAAGTACACCAGGCCACTCACCACGCCCACAACCAGCACCAGGCTGCTGAATATGCTCCATACGCCGCCGGTGGCGACGGAGAAGATAGTTCCCTTCACCTGGGCCAGGGCGTTGGACTGGAAGAAGGTCAGCATGTTGAGCCCTGCTCCCGTACCCACGATCATCCCCAGGGCCAGCCTTGAAAGCCCGGCGATTCTGGGGACCATCCGTGCCAGCATGAACAGGGCGAACAGACCCGGGATGACCCATATCCAGTTGAATCCCCCGCCCTCTGGAAGCATGTTGTCCCACCAGTTCGGGATTAGGACGTTGAATATGCTGTAGATCACCCAGTAGCCGGCGCTCATTCCAACGAAGAGGTGCTCGGCGAACTTGTAGTACGGGTTGTCCCTGTAGAGGAAGCTGTAGAGGCACAATGTAACCAGCGCCCCCAGCCAAATTCCGACTATCTCCCAGTTCATCTGGCGCCTCCCTTCCTCTTCTGTGTGAAGTAGGCGATGTTGCCAATGATGATGAACAGCATTATCGCGATGTGAGCCACGGACTGTGGCGACATTCCCCTGATCGCCTCCCCGTTCTCGATACCCACGAGGGTCTCGTAATCCGCCGCTCCCTTCAGGCCGCCCAGAAGCCCGACCATCTGCTCCGTCTGCAGGTAGGTGTAGAGCTGGGGCGCGCTGACGGCGGTGCATCCTCCGCCTATGGGGATGTCGTACCTGTCACCCGCCATCATCACCCAGGCGATTATCCCTGGGTCACCCGCGGACAGCGAGATGACCAGCTGGATGTCATCCAGGCTGTTGATCCCCTGGAGCATCGGTATCTCAGACCAGGGAACATTGTCCCTGTCGGTGGGGAAGATGGCTCTCATGCTCGTGCCCAGGCGGACTATCATCACTCCGCCGCCGGTCTTGTAGCCGAGGTTGACCCAGTCCAGGTACTGTTCCTTGCCGAGGCTGTCCGACAGGCTGGACATGGCGTCCTGTCCCAGGGCCGCGCCCTGCGGCCAGAGGGCCATTCCTATGATCCTGTGATCCTTCAGGAACAGGTGCCTGACAACGGCTTCGGCCATGGGCTGAAGCTCGGGCATGGTCGATGGATCGTAGTCGAAGCTGAGGATGACGTTGGAACCCGGGGGCAGAGCGTCCACGAACTCGAAGAGGTCCCTGCTGGGCTCGGCTCCCACGATATTGGGAATTATGAGGTCGGTCAGGATCGGTATTATGACCGCAAGGGCGATAAGGATGAAGATTATCCTTCTGTCCAGGTTGCCCATTCTCGTAAATATGTCAGCCATCAGTCAGCACCCCCCAGGTAGCTCCGCTCGATGCCGAAGATCATGCGGAGCGAGGTGGCGACCACGCCCATGGCTGCCCCTATCATCACGGCCCTCTGGCCGGCGGTGTTGGGGATGGCCATCAGCCAGACCTTCGCAAGAGGTATCTTGTCCCAGATCATGGCGCCGATGGGCACCTGGCCGAGCATGACCAGGAAGGCGGATGTGAGCAGCAGCGTCGCCCTCCAGTTCGAGGCCCTGAAGGCCCTGAAGGCGGCGGAGGCCACGAAGAAGGCCAGCAGGCTGAACATCGTTGCTCCCATGGGGGCCACCATGTTCATGAACAGGTAGTCGAAGGGCAGGTTCTCCGTCACTCCGTATATCAGACCCAGGACTATCATCACAAGGAAGCCCACTATGGTCACGGGGCTGTACTTCCAGTTCTTCAGCTTCAGCCTGGTCTTCCTGAAATGAACGTGCAGGAGGTTCGCGGAACCCAGGAATATGGCACCCGAGGCCACTATCATGTACCATTCCTGCAGGTTCTCGCCGAGGAGAGCGAAGGGCTGGTGAGGGATGAAGAAGTTCAGGATCATTATCATGCCTGATGTGAAGGTTATAGCCAGCGGTATTATCAGTCTCATGCCGGCCTCCTAGTTCACTGTTACGAGGTCGCGGAGGAACTCCGCCACGCTCTCGAGAGGGGGCCAGAACTGCCCTATGGTAGCCGCAATGACACCCACCACTATAAGGATTATGAAGAACAGCTTCGCCGCGTCCTGCCCCTTCAGGCTGCCCAGGAGCTTGGGTTCCCTGGACAGGTAGGCGCTGGCGGCGAAAAGTTCCTCACCTATGAGCGTGTAGTCGCATGCGGCCACGAAGAACGGGATCTGGCTGGGCATGGCGGTGCCGGATATCTGTATGGCTCCCACGCTCCTGCCGGTCTCCGCCAGGATGAGGCTCTCGGCGTAGAAGGTCCCGAGAAGGAAGATGGCCGCCGGTTTCTCGCGAACCATGATCCCGTCCACACCCGCCGCGTAACCGAACTGGTCGTCGGTCAGGTAGTTGATGTTTTCCTTGTTGTACGCGTCGGGCCTTCCAGCCTGGATGTAGCCTTCCTTGACCACTTCCTGGGCCACGCTCATCACCACGCTGCGGCTTGTGGGAACCAGGAGCGGTGAACCGTACTCCGCCGTTTTCCTGGCCACCCTGCCTAGTATCACCATGCTGGCGATGGTCTGTATGTCGTCCATGTCCATTATGCCGGGTATGTAGAGGACCGGTTTGCCCATCTCGGTGGCGCGTCCGACTGCGTCGTCAACGGCGGCCAGACCAGCAATCTCCCTTATATATAGTTCCCTGCCCTTTTTGCCGCTCTCGATGTAGAAGAGGATGATGCCCGTCAGTATCACGAGGATGATCATCATCCCCACCCTGCCGCGGTAGAGCCACTGGGCCGAGGGCACCGCCTGGACTTCACCCGATGCGCCGGCGATCTCGCCTCCGTAGTAGGACACTATGCTGTAGCTGTATGCGGTGCCGTTGAGCGGCGTGGTGTCGCGGTAAAGGAGGGTGCCGGTGGGAAGTACCGCCAGAAGCTCTTCTTCCCCGGACGGGCCGGTGCGGATGACGCCAAGGGAGTCGGGAACCGTCCCTTCGGCTTCCATCAGCCAGTTGATGTCAACGGCCCCTCCGGCGTCGTCGGGCGAGTCCACCGCCTCGAGCTCCATGGGACCGCTCACCCTCTGTTCCAGAGCTGCGCTCCGGACCTCATCCCCGGGGGGCGGACCGCCGCTCTGGGACATGGCCGCTCCCGCGGTGAGCATCAGCAGGAGAAGAATCACGGCCGGTAACCTGTTCATGTTCCCTCCTTACGTCTCAAGAGGAAAGCGCCCCAGGATGTACCGGGGCGCCACACAAATCATAATCCGAACCCTGCCGGTTCGCACGGCTATTCCTCGATCAGTTCCACGTTGGCCCTGGGGACGGTTACGGTAGCGCCGTCGGGGAACTTCACGTCCAGGACCCGTACCTTCGCCTCGGAATCAAGGACCTGAAGTTCGGCAGGCAGTGCTGCCACGGTTCCCAGCCTTCCGAAGTACGGGGCCCTGATGCAGCGCACGGGAGACCCTATGTCCATGGCTCCCGCCTGCTTGTCCGAGGTTCTCTCCGTCTCCTCCCCCTGGACCGGGATGGCGACCTCGGGTCTCATCACACCGGCCCTGATCTGGGTAGCGCCGTTGACGCTGGCCAGCATCCCCTCCCTGGACTTGAGCAGTTCGAAGGTCTCACTGGCCATGGTCATCCTTCCGAAGCCTTCGGTGAGGATGAGGGTGATGCCCTTCTTCTCGTGACCCGTGATGGCGACTCCAAGGTCGTAGCCCAGGAACTCCTTCAGGTCCTTGTCGTCGAAACCGCCGACGATTATGGCTTTCACTCCGGTCTTTATCGCCTTGTTCAGGGTGCCGACAGAGACGAACGAACCTCCAAGAAGCACCTTTCCGGAGCAGGAATCGTCGATCAGGTCCGCCGTGAGTTCCTTGTCGGGTCCCTCCGTCAGCACCCTGATCTCGCCCCTGGTCTCTCCACCCACACCGAAGATGCCCTGGACGAAGGTCGCTACGGATTCGACTATGACTCCCTCGTTCTTAAGCACCTCCGTCACGGTACCCTTGAGGTACGCGTCTATCTCCACGGGGATGGGCGGCTCCCTCAGGACGGCCTGCCCCGTTATCCTGTTGTAGCTCTCGAAGACACCCTCGATGGGTGATCTGACGGTGTTCTTGAAGAGGCCGAACAGTCCCTTCGACTGCCCGAGGATCTCTCCTTCCTTGATGACCGATCCTTCTTCCGCATGGAGCAGTTCGGGTATGTCACCGGGAGGAAGACCGAGGATGTTTGCTATGTTGAGCATCTTTACATTCCCCGGCAGTTCGGTCCTGGCCACCACGGTCTCGGCGGAAACGGCGTCACCCACTTTCACCAGCGTCTCCCCGGTGAGGGGGAGCCTTCTCTCCTTGCGAACCACTGTCCGGTCGGCTACCCTGAGCCCCGGTGTATAAGCAAACGCCATTACTCGCCTCCCTCCAGGCTGATGAATCTCTCCGGATAGATGTCCAGCGCCGTGGACCATTCCTGGAGCTTCCCTATCCTTGCGGAATCGTCCTGGGGAAGGAGGAAGGGGCTTCTTCCCCTGCCGTCGAAGATCAGGCCCACGACTCCACCCTCCAGCTGTCCGGTCCATTCGTTCCCGGGACCTTCACCCACATCAAGGTTCTTCGCGGGTCGGATGACGGCTTCGACCTTCTCCCCCACTCCCAGGGGCCTGACCAGCATCCTGCCCTTCTCGATGCTGATCTCTGACGAGGCGCCGTCACTGCCTGTGAGGGTCACCTCGGCAAGGATGGAAGCCTTCCTGTTCTCCCCGGAGGGAGCCACACAGGTCCCCAATCTTATGAGGCAGTCCTTGTCGAAGACCTCGGTGGCGGCCTTTGGAAGCACCTCGGAGAGAACGCCCAGCTGGGGCATCATGAAAATCGAGTCCACCGCCAGCATTGTCACGCCTTCCGGAAGGAAGGCGTCTATGAGCATGAGCGCCGCCTGGCTCCTCCTGGGGGCGTGGGAGAGCACGCCTCCGGAACCGATGAGAAGGTCGAGGTTCATCATGTTCACAAGGGTGGCGCCGGTCTGGGTCTGCTCGAAGGCGTCGCCTATGGTCCTCTCCTGCGCCACGCCCTTCAGGCCCGTTGCCAGTTCCTTGTGCTGGACCAGCGCCAGTCTCAGTGCCTCCCTGGCAATGGCCTGCTCGACGATGAGCTCCTTCAGCATCTGGGGGATCGTGGTCGGGCGGATCATCTTGTTCCTGATCCTGTTCCTGAGGTCGGCCTCATCCATGTGGAAGGGGACCCAGCGCATCACGTTGTCGAAACCGGTGCTGGCGAGGACATTGGAGACGCTGTAGCTCATCCCCAGGTTCGCTGAGACGGTGCGGTTGAACACCGTTTCCTCCTCGACGCTCTTGAAAACGCTGAAAACGTCTGTGGTGGCTCCGCCTATGTCGACACCCATCACCTCGATGCCCTCGTTCTTCGCCACGGTCTCGATGAGCTTTCCGACGGCTCCCGGGGTGGGCATGATCGGGACCTGCACCCAATCGCCGTCGACGTAATGGCCGGCCCACTTCATCAGCTTGGGATATCCGGGGGCCTGTGCCATCACGTGCTCCATGAAAAGCTCGTGGATTATGTCCCTGGCGGGTCCGAGATTCTCCTTCTCCAGGACGGGCCTGAGGTTCTCCACCACCTTCAGTTCCATCTGCTCGCCGAGTTCATCCCTTACCAGGTCCCTGGCATCCCTGTTGCCGGCGTAGATGACGGGAAGCTTGTAACCTATCCCGAACCTCGGCTTGGGGTCGGCGGCCTTCACTATCTCGGCAAGCTCCACCACATGGTCTATGGTGCCGCCGTCGATTCCGCCCGAGAGCAGTATCATGTCCGGCCGGAGCCTTCGGATGTCAGCCACCTTCTCGTGGGGCAGCCGGCCGTCGTTGGAGGCCACCACGTCCATGACTATCGCCCCCGCACCCAGAGCCGCCCGCTGCGCGCTCTCGCCGGTCATGGTCTTCACGACGCCGGCCACGGTCATCTGCAGTCCTCCCCCCGCGGAGGAGGTGGACATGTAGATGTCGACACCGTCCGGGCTGTCAGGAGAGACCTGCACTCCCTCATCACCGGGTTTCAGGAATTTCCTTCCCTCCAGGTCCTCGATCTCGCCCACCGCATTGAGCACACCCTTCGTCACGTCCTCCGCGGGGGCCTCCACTGTCGTGGGAGCCTCACCCCTCCGGATGAGACGGTACTCACCATCCTTCTTCTCTATAAGAATGGCCTTGGTGGTGGTACTGCCGCAGTCAGTCGCCATTATTCTGGTGATCTCTTTGCTGGCCACCGCCATCTACCTCCTTGTCCTTATTATCGCTCTTACGCTGCAGCAGTTTCCAGAAGGACCTTCCGCCTTTCCTCCGGCGGATTTCCTTCCGCTCCTGCCTGCGCTGTATCTCGCGAGCGTTTTCCTCCTCTATGGCAACCGTGAGTTTCTCGACGTTCTCCCGGTCCTCTATCATGCGGACGAACTTGTAGTAATTCCCCGTTCGCACAACCAGCGACACTACCGGGTTGGCGAATATAAGCAGCTGGTTCCCCAGGAACGAAAGCGGCTTTATGGTCTCGAGGAAGATGATGGCCGGCACGGTAAGCTGGCGCTGCACTATCTCCCTTGCTATGCTGTTCATGAACTCGGTGTAGTCCTCGTCGCCATCCCAGTCGATTATGTCATGACTGCCCGGCGGCATGTGACCTGACGTATTCAAGCACTTCCTCTCCGTTGTTCGAGAACTGAACCGACAGACCCCTGAACTTAGCAAGCCTGGTAGGCTGTGGGAAGGGGCTGAGCAGGACGCCGTACCGGTCCGGCACGAAGCTCTTGACCTGGCTCCACTTCTTCTCTTCCAGCCCGAATAGCGATTTCTTCCTCACTCCCTCGCTGTCCATGGTGAACCTGACAGGCAGGAAGTAAGTCCAGCCTGAAAGGAACAGCACACTTATTCCAACGATACCCCACCAGGGATTGTTGTCCATGACCAGTGTGGCCACAACACCGGACAGCATGATTATGAACACGTACGCCACCGTGGCCCCGGGCCGCTCCCTGGCCGGGTGGGACACCCACTCCAGGATACCGTCCGAACCTTCAACTGTGTTTCCTATTCCGGATCACCCTCCTCCGCCGCAGGTTCAACGAGGCAGAGGTCCTTGACAGCCTTCACCTCATCCAGCCTGAGTACCGGGGTGTTCACGGGAGCGTCGGTGACCAGATGGGGCTTCTCCTCCGCCTCTTTAGCGATGGAGATCATGGCCTCCACGAAACGGTCCAGCTCCTCCAGTCCCTCGGTCTCCGTGGGCTCTATCATCAGCGCCTCGTGGACGATGAGGGGGAAGTAGACGGTGGGCGCATGGATACCGTAGTCCAGCAGCCTCTTGGCAATGTCCAGGGTCTTCACGCCGAGTTTCGCCTGCCTGTCTCCAGAGAGCACGAACTCGTGCATGCATGGACCATGGTCGAATGGATTGTCGAAATGGCCTGACAGCCTGGCCTTAAGGTAGTTGGCGTTGATGAGGGCGGCCTCGCTCACTTCGCGGAGCCCTTCGGCTCCGAGGCTCATTATGTAGGCGTAGGCCCTGTAGAGAACGCCGATGTGCCCGTGGAAGGCCAGCAGCCTTCCGAAGGAATCCCGGCTCCTCTTCAGACTGAAGGAACCGTCCTCTTCCCTTACAACCACCGGTTCGGGAAGGAAGTCGGCAAGCTTCCCGTTGCAGGCCACCGGACCGGATCCCGGTCCTCCGCCGCCGTGCGGGGTCGAAAAGGTCTTGTGCAGGTTGAGGTGGCAGACATCGAAACCCATGTCCCCTGGCCTGGCGATCCCCAGCAGGGCGTTCATGTTGGCCCCGTCCATGTAGTTCAATCCGCCGGCCTCGTGGACAATGGATGTCAGTTCCCCGATGTGGGACTCGAAGAGACCGAGGGTGTTGGGATTCGTGAGCATGAAGGCGGCGGTGTTGGGCCCCGCCTTCCTTCTCAGGTCTTCCGGGTCCACCAGACCCTGCTCGTTGGATTCCACTCCCACCACGACGCAGTCCGCCAGGGTGGAGGTCGCGGGATTGGTCCCATGGGCCGAGTCGGGCATCAGGACCTCGTTCCTGTGGGGCTCGTTCCTGCTCTCGTGGTAGCTCTTGATGAGCATGATCCCGCAGAACTCCCCCTGTGCGCCTGCCGCGGGCTGCAGGGATACTCCCTGGAAGCCCGTTATCTCGCAGAGCAGCTCTCCCAGGTGATGCATGAGTTCAAGGGTGCCCTGGACATGGCTGTCGGGACAGAGGGGGTGGATACCCGCGAGCCCCTCCATTCTGGCAAGGTTCTCGTGAAGCTTGGGATTGTACTTCATCGTGCAGGAGCCCAGGGGGTACATGCCCTTGTCAAGATGGTAGTTCATGGAACCCAGGTTGATGAAATGCCTCATCACCTGTCCCTCGGAAGCCCTGGGAAGGCCTGCTCCGCCGTCACCCTCGCGGTTCAGGTTCTCCGGCAGCCCTTCATGGGCCGGTACATCCAGCCCGGGGAGGGACACTCCGATCCTGCCCGGGCTGCAGATGTCGAAAATGGTCCTCATGATACACCTCCCCGGCAGATGCCCGAACTCAACCGGACGTAATCGTCCAGCTGAGACCTGTTAATCTTCTCCGTGGCGGTGATGAGCATGGCGCCCTCTCCCAGCTCAGGAAGGAGTACCCCCGCCAGTATGCCCTCGTCCAGCATGCGGCCCCTCAGCTCCTCGGCGGGGACCGGGAAGGACAGGACGAACTCGCGGAAGAAGGGTGTGTCCCCGAACATCCTGCTGACACCGGGTATCTCCATCAGTCCCTCCTCGAGGTAATGGCTCCTGTGGTAGCACTGCGAAGAGACCTCCCGGAAACCCTCCTCACCCATGAGGGAAAGGTAAACGGTATTGGCAAGGGCCATCAGCGCCTGGTTGGAACAGATGTTGCTCGTGGCCTTCTCCCGCCTGATGTGCTGCTCCCTGGTCTGGAGGGTCATCACGTAGCCCGTCTGCCCCGCCCTGTCCTCGGTCCTGCCGATTATCCGGCCGGGCATCTTCCTGGCCAGTTTCACCGTCGAGGCCATGAACCCGACGTAGGGGCCTCCGTAGGAAAGGGGTATTCCCATGCTCTGGCCCTCTCCCACCACTATGTCGGCCCCGGCGCCGCCGGGGGAGCGGAGGAGTGGAAGGGCCACGGGGTCGGCTGCGGCTATGAGGAGCCCCTTGTGCCTGTGGACCGTCTCCGCCAGCGGTTCCAGGTCCTCCACCAGCCCGAAGTAGTTGGGATACTGGACCAGGACGGCGGCGGTATCGTCCCCGGCCAGGTCCTCCACGACCTTCAGGTCGAGTGTGCCGTCGCTCCCGAAGGGGACCTCGTCGAGCTGGAGGTCCTTCCTTCTTATATATGTCCTTATAACACCGAGCCATCTCGGGTTCAGAGAGCCGGCGACTAAGACCTTGTTTCTCCCTGTCACCCTCATGGCCATCATGCAGGCCTCGGCGGCGGCGGACCCTCCATCGTACATGCTGGCGTTGGCCATCTCCATCCCCGTCAGCCTGGCTATCATGGTCTGGTACTCGAATATCGCCTGCAGCGTTCCCTGGCTCACCTCAGCCTGGTAGGGGGTGTAGGCGGTGTAGAACTCGCTTCGGAGGAGGATGTGGTCGAGAGCCGCGGGGATGAAATGGTCGTAGGCTCCGCCACCTGCGAAGCAGACCATGCCCGCCCCCAGGTTCCTCCCTGCCAGTTCCCTGAAGGCCCGCACCAGCTCCATCTCGGACAGGGGCCCGGGAAGGTCAAGGGGCCTGCTCATCCTGTACTTCTCGGGGACGGGCTTCAGGAGGTCCTGGAAGCTCTCGGCGCCTATGACGCGGAGCATGTCCTCCCTGTTGGTCCTGCTGTCGGGTATGAACCTGCTCATCGGCTACTCACCGATGTATTCGGAGTACTCTTCCGCGGACTTCAGTCCTTCAAAACCGGAGGGATCGTCGGTCCTGACCACCACCAGCCACCCGCGGCCGTAGCAGTCCTCGTTGATAAGGGCGGGTTCGTCCTCCAGGGTCTCGTTCACCCTCGCCACCTTGCAGTCGAAGGGTGAATAGAAGTCCTCGGCGGTCTTCACGGCCTCCAGGGAACCGAGAATCTCTCCTGAGCCGTACTCGTTCAGGCCCGGGAACTCCACCATGACTATCTCACCCATCTGGTCCTGGGCGTAGAACGTGAGCCCCATCATATACTCGCCGTTTCCAAGGTCCTTTACCCATTCGTGGGTATCAGTGTAGCGAAGGCTCTCCGGAACGTTTGACATCTCATCCTCCTTGAATCTGATAATGCTGCCGTTTAAGCTTGACTGTGAGTGCCGACCCGTAACATGCCTGTGATCACCGGCTCGATCTACTTGCGACTTCCATCCTTGTAGAACGGAAGCTTCACGGCCTTAACCGGTATCCTTCTCCCCCGCACCTCGGCCTCGAGTTCGGTGCCCACCTTGTGATACCCCTTCTCCACGAAGGCCAGGCATACACCGTGGCCTAGAGCCGGCGCTATGGAGCCGCTGGTCACGATGCCCACCTTCCGGTTCCCTTCGAACAGCTCCGCCCCGTGACGGGGGAATCCCTTGCCGGTGACCTCGAGCCCGATGATGTACCTTGATGGTTTCTCATCCTTCTGTCTGGCCATGACCTCGCGGCCGATGAAATCCTTGTCCGTCTTCAGCTTGACCACCCAGCCGAGCTTCGCCTCGATGGGCGTGGTGGTATGGTCAATGTCATTGCCGTAGAGAGGGTAGCCGACTTCCAGCCTGAGGGTGTCCCTGGCTCCCAGCCCGATGGGTTTGATGCCGGACTCCTTCCCTGCTTCCATGACGGCGTCCCAGACGGCTTCTGCGTCCCCGGGTTTCAGATAGAGTTCGAAGCCGTCCTCTCCCGTGTAGCCGGTCCTGGCGATCAAAGCCTTCCTGCCGGCCGCTTCACCCGAAACATGGTGGTAATACTCGATGGCGCTGAGATCGGTGTCCGTCAGCATCTGGACCACTTTCTCCGAATCGGGTCCCTGTACGGCCACCAGCGCAGTGTCATCGCTCTCGTTGGTCAGGTCGACGCTGTAACCCGCAGTATGGTTGTTCACCCAGGCCCAGTCCTTCTCTATGTTGGAGGCGTTCACCACCATGAGGTACTCGTCCCGGGATATCCTGTACACGATGAGGTCGTCCACTATCCCTCCGTCGGGATAGCACATGGTGGAGTAGTAGGCCTGCCCCGCCTCCACATCGGCATCGTTGGTCAGAAGGTAGTCCAGGAACCTGCAGGCGTCCCCGCCCCTGACCCTGAACTCGCCCATGTGGGACAGGTCGAAGATTCCGACTCCCTTTCGTACGGTGTTGTGCTCATCCTGAACCGACGTGTACTTGATGGGCATGATGTACCCGGCGAAGGGTTCCATCCTGGCACCGAGACTGACATGTCTGTCGTAGAGGGCGGTCTTCTTGTTCATGCGGCATCTCCTGTACTAAACTTGTCCCATGGATTATTTCATGAAATATACGGGGTGAATTTACCTAAACGGGAGACGAAATGCAACATTGGAGCAGACCGGGAAACAGGTCCGGAAGATCCGTCCCATGTCCGTGATCCTGGCTCCGAGGCTGGTGGGAAAGCTGCGCAGAGAGGCCCGGCGAGCTGACGACAAGGACTTCCTTCAGGTGCTCCTCGCCGAATCTGTGGCAAGAAGGTGGTTCCTTCAAAAAGGTCTGCCATGCTGGCGGACCCGGCAGCCCCCTTCCAGTCATGGAAGGTACGGCCTCGTCTTCCCTTCCGGCAGGAGAGCCCTGGCTTCTCCATCGCATGCGAATCCCTACTCCTTCGACCACATGGCAGCAGCCAGGTGCGATTACCTGCTGAAAGTGGTCATGGACGGTGGATCCTCGGGGAACGTGGATGGCTTCTTCACGCTCTTCGACGTAAGGAAGCCGGGAGACCT
>JAFGPK010000027.1 GCA_016936235.1 Candidatus Fermentibacteraceae bacterium | reverse complement strand
GATGTTCAGAGGGACAGAGAACGAACCCGCTGCAGGGTTGGGGGCCGGCAGGCCCATCACCGGAGCGAACGGCTGAGGGGACTGGAGACCGGTGGTGCCCGTGTACGCTCCCTCCACCGAAATGTCGTCGAGGTAGAAGCCCATTCCCGTATCCGAGTCACTGTCGGAGATGAACCTGAACTCCAGCTGGACGTAGTTCCCGGTTCCCCATTCGTCAAGGTCGTAGCTCCAGTTCGCCCAGCCGGTCCCGATACCCCGGTAACCGCCGCCCAGGGCCCCTCCGGAGCCTATGTAATCAAGGGTGTCCTTTTCTCCTTCGTTCATCTCGTTGACGATGACGTACATTCCGTCCGTGCCGTATATGGCCACGTCGAAGCTGGCCCAGAAGCTGAGTTCGGCTCCCGGAGCGAGTATCAGCTCCGGCGAATAGAGGGCGCAGTTCATGTTCGGGTCGTACCCTTCGGAGTCTCCGCACCGCCAGGAGTGGGTGGGGGAGTGGCTCTGGACCGTGGAGATGTTCCAGAGGTCGCCGGCGCCGTCATGGGTCCATCCCAGGGCGCCCGACTCAACGTCGTTGGATATGCCGGTCTCTCCCACAGTAAGCCTCAGGGAGTCCGTCGAGGAGTAACCCGCGGTGGGGGAGGAGATGTCCATGTAGAGCCAGGGGAAGGAGGGGGAGGTCATCCCGGCGTCCAGCTGGCAGGTGAAGGTGAAGGAACCGGTGCAGTCCGGCGGAATGGAATCCACTGAAGCTGAATCCGAGAGCCATGTGATGCCGGAGGAGCACTCGGCCATCACCACGGTGACATCCGAAGCGTTCAGCAGGCCCAGGTTCGCTATGGAGGCGGTGAGGTCCACGGTCTCGCCGGGTTCGGGTATGCCGTTGTCGTTGCCGCCCGTGCTGTCGTCGATGCCGTATGTGGCGAAGTAGAGCCCAGGAGCGCACACCATGAGTGAGAGTTCGAGTTCCCAGGTGCCCTGGGTAGAGGAGACCGCCAGAACCATGTCCATGATGTCGCCGTTGGCGGCGGTTCCTTCGATCTGCACCTGGCAGGGTCCCGAGCCTGAGGAAGAGGCTCCGGGGGAGAGGTCGCCGTAAGTGACCGAGGACTGCAGGATGCTTCCGGGACCTGATTCAAGCTCGGCTTCCAGTGTGACGTCGGTCATTCCCTGGGTGCCCTGGTTCAGCAGAGTGATCTGAAGGTCGGCCTGGTCGCCGGGGGAGAGCATTCCGTCGCCTCCGGTATCGTCTATCAGGATGCCGGCCACCACCGGCTGAGGTCCGCTGGAGACCGGAACGGTGATGGAAGTCCGTCTGACGCCTGGACCGGTGACGGTGAGCAGAAGCGATCCCGCGGGTGGCCCGCCCAGCTGGAATGAATGGTATCCCGTGGCATCCAGTTCTGTCACGAGCCAGTTGCTCCCCTGGTCCCTGAGGCATACCGTGAGGCCTTCCGCCGGCGCGCCGCTTACCTGGACCGGGAAGAACTGCGTTCCCGGGCTGACCATATCGGGGCAGTCCACCGTTATCTCCTGGGGGTAATTCCTGTAGGGTCTGATGGAGGGGTCCCCCAGCAGGTTAACATCGTACTGGTGCCACCTGTATACGTTCTCCCACTGGCTGTAGGGAATGAAGTACTCCTTGGTCATGGCCAGGAGCCCCCCCGTGGTTAGCGACCAGTCGCTGTACAGCAGGTCGTGGAAGCGATGGTCAAGGGCGTCGGAGTAGCCGTAGCACGGGTTGCCGGGAGAACCCCAACCGTAGCTGGAATTGCCTATGTAGCCCAGGGCGCCGCCGTCCTGGTTGAAGAGGAAATGCTCTCCTATGGCATCGAAATCGAAGGCCGCGCTCCAGCAGCCGATGGAGTACATCGATGCCGCGAACCTGCCGCCGGCGTCGATGGCGTCAACGTCGCCGATTACCATGTAATCGTCACCGACACCGATTGAGCTGTACCAGGCGTGGCCGTCGTGGTTGATGAAGTTCTGGCCCAGGTTCAGGGCCGCCATGGTGGAGGCCAGGTTCTCGTTGCCCAGAGCCTCGTAGAGCTTGGTTATGTCAAGGAAGTCCGGAAGGAACTCCTCGTCTATCATGTCCTTGCTCTCGCCTGAATTGGTGTAGGGGTTGCTCCAGAGGATCATGGCCAGGAACAGCACCCGCCGGTAATGGTCGTCGTGCAGGCAGTCCTCGTAGGCTGCGATGTTGGCTACGAAGCGCTGCGCTTCCATCAGGTTGTCCACAGGGGCCCGCCCCACGAAGATGTCGGGGTAGAGGTCCACGTTGTCGTTTATCTCGCCGAACACGTCGTTGCCGTTGGCATCCCAGTCGCCGTCGAGATCCGCGAAATAGAGGTCGCAGGGAAGACTGTCCTCCCTGGGGTGCATACCCGCTTCGCAGGTCATGGCGTAGGCCTTCCTGAAAGGAACCATGCCGGTATCGCCTCCGAGCAGAAGGTAATCCAGCCCCTGGGTGGAATGGTAGTCCTTGATGAAGTTCCTGAGGATCTCGGCGTCATCCCTTCCCGAGGACACGCCGTAGATGGAATCCATCGTGATGACTTCCGTCATGATGCCCTGGTCCGTCCTCCTCCCGGCCAGCTCAAGGAAGGGCGCCAGGAGGGACTGGTCGGTCACTATGAGCATCCTGGCCGATCCCGAGTCCACTTCCCGCAGGGGGAAGGATGTTGCGGGAGCGGTCTCTATTGATACGCCCAGCCCGGTCATCCTCTGAAGCTGACCCGTGGCCGGGTCCCATCTGAAGGGATGGACCAGCAGCTGAGCCACGGGTTCGCCATCGAGGAAGCCCGTACCTGACAGCACAACGGGCTCGGCGGGCCAGAAACCGGCGGCGCCGTACACATCCGAAGCCTCTTCGGCCTCTGCCGGGAGATCGGAGATGGAAAGGGGTGCCGGAGCTGACAGAGGGGGTACGTATACTCCCGTGGCCAGAGTCTCCCAGACCGGGGAAGCGGTGACGGAAAGCGCGGTCATGCAGGCCGGGAGCTTCACGGTGACAGGTATGGATGGAAGCATGGGGAGACCCTCCCGGGATCCGGCGTATCCACCGGATATCGACGGTACGCAGTCGCCCGATGACCTGACCAGTTCCGCAGGCCGGTCAAGTTCCTGCGAGAGGTCCACCGATATATGGGATGCCGGGGCTGCAATAGCAGCGGAAAGAAGCAAATACACTATTCTGTTCATTGTCCACCCGCCTGTATATGTTTATTGCTGAGAGTCTTTTAGAAAGAATAATACAGTCAGGCGGCATTGTCATATGAAGCGGGATTGACAAAAGATACCGAAATGGATTAGCTTCAAAACTGCGTTTCCAACTACATTCTTTAGGAGGTTGAAATGAAGAGAGCAATCCTTTTGCTGGCGGCAATAGGACTTCTCGCATCTGTTTCCGGAGGAACCATCGAGATCGTGAACGATACCGGCGGATACGATATCTGGTACATCTACATCAGTCCCACATACGAAGATTCATGGGGGAATGACTGGCTGGATGAGACCGAGATACTGCCTTCCGGATCATCCGTCGCGTTCAACGTTCCCAACGATGTATACGACATCCGCCTTATCGACGAGGATGATGACGAGTACATCAGGTACGGTGTCGATGTCAACGGATACTACTCCTGGTACGTGACCCTCGCCGACCTCGGCGAAGCCGACATGGGCTACTACGGCGGCGGAGACACGGTTTACGGCGACGCTCCCGTGACCATCTACAATGACACCGGCGGATACGACATATGGTACATCTACGCCAATCCCTCCTCTTACACCGAATGGGGCGAAGACCGCCTTGGCAGCGAGATTCTCTACTCCGGTGACGAGTACACCTTCTGGGTTGAGGGCGGAGACTACTACGACATCCAGTGCGAGGACGAGGATGGCGATACCTACACCTTCTGGGAAGTCTGGGTGGGCGATGACGGTCTCTACCTTCCCGTGGACCTGGGAGACCTGGACTAGACAGATCGGATACGTGACCTCCGGGCCCGCCTCACGGCGGGCCTTTTTTCTTCTCCGCGGCCACATCTTGTTACATTGGACTTTATCTGCTTATATACTGACCCGAACCGTTACGCTTGATGCAGGACCGGTGAAATTTCCAGGGAATTGGAGAGATCCTGACATTGGGAACTGAGAGGGGCAGCGGTATCGACGATTTCGAGAAGAGACTGGAAGACGCCTCTGATGACCGGGAGAAGGCTTCCGTACTGGCGGACATGGCCTGGGCGGTCAAGTATGCTGACCCAGCCGCCGCGATAACCCTGGCAGACCGCGGCATAGCGCTCTCGACGACATCAGGGTTCGAGGGCAATCTTCCCAAGTGCTACATGTCCAAGGCCGTCGGGCTTCTGCACATGTCAAGCTTCAAGGCCGCGGAGGCAGCCGCGAGGACGGGCCTGGAGATCTACCGAAGAATGGAGAACGAGGCGGGGATCCGCCACGCCCTCAATGTCATAGGTTCCATATACTTCAGATGGGGCAGGTACTCCAGTGCCCTGGAGAATTACATGGAAGCCCTCAGGATACATGAAAAGCTGAACAACGCTCCCGACCCCGGCATCCTAAGCAACATCGGCGCCGTGTACCTTCAGATCGGTGATACGGAAAAGGCTCTCGAGTGCTATTCACGGGTCCACGACATGGCAGAGGAGATGGACGGTCCGGCAGACCTAAAGACGGCGGCCCTGATCAATATGGGTGAGATCTTCGGACGGATGGGAATGAACGATGCCGCCCTCGAGAACCTCAGCATGGCCGGCGAGCTGGCTCGGGCCAATGACATGAAGCAGGCCATGGCAGCCATCGAGGACAACACGGGCAGCGTGATGACCAGACTTGAGAAGTACGATGAGGCAATGGAGCATTTCAACCTCTCCCTGTCGATGTTCAGGTCCCTTGAAGACGTGAAGGGGGAAGCCCTGGTACTCTGCAACATGGGGAAGTGCGCCCTGCTGGACAGAAGCGGAAGGGCCATGGAGTTCTTCGAGGAGAGCCAGCGGATATTCCGCAATCTCAATGACAGCCAGGGGGCGTCGGACACCCTGATCGGAATAGCCAGGGTCATGGTCTCCCAGGACAGGAAGGGGGAAGCCCTGGGGAAACTGGCGGAAGCCCTGGAGATTGCGGGCAACAAGGGTCTGAAACCGCAGCTTTCCGAGATACACCGGGACCTTTCCAGGATATTCGAGAACTCCGGTGACCATGAGAAAGCTCTGATGCACATCCAGCTCCACTACGGTATCGAGGAACAGCTCAGGTCGGAGAGGGCGGCCAACCGTCTTCGGAACCTGCGGGTGGTCTACCAGGTGGAGGAGGCCAGGAAGGAAGCCGCCCTGTACAGGGTCCGGAACCTCGAGCTGGAAGAGGAGAGGCAGAGGCTGGAGGAGAAGGCCGGAGTCCCTCAGGATACCGATCAGGAGCATTGCCCGACAGGTGCCGACAAGGTCGATGAGACCGGGAGCATACTGGACATGGAACTTGAGCTGGAACTGCTTCTCGAGAGGGTCCACAGAGTCGCGGGAGAGCTGGTGGAGATGCTCACTCTGTCCATCGAGGGCCTGGAAACAGTACTGGAGGAGGGATCCCTCTCCCCGGCGAACTGCGACAGGCTGGAAAGAGCCGTGGAATCCATCAGAGGGGCCTTTCCCCTGGTCAAGCACCTGGTGGCGGTCAAGGGGGCGGATGATGAGCTGGAAGGCGATGCGGTGCTGGACGGATCCGCTGTTCTGAACTACAGGTCGCTTGGAGGTTTCTCCACCGAGAGCGAGATACTTGTGGTGGAGGATGATCCCCAGGTGGCGGAACTGCTGATAACTGCTTTCGAGGCAAACGGATACCCTGTGTCGGTAGCGTCCACGATCAAGAGGGCCGATGAGATAGTATCAGGCGACATCTCGAAGATCGGGTGTGTTTTCGTCGATGTGCTGCTGCCTGACGGCTCCGGTATCGATCTCCTGAAGCGTATCAGAGAACTGGATTCAAGCATCCCTCTGCTGGCGGGAAGCGGTTACCCGATATCCGGCAAGGATATGGAATACCTCAGGGAAAACCGGATAGTGTTCATTCAGAAGCCTTACAACATAGATGCCCTGATGCTCAATCTCTCCACCATGATGCCCAGCTGAAGGTGACCTAGACACCTCTTCTCGGACATATGTCAGACAACCCGCAGGTCCCGCATGACGGATTCCTGGCTGTGCACACGCGCCTTCCATGGAATCCCAGCTGGTGGCTGAACGCCGTCTGCCTGTCGCTCGGGACCAGTTCCCCGAGTTTCTTCTCTATCCTGTCCGGGTCCTTCGCCCTGGTGAGATCGAGGCGGCCGGAAAGCCTTCCCACGTGGGTGTCAACGATTATGGCGGGTTTATCGAAGGCTTCACCTCTCAACACGTTCGCCGTCTTCCTTCCCACTCCCGGAATGCTAACCAGCTCCTCCATGCTTTCAGGGACCGAGCCCCTCTCCACGAGCCACCGTGCCGCGCTCCGTATCGACTTCGCCTTGGCCCTGAAGAAGCCAAGGGGATGGATGACCTCCTCGATGACCTCCAAATCCGCTTCCGCAAGGCCTCTCATGTCGCCGACCCGTTCCCACAGAACGGGAGCGGCCCTGTTCACCGCGCTGTCAGTGGTCCTGGCGGACAGAATGGTGGATATCAGGAGTCTGCCGGGATCGTGGTCGTAATCAAGAAGGCACCTGGCGTCAGGGTACATTTCCGGCAGTCTTTCCAGTAGGACCGCGACTCTCTGCTTGCTGTTCACTTGTCATCCTTTCCGCTGTTCCCGTTCAGGTGCCAATCTAGTATCTTCGGTACTCGACGGGCAACCGGAAGGAGAGGTCATTGACAGTTGATGAGTGCGCGATAGAAGGCGTTCGGGTGTACCGGCTGGACAGGCATTCCGACTGCAGGGGGAGCTTTTTCGAGATATTCAGGAGGGAATGGCTTCCGGAGATATTCGCGGGAAACATTCAGGTGAACTGCTCCAGCTCAATTTCCGGCGCGCTCAGGGGAATGCACTACCACCTGAAGCAGTGGGACCTCTGGGTTCCCCTGCACGGCATCATGAACGCGGGACTCGCGGATATACGCCCCGGATCCCCGACTTACAGGAAGACCATGACCATGAAGCTTTCCGGGAGCGAGTCCAGCGGACTGTTGATACCCCCGGGAGTAGCCCACGGCTTCGCCGCCCTCACTGATCTGACCATGATCTACGTGGTGAACAGCTATTACGACGGCAGCGATGAGCTGGGAATAGCCTGGGACGACCCCCAGATAGGGATCGACTGGGGCGTCTCGGAACCGCTTCTTTCAGGAAGGGACAGGGACAACGCCCCGCACGGATGGGACCTGTGAGGGAGGGTGCTGGCTTAAAAATGAGGACGGAGGTGCAGCCTCCGTCCCCATTTTTAAGCCATGGTACCGAAGGGGGGACTTGAACCCCCACGAGGAAATTCCTCACTAGGTCCTGAACCTAGCGCGTCTGCCTATTCCGCCACTTCGGCTCTATTGTCCGGCGATTCTAGGAAGAATAGACCCTGAAGTCAATACTCCGGTTACCGGGCTGCCGTTCTGTAGTATATTTCCCGATCGGGAAAAGGGAGGGTGAATGAGTGAAGTCAAGGTGATCGCCAGGAACCGGAAAGCCCGTCACGAGTACGAGATACTGGATTCGCTGGAGGTGGGCCTCGTTCTTGAGGGTTCCGAGATAAAGTCGATCCGCGAGGGGCGGGTGAGCCTCAGCGGCTCCTACGCGTCCTTCGACGAGAAGGGGCAGCTCTGGGTCTATCAGATGCATGTGGCCGAATACCCTCAGGCGAGGGACAACCACGAACCCTATCGCGAGAGGAAGCTTCTGGCTCACGGACGGCAGCTTCGCAAGCTCAGCAGGTCGGTGATGGAGAAGGGTTATACCCTAATTCCGCTGGACGTTCACCTGAGCGGCGGAAGGGCCAAGCTGCAGCTTGGCCTGTGCAGGGGCAAGAAGAAGTACGACAAGCGCCAGGACATAGCGGAGAGGGACAGCGAGAGGAAGATGAGGACCGAGATGAAGAGGGTATCGAGGGACTATGATTGACGCCCTTCTGGCCCTTGTCGTCCTTGCCGCCGGTGATGCCGCCACGAGGGTCATACCCAGGTTCGACGGCGTGATATTCGAGATCGTGTCCGATGAGCCAATGTCCGACAGCGTCTCCGTTCTGGGGTACAGGGTGAATGTCCGGCCGGGGATCGGTATCTCCGTCCCCGACTCGTTCCTGCCGTACTGGGTTTACGGATGGGAACTCGATCCCGATTCCTGCGGATTCACGATCGAGGTGACTGATGCGGTGGATTCGCTGGAGTACGCCATATCGTCCGACGGAAGGACCATGCTCCTCTTCTTCAGGGCGGCGGAGCCCCTGGTCTTCCCTGAGCTTTCATGGAAGGGCCCTCCCGAGGAGCCCGACTATCTGGAGCACGGCTTCATCCTGGCTGACTCGGCGATGATGGCGGTGCTTGAGAGCGGCCGGGAATCCCCGTGGCTGGACGATTTCGACTGCTTGGTGATAGACCCCGGGCATGGCGGGAGGGATCCGGGAGCCATAGGCTTCGCCGGGAGCTACGAGAAGGACAGGACCCTGGAGATAGCCCTTCTTGTTCGTGACATACTCAACATTCGCAGACCCGACCTTGAAGTCGTCATGACAAGGACCACGGACAGGTACATGTCCCTGGGCGAGAGGACCAGACTTGCCAACTCCAGGAAAGCGGACCTGTTCATAAGCATACACTGCAACGCCGCCACCAGTTCATCGGCTCACGGTTTTGAGACCTTCTTCCTCTCCAGGGCAAGGACCGATGACGGCAGGGCGGTGGAGATGCTGGAGAACAGCGTCATCGAGTACGACGACGGCTACGACCCGCAGATGGCGGGATACCTCGACAGCCCGCTGGCCTTTCTTCTTGCGGACATGGCTCAGAGTATCTACCTCGAACGGAGCAGCGCCCTGGCGGTGGAGATACAGAAGAGTCTCGAGACGAATTTTCCCGACAATGTCAGCAGGGGTGTCAAGCAGGCCGGGTTCTACGTTCTCAGGGGAGCCCTGATGCCATCGGTGCTGGTGGAGCTGGCCTTCATTTCCAATCCTGACGAGGAGCGTCTTCTTCAGAGCCTGGACTTCCGTCTGGCTTCTGCGGAAGCTATTGTAGATGCTGTCCTGTCTTTCATGGAGCATCAGTGATGGAGGAGGTCCGATGATCAAGCTGGAACGGGATGATCTCAGGTGGATACTGGTCCGACTGGGCGTGATCGTCATCATCATCGTGGTCTGTTTCCTGGTCATCTCCCTTGGAATGAAGATGTTCAACAAATCACTGGGCCTCGAGCAGCAGGACGGCGGTCAGCAGGATGAGGGTGCGCCTGCCGTTCCCGAGACATTCTACGCTCCCGGGGAAAGACTGACACTCCCCGAGATCGAGGAACTCCCAGAAGGTCCTGAAGAATCGTGGGAGATCACTCCATGCTCTCTGTGGGTATCCGGATCCGGCAGACCGGTGGTGGATTCCCTTCCCGAGGCCCCTTCAGTGATGCAGAAGCCACTCGAGGCTCTCTTCCTCGTAAGGAGATGGGCGGTGGAATCCGGTATAGGCGATGAGGACATCAGCATGGTCTACGTGTTCACCAGACTCGACACCATCTACGTGGACCTTCCTGTGGAGAGGGACGTCACCGGGCTGAAGCTCACCATAGAGAACAGGTTCATCTGCTTCACCAGGCTCTTTCCCCTGGTGGCCGGCAATATCATGTCGGCCTATCCCGACGGGATATCCCTCAGGGGTATCGAGGGAGTATTCAGGCAGTGAACTCCCTCAAGATAGGAATATTCGATTCAGGGGTCGGGGGGCTGACCGTGGTCCGGGCCGTCAACCTGCTCCTCCCCGGGGAGTCGGTGGTCTATTTCGGCGATACTGCAAGATTGCCCTACGGTTCGAAGTCTCCCGAGACCGTTATCAGGTTCGCCATGGAGGATGCGGATTTCCTGCTCGGAAAAGGCATCAAGCTTCTGGTGGTGGCCTGCAATACCGCATCCTCGGTAAGTCTTCCCGCTCTGCGCGAGTTCGCGGATGTTCCGGTGATCGGCGTGATCGAGCCTGGAGCGAAGACCGCCGCAGATGTGACCCGCAACGGCGTGGTGGGGGTCATCGGGACCCTGGGAACCATATCCAGCGGGGCATACCAGAAGGCTCTGAAGTCATGCGGATCCGTGAACAGGGTGGTTGCCCAGCCCTCGCCTCTTCTGGTGCCTCTGGTGGAGGAGGGATGGCTCGAGCACAGGATAACCGAGATGGTTCTCAGGGAATATACGGCGCCCTTGGTCAGCGAGGGTATCGATACCCTGGTTCTGGGATGCACCCATTACCCTCTGCTGAAGGACGCTCTTTCGAGGATACTCGGTCCCGGGATCAGTCTGGTCGATTCCGCCGAATCCACTGCGGAGGAGGTGGCGGCAATACTGGACGCCCATGACATGAGATCAGATCCGGTCTGCGGTGAGAACAGTTTCTACGTGAGCGACATACCGCTGAAGTTCCAGGAGATAGCCCAGAGGTTCCTGGGAAGGGCCGTTCCCCTGGTCACTCACGTTGAGGTCGGCGACCTTCGCTAGATCGATGTGGATGCTTTTCAAGGAATGGGAGATCGATGAGAGCTGACGGACGGCTGAGCGAAGACTTGAGGGAGATCGAGATAGAGACCGGTTACCAGCCTCTGCCCGACGGCAGCGCGTTGATATCCTGGGGAGAGACCAGGGTGCTGTGTTCCGCTACGGTGGAGTACAGGGTCCCCTTCTTCCTCACCGGTCAGGGGACCGGCTGGGTGACCGCGGAGTATTCCATGCTCCCGGGCAGCGGCAACCGCAGGGTCAAGAGAGAAAGGACAGGAGCCAGGGGAAGGACTCAGGAGATAGAGAGGCTCATCGGAAGGAGCCTCAGGCAGTCCCTCGACCTGGGAAGGATCGGGGAGAGGACCATCACGGTGGACTGCGATGTCCTGGTGGCCGACGGCGGGACCAGGGTCGCGTCCATAGTGGGAGGCGCGGTTGCCCTGAGACTGGCGATCAAGAGACAGCTCGTCGAGGGCAGGATGAAGGACGATCCCTTCAGGGGATACGTCGGCGCCCTGAGCCTGGGCCTGGTGGAGGACGAAATACTCCTTGACCTCTGCTACGAGGAGGATTCAAGGGCGGCGGTGGACATGAACGTCGTAGCCTCCGAATCCGGTGAGATAGTTGAACTCCAGGCGACGGCGGAGAACGGGACTGTACCGATGCGGACCGTGGTCTCCATGGGTGAAATGGCTCTGGCCGCCATAGCCGAGATAGTGGTTCCCCTTCAGAGGGAGGCCAGCGGGGAATGAACAGGATCATCCTGGCGTCCGGCAATCCCGACAAACTGGAAGAGCTGCGCTGGCTCCTTGGCGGCCTGGAGGTGGAGGTGGTCCCGGTGCGCGGGATCATACCTGACTGGAAGGTGGAGGAAACCGGGGCGACACTCGAGGAGAACGCATACCTCAAGGCCCGTGATGTGGTCAGGCGGACGGGAATGCCCGCCGTGGCCGACGATACGGGCCTGTTCGTCGACATCCTCGGCGGCGCACCGGGTGTCTATGCCGCCAGGTTCGCGGGTTTCGACTGCACCTATGAGAACAATATTCAGAAGCTGCTGCGGACCATGCTGTGCGAAAGAAATAGGACGGCCAGTTTCATGACCTCTGCGGTCTTTGTCTCGTCTGACATCGAGTTCTCCGTGACAGGCGAGATAAGGGGCGTCATACTCGAGGAGCCCGACGGGGACAGCGGTTTCGGTTACGATCCCGTGTTCCTTCCCGACGGTCTGGACCATACCTTCGGCAGATGCACGGCCGAGGAGAAGAACCGCATAAGCCACCGGGCTCTTGCCCTCAGAAGTCTCCGGGAGAAGCTTATGGGATCGGGGTTCCTGGACTAGGAGTTCCTCAGTTCCTCCAGCACTTTTTCCGCTATGGAGAACGGCACGGCTTCGTAATGCTCGAAGTGCATGGAGAATGCCGCCCTGCCCTGGCTCATGTTCCGCAGCTCAGTCGCGTAACCGAACATCCTGGATAGCGGAATGAGGGCCTTTATCACCTGGGCGTTGACCTGCCTGCCCATGGAGGTGATGTTTCCCCGCTTGTCGTAGACGCTTGCCGTGACATTCCCGGCATAGTCCTCCGGTGTCGTGACCGAGACGCTCATGACCGGTTCCAGCAGCTGGGGGTTCCCCTTCATGAAGCCCTTTCTGAAAGCTGACTCGGCGCACTTCCGGAACGCCATCTCCGAAGAGTCCACCTCGTGGGCGGCCCCGTCGTTCAGAGTCACTCTTATGTCCACAACGGGGAAGCCGGCCAGGACCCCCCTGGACATGGCGTCGAGAACTCCCTTCTCAACAGCAGGGATGTATTCCCTGGGAATATTGCCGCCCCTGACCCTGTTCCTGAATTCGAACCCGTGTCCCGCAGGCATCGGATCCAGCGTCATGATGACATGCGCGTACTGGCCCTTGCCGCCTGTCTGTTTTACGAGTTTCTCGTCCACGTCCACCGTCGAGGTTATGGTCTCCCTGTAGGCTACCCTCGGGGGCGAGGTGGTCACTTCCACATCGAACTCCCTTCGCAGCCGCTCGAGGATTATCTCCAGGTGGAGTTCGCCCATTCCGGAGATAATGGTCTCCGAGGTATCGGGATCGATGGAGACCAGGAACGTAGGGTCCTCTCCTGAAAGCTTTACCAGAGCCCTTGACAGCCTGTCCCTCTCGCCTTTCTTCTCCAGCTTGACGGCAACACTGAGAACTGGAGCGGGGAACTCGATGGCTTCCAGCACTATGGGATTATCCTGGCAGCAGAGGGTGTCTCCGGTGGACGTGTTCGACAATCCGGTCACGGCTCCGATCTCGCCGGTGTAGAGAGCATCGACCGCCTCGCGCTTGTCAGCGTGCATCCTGAGGATACGCCCTGCCCTCTGTGTGGATTTCTCATTTGAGTTGTAGACGTAGGACCCTGATTCCATGGTTCCGGAATAGACCCTGACGTAGACCAGCTTGCCCACATGCCTGTCCGTTACCACCTTGAATGCCAGGGCCGCGAGCCTGCCGTCATCCATGGGGACCCTCTCGATGGGATGGCCGTCAAGGCACCTCCCGCTGATCGGAGGGAGGTCCAGGGGGCTGGGAAGGTATGAGACAACGGCGTCAAGGAGCCTCTGCACACCCATGTTGCGGTATGCGCTCCCGCACAGCACAGGGCATACCTTATGGGAGTGGGTCGCCTTCCTTATCCCCCGGCTCAGCTCATCCTTCTCAATCACGGCACCGTTGCAGTACTTCTCGAACAGCTTCTCGTCGATCTCGCTGATCTTCTCGATCAGGTTCCTGCGCCACTTTTCCGCCGTCTCCCTCATATCATCCGGCACCGGTTCCTCGTGCCATGTCATTCCACGGTCCATCTTGTCGTAGTAGACGGCGCAGTTGTCCACCAGGTCCACTATTCCCCTGAACCCGTCCTCGGAACCTATGGGAATAACGACCGGCACTGCGTTGGCGCCCAGCTGTTTCTGTATGGAGCTGACCACTCCGTAGTAATCGGCTCCCAGCCTGTCCATCTTGTTCACGAAGGCAATCCTCGGTACGGAGTATTTCTCCGCCTGCCTCCATACTGTCTCCGACTGGGGTTCGACGCCTCCCACGGCGCAGAAGAGCGCTATCACGCCGTCCAGCACTCTCAGGCTGCGCTCGACCTCCACGGTGAAATCCACGTGGCCCGGCGTGTCGATGAGGTTTATCATGTGATCGCGCCACACCGTCGCAGTTGCGGCGCTGGTGATCGTGATGCCCCGCTCCTGCTCCTGGTCCATCCAGTCCATAACAGCCTGGCCGTCATGGACTTCGCCCATGCGGTGAAGCTTGCCGGTATAGTAGAGTATCCGCTCGGACACGGTGGTCTTGCCCGCGTCTATGTGAGCCATTATTCCTATGTTGCGCAGGTGCTGCAGCGAGTACTTCCTTGACAAATCTGTACTTCCGTTCCATCTATTCGCGTCGGTTGCACCGGCATGGATCACCGGTCCATTGTACGGTATTATAATGAATTATGCGACGTTCCATCCGGCGGGGGGCTGTTAATGGATGAAATGATCATCAGGAAGGCCTGTCCGGGGGACATCAAGGCCATAGCGGAGATATCCAGGCTCACCTGGGAAGGGGATGACTATCTCGAGGGGAAAGCTCCCGGATGGATCTCCGACGGGACCCTTCACGTCGGAGAGTACCGCGGAAGCGTACTGGGAACCTTCAGGATGTCTCCCATGCCCTGCGGCGTCATCTGGCTGGAGGCCCTGCGGGTCCATCCGGACCACCGGGGCGCGGGCATGGGAAGACGCCTGGCGGGGGAAGCCTTCGATATCGGAAGGGAGATGATCCGAAGAGGCCCCTTCAGATGCATGGAGTTCTCCACCTATATCAACAACCATGAAAGCATACACATCTCCGTTTCACAGGGCTTCAGACCCGTCAACAGGTTCATCCTCATGACCAGGGACGGCATCGGGTCCTGCGGTGAAGCCCTCGCAGCCGAGCCCTCCGGGACTGATTTCACCGAGGCCGTGGGTCATATACCCTGCGGATGGAAATACCCCAGGCTGTCCGGTGAGGGTATCGAATGGGCCCTGCGGAAGTGCGACGCCTTCAGGTACCGGGAAGTCGTCTTCCTGAGGAGGAAGTCATCTGACGAGACCACTCCAATCAGCGGTTCCAGGTCCGACCCCGGTGGATTCCTTGAGGGCGCCGAGGCCGCGGCGTCGGCCAGGGGGGAGAAACACTGCTGCATCGTGGTCCATGAATCCCGCGGGGATATCGTGGACGAAGCCCGACGAAGGGGCTACGGGACCTGGGAACCGGTGGAGGGGTATAATATCCTGGTGTACCGTTACGAACCCTGACCGGCGGAGCGATCCCGGCCCTGTTCCGGTTGTACGGCCACGGACCCGGGAGTATATTCTGCGTTAACAAATGCCGGGGTGGTGGAACTGGCAGACACAACGGACTTAAAATCCGTTGCCCCGTAAGGGGCGTGAGGGTTCGAGTCCCTCTCCCGGCACCATCCATGAAAGGTTGCCAGTGGCCGGAATAAGAGTCCTCCCGGACAGCGTCATCAACCTGATCTCCGCCGGTGAAGTGGTGGAAAGACCCGCATCCGTGGTCAAGGAACTGGTGGAGAACTCCCTGGACTCCGGAGCGTCCAGGATCGCTGTGGAACTGGAGCAGGGCGGCAGAAAGTCCATCGTGGTAAGGGACGACGGTTGCGGCATGAGCAGGCACGACCTCCTGCTCGCCGTACAGAGGCACGCCACCAGCAAGATAAGCAGCGGGGACGATCTGAACAGCCTTGCATCCCTTGGTTTCCGGGGAGAGGCCCTCCCTAGCATAGCGGCCGTGACGCATTTCAGAATGCTGACATCCGACGGAGATGAGAGCTGGGAGCTAAGGATGGACGGCGGAGTGCTTTCCGGTGTCTCCCAGGCTCCCAGGACCAGGGGGACCACAGTGACTGCCGGAGGACTGTTCTTCAATCAACCCGCGAGGAGGAAATTCCTCAGGACACAGGCGACGGAGCTGTCCCGGGCAGAGCAGTTCGTCACCGGGTGCGCCATCTCCAGGACTGATGTGGAGTTCAGCCTGACGCACAACGGCAGCCTGCTCTTCCTGCTGCAGCCTGCTGAGACCGTCGCGGGAAGGCTCATGGCAAGGTACGCACTCCCCGCGGACTGCCGTTTCGTTACCGCGGAAGGCGGATCCGGCGGGACGGAGGCTTCCATTGTATGGTTCCCGGGCCAACGATGGAACAGGAAGACGCATCAGTACATACTCGTCAATGGAAGGCAGGTGTACAGCGGCCTCGCCTCGGGGATTCTGGATGCGGCCCTGGCCGGTCCAGCGGGGTACCCGCTGCTCTGCTGCAGCATAACGGTCCCCCCGGGCGAGGTTGATGTAAACGTTCACCCGGCCAAGCGTGAGGTGAGATTCAGGGAGCCCTCCCGGGTGAGGGACGCCGTCGGTTCAGCCCTGGAAGGTCTCAGCGACAGGTGGAGGACCGCGGTCTCCGACGGTCTTGCCAGAGGCGGAGCGAATTACCGTGGTTTTCGTGATGGAGTGAAGGCGGAACCGGGCCGGGAGCTGTTCGAGAGGGCCATGGAGGTTCAGGCGCCGTCGGAACCCGATAGCCATGACAGGCGGGATGGCGATTTTCCCATAGTGCAGATAGGCAGGTCCTATCTGGTTACCTCCACCGACAAGGGTATCGTTCTTATAGACCAGCACGCGGCACATGAGAGAATACTCTACGAGACCGTGCTACAGGCCATCAGGACCGATTCGGGATCGGGCAGTCAGGTCCTGCTGCTGCCTGAGAGCGTGAGGCTGGACGCAGGAGAGGTCGAACAGCTGGATTCCAGCAGAGAAGTCCTGACGATGTCCGGTTTCGATTATCATGTGGAAGGCGACACGCTTGTCCTTACGGCGGTCCCCCAGGGGACTTTCCACGGCATCGAAGCCCTCAGGGAGATTATCAGGTCCCTTCAGAGCCCCGAGTTCAGGGAGATGCCGGTACAGGAGCGGGTGGCCGCCGCAGCCGCCTGCGCGGGGGCGGTGAAGTTCGGCGATGCGCTGTCGCCGGTGGAGACAAGACACCTTGTGGACAGGCTCTTCTCCACTTCGGATCCCTTCCACTGCCCCCACGGAAGGCCCACGCTGCTGGAGATAACCTTCGAGGAACTGGCGGGCAGGTTTGGCAGATAGTCAGGTGACCCCCGTCCTTGTCGGATGTACGGCTTCTGGAAAGACCGGGCTGCTGCTCAGGCTCAGGGAGAGGCGCGATTTTCAGGTGATAAGCGCGGATTCCAGGCAGGTCTACAGGGGAATGGACATCGGTACCGCGAAACCGTCGCCGGATGAGAGGGCATTCCTCATACATCACCTTTTGGACTGCATCGACCCCGACCAGAGCTTCTCCGCCGGCGATTTCGAGAGAAGGGCCCTGGAGCTGATCGGTTCCATCAGGTCATCCGGCTCCGTACCGGTGGTGGCCGGCGGCACCGCTCTGTACGTTATGGCGCTTACAGGGGCCCTCGATCCACTTCCGGAGAGGTGTCCCGGAGTCAGAAAGGGCCTGGGGGAACTGGAGCTGGAGGTCCCGGGATGCCTGTGGCGCATGCTTCACAGCGTGGATCCGGCCACTGCCGAATCGGTGGGCAGGGGGGACATTCGAAGACAGACCAGGGCTATGGAATTGTTCGCCCTGACCGGTTCTCCGCCATCGAAGCTGAGGAAGGGCGGGGATCCCATCGCCAGGGAGCGCTTCAGGATAGTGGGAATATCAGTTCCCGGGGATGAGCACAGAAGGAGGATAGGCATCAGGACGGACCTGATGCTTGATTCCGGGCTCGTGGAGGAAGTCGGTTCCCTCCTGCGCGCCGGATGGGGCAGGGAAAGCGCTCTCGGCAGGACCATCGGGTACGCTGAGGTCCTGGATTACCTGGATGGCGGAATAGGCACATTGGCGGAACTGAGGGAAGCCATAGAGATAAACACCTGGCGGCTCGCCAGGAGGCAGAGGAACATGTTCGGCAGGATACCGGGAATTACCTGGGTCCGTGAGGATCCTGAAGAGGTGGAATCATTACTGTTCGCTGAAGGGGGAGGCTGATGGACAAGAAGAGGGAATCCGGTGAGATTCTGGAGCATATGCTGCTGGAGGAGGTGAAGATAGAGAACATTGACTATATCGAGCCTCCCGAGGAATGGAATCCCGAGGTTCACCAGAAGGAGCCCTTCGTACCACCGGTCCTCATCAGGGAGAAGGACCCGATCGAGGAGGGAGTGGATGAAAGGTCCGAATACACTCTCCTGGCGCACCACAGAAGCTTCTGGAGGATGCAGGCCCGCGGCCAGTTCACCGTGAGGGCCATCGTGGTGAGAAGCAGTGTCCACATTTCCCTCGCCCATGAGTCCATAAAGAACTGCGTGGAGGAGGCGCTCCTCTTCGACGGTCTTCTCCGCAACGAGCTCTGCGAGAACAGGAGCAGGCTGTCCGAGCTGCTGGGTTACTCCAGGGCGAGGATCACTCAGATACTCAACCTGCTCAAGCTGCCCGGGGAGATGCGGAGGAAGCTGCTCCTCACCGATGAGATAAGCGAATTCCAGCTGAGGCCCATAGTGAGGGTATCAAAAGTGAAAGACCAGAAGGAGATGTTCGAGCACCTCATCAGGGGCAAGCTGACCGGGCGCCAGATGGCTCTCTTCGCCGATGAGAAGGGGAACGGCGACAGCGACATCGAGATCGAGGGAATGCCGGACCTGGAGGAGCTCATGAGCCGTGAACGTTCCGAAGGGGAGACGGAGCCAGGGTTGTCCAGGGGGGAAGCCAGGCGTGTCGCCGCTGTGGTGAGCCCCGCCCATGTCAGGTCCCTTATGCAGATGATCAGGCTGAGAAGCGACGAATGGCGGGATGAAGCATTGAAACAGGGTGTAAGCAGGATAGACATGGAATTCCTCGGAGGTGTCTCGAAGCTCAGGAACGGTCTTTACAGGGAAGCGGTGAGAATACTGGAGGATGTGGTGGAGGAGAACCCGGACTACGCTCCCGCATGGTTCTACATCGGCAAATGCTGCAATCTCACCGGTGACCTGGACGAAGCCGAGAATTCTCTGAGGACAGCCCTGGAGCTTGCCCCCGACGAGCCGGATTACCTTATCGAACTGGCCATCGTGCTGGAAAAGATGAAACGTGAGAATGAAGCGTCCACCTTCTACAGGAAGGCAGGGGCCATACGCCGGAAGACCGCCGCGGGCAGGGAAACGAATTGAAGGTCCGTCATCTCTGGACAGCGCTCCTGATGGCGCTTTCATGCGCGAAGATGGTGGCCCCCGACGGAGGACCCGAGGACAGGACCCCTCCGGACATCGTATCCGTTGAACCTGCCCCGGGAACAGGTTATACCGATCTCCGCCTTATAACTGTAGACTGGAGCGAGAGGCTCGAGGGGAACTCGGCCGCGGTGTTCATATATCCCCCCATCGAACACCGACTGGTGGTCAGCGGAAGCACGATGAGGATTGAGCTACAGTCACCGCCGGGCCCGGGTCCCCTTGTCGTGCACATACCGAGGGAGATAACGGACAGGAGGGGCAATCAGTCGGGATCATCCCGGGATCTGGTCTACACTTCCTCCGATACGCTTCCCTCGGGACGGATAGGGGTCTCGATGTCGAGGCAGGGGGGAGGCAACCTCTCGCAGAGCACTCTGGTGGAACTCTACAGGGACTCTTCTCTGGTAAGGAGAACGACGCCTGATTCTTCCTCCGCGGCCGTGGTGGACTGGCTCGAACCGGGGGAATACAGGCTGCTCTGCTACGAGGACCCTGACAGGTCGTACCTGTGGGAACCCGAAGCCGAGGCCGGGTATGACACATCCGTGTCGCTGGCTTCCGGGGACACCCTGATGATCCATGCGACACTTACGGTGGTGGATACGGTGGGACCCATCCTCACCGCAATATCACCGATGGACGCCTACCATCTCAGACTGGATTTCAACGAGGATGTCTCCTACGGTTCCTTCGGCGCCGGAGAAGTATCCATCGCGGACAGTCTCGGAGAGCCCGTCCCGGTAAGCGGTTACTGGCTTTCCGGAGGCACATCGGCTCCGTCCGTCATACTCGAGACCCACATGATACCGTATTCAGCCATGACCGCCCGTCTCAGCGGAGTGAATGACCTGATGGGAAACCCATCCAGACCTGATTCCCTGGAATTCTATGGAGTGGACTCCATGCCGGCTGACACGTTTCGTGTCAGGTCCTTCTTCCCCGCTCCGGGTTCGGACAACGCCCATCCCGGCGGTCCCTTCCTGATATCCTTCAGCTACTGGGTGCACCCCGATTCCCTCTCGGAGAAGCTGGTCCTCCAGCGGGTGGTGGACAGCACCACCGTGGAGGGAACCATAAGGGTCGTTGACGGGAGGTCCTTCGAGTACTACCCTGAACATCAGCTGATCGGTGAACAGCAGTACAGGTTCGTCCTGGAACCCGGACTCGGCACGCTGTGGGGAGATACCCTGTCACTGCCGTTCTCATGGAGCTTCTCCACTCTCTGGGGCGACGAACCGGGATCGATCTCGGGCAGGATAACGGGTTACACAGGGTCGCCCCTGCTCCTGCAGATAAGGAGGACCGGTGGTGACGCCGAATCCCGTGTGACATACGCTTCAGTGGGTCCGGGAGAGTACGAGGTGGATGATATCCCTGCCGGCAGATACACCATCGCGGCCTTTGTGGACATCGATGGCGGCGGGACCTGGAACGGCATGGAACCCTACGGCACGTTCCCCGGTGTTGTGCTGGTACAACCCGGTCTCATAACAAGAGACGTCGACGTTGATATCCTTCCCTGAGGAGAGGTTCAGAAGGGAACTCTGCACCGGGTGCGGAACATGTGCCGCGCTGTGCCCTTCGGGGGCGGCGGCCATGGATGCTGGAAGCCCTGTCTTCAACGGCGGGACATGTATCGGATGCGGGCACTGCGGGGTGTTCTGCCCTGAGAACGCGTTCGGCCTTGAAGCCGCCGCGGAGAAGGCCGACATGGCCTCGCCGGAGGGATTCCGGGCATTGGCGACGACCAGGAGATCGGTGAGGAAGTACAGGGATAAGATCCCATCGGATGAGCAGATGAATGAACTTCTCTCCATTCTGGGTCAGACTCCCACGGGCAGGAATTCCCAGGGTGTGACCGTAAGGGTGCTGCGCGGCGCGGATGCCTCGGAGGGGCTCATGGCACCGCTGCGGAGGTTGCTGGATATTCTTGCTCGCACCGGCGTGACCTTCCTTCTGGGAAAGCTCACAGGGACGGGGGACTACCTGGAGCGCGTGAGGAAGGGGGAGGACCCGGTCTTCAGAGGAGCGCCGGTGATAATGTTCTTCTTCGTTCCCCGGGGAAATATCACGGGAAGGGCAGACGGAATCATAGCGGCGACCACGGTCATGTACCGGGCCTCATCGATGGGTATGGGAACACTCTGGAACGGAGTCGCCGAGAAGCTCTACCCTCTCTTCAGGTCCTGGCATTCGCCTTCCACCAGGGGAATGAGACTGACGGCGGTGCTGTGCGCCGGGTATGCCTCCATTGAGCCCCTCCAGAAGGCTCCCGAAAGGGAGTACAGAGTGATCAGCGAGAAGGGAACGGATCCTGGCAGGGGATCCTCATGCTGAGGGGATCGTGCAGGTCCTCCCTGGCTTCCGGGACCATGATGTTGCTCCACTGCAGAACCTGGCTCACTGAGTACCGGCTCATGTCCAGCCTGCCGATTCGGAACCAGCCCTCCTGAGAAGAGAGAAGAGGGCCGAAGGATGAGATGCTTCCGTTGGCGAGGAAGCCCATCGCCACAGCTTTCCTGCCCATGTAATCCAGCCTGGAGAGGAGTTCCTCCGCCCCGGAATCCCTGGGAAGCCTTCCCCCCGGATATGCCAGGGTCCGGACCTGGGATGTCCTCAGGCCCAGCCTCCTGTTGAACCTCTGAAGGGGTTTGATCACCGCGTCGCGCCAGAGGCTCATGGACAGCCTGGTAAGGTCTGTGTGCTTGTCCGTATGGTTTCCGATGACATACCCCATATCCAGGAGGAGATTCATCTTCTCCGTCACGAATTCTTCCTGGCCGAAGGGGATCTTGTCCCAGGAGATGAAGAAGACCGCACCATGCCCGAATTCCGGGTGTTCGGAGCTGTACCCGTCAAGGATGGCCAGGGCGCAGGATGGATCCAGCTGAAAGGAATCCCCTATGCCGGTAAAGCTCATGTTGTCCTGCCATCCGTCGTCGAAGGTGAGAAGGACCGGCCTTCTGTCAGGGGGGACCCGCATCAGACCGTTCTCTATGTCCTCCGGTACTATGAGGAAGAATCCGGCCTGGTCCAGTTCCTCGAGGTCGCGTCGGAAACGGCTGGTCGAAACCCCGTAATAACCGTCGACAGGATCGCTGACATGATGGTACATGAGCACGGGGATACCGCTGGGTCCCCTTGTCTCCAGTTCGTCCGGTTCGCTGTAGCGAAGGCAGGAGGCCCTTCCCGAACAGGGGGTCCAAGCCTGCAGAATAAGAGAGAGCAGTATTCCGGTCATTCCGAAGGCACCACCGTCAGTCTGTCAAGGTTGACCCTGGCATACGCGTCGATGAACACGCCGGCCTGGCCGAGGGCCGGGAGTTCGGTCCTGATTACCTGGATCAGCTGGCCGTTCACCCTCAGATCGACGTAGTTCCCGTGCACCAGCGCGGAAACCTCGACACCCGGCTGACCGTATGGGAGCAGCCGGCTGGACTCGAAGGGGTCGAGACCCATGACGGGTACCCATAATCCCCTTATCGAGCGCTGCACAGTGTATTGACCCCTGGAATTGACCCCCAGGAGGAGGAAATCCTCCGTTGATTCGGCCCTTATGACCAGGCCGACAACGCTGTGAGCCGGGGCGTCGATGATGTCGAACTGGGCTTCCACAAGGCCGTCTTCGAGAAGACCTGCTGTGGAGAGGAGCACGACGGGGTCATCGAAAACGGAGTTGTCCACATGCATCGCACCGTTGTAGACCTGGTAGTAGCATGAGGGGCCGAAGGGCTGGGACAGCACATCGTCGAAAGTGACGTTTAGAAGCGTGTCCTCGGACTCGGGTGCTGTTGAGAAGGAGGTTTCTGTATATATAGTAGTTGAGGTGTCACCGTAGGTGGTGCGGGTCGTCGTGGCTCCGGCGTAGAAGCCCGAGGTTCTGGTTTCACCGCATCCGGACACCAGGACTGCTGCGATGGAAAGTATCAGGATGGTTCTCCGGGGTGCCATGTTACTGCTTTCGTTTGACAGGTTGAACTGACGGGAAACGGAGCGAACCGGTACGTGAAAAGTACTAGGGCATGGTTGTTTTGTCCAGTGTCGGTGATCCTCCCCGCTCTTCTGGCAGTCCTCTCACCGGGCTGCGGAAGCGGTGACAGGGACGAACCGGCAGGGTCGTCACCGGTACAGGCCCCGGCGTATTATTCCGAACCGGTTGATGTTACCGGGTTCACATTCGTTCAGTCCCCGCCGGACACCGTCAGGATAGGGTGGACGGGGGAAGGATCCGGCCTCGTCCGCGAAGTGACAGTGTCGGAAGGGGATGAAGCAATGGTCGGTGATACCCTGGCCATGGTGATGGAGGATATCGGCACCGTTATCGCGGAAAGACTGCGAATGGAGCTGGAGATAGCCTCCGCCAGGCTTCTGGCCCTGCCCTCGGACAGCATGCTGGTCCAGAGGGTGGACAGCCTCTCAAGGCTGCTTGATTCCCTTGAAAGCCATTCCGCCCGGCCACTTCTTTCACCGCTGGCAGGGCGGATAACGGGAGTGCTGGAATCCCCCGGAAACCGGATATATCCGGGAAGCATCATGATGGAAGTGGCAGTGGAGAGCAGCCGGCTGTTCCTGGTCCGTCCCCCGGAGGGATGCTCCATGTCGGGATGGCCTATGGGGGGGGATTCCGTGCGGTTAGTTGAGGAACGTACCGATCATGCTGTATATTCCGGCGACCTTTCGGAACTGGAGTCCCTGTTCGGACGACTCGAGGCAGTGGAAAGGGTCGCCGTCTTCGAGAGCGATCTGTCGAGTTACGTCGTTTCAGAGGATGATGACACAATACCTGTCCAGCGGGTGGGGGAGTACGGACGCGGACTGGTCATGTTGCTGCCCGTCCGACCTCTGCCCCGGAGGCTGGCCACCTGGGCGGGAAAGACGAACGGAGATCATAGTGAGCCGTGAAGCGCCTTCCCTGGAGCTGAGGACCAGCTTCGATCATGAACCGCTGGACTCGGGTGTCATGGATGTCTTCAGTGAATGGCAGGAAAAGGGAAAGCTGGGGTTCATGGACCTTCCCGGCGATGAAGAGCTGTTTCGGAGTGCCATGGAGGCAGCCGGTATTATGCGAGGCCGTTCCAGCAGGATGGTGGTGACCGGGATCGGCGGCTCCTCGCTGGGACTGAAAGCCCTGATGGATGCACTTTCAACAGATCCTCCCGTCACCATCGCGGATTCGCCCGACTCCGCCTTCATTTCCAGGCTCGAGTCGGAACTGGACCCTGCTTCCACATCGGTGACCGTTATCACGAAATCAGGCGGGACCGCCGAGACCATGGCCATTTTCATTTCGCTGCGAAGGTGGCTGGAGAGGACCGGCGACAGCGCTGACAGAATAGTCGCGGTAACGGATCCTGAGAGGGGGGACCTGAGGAGGCTGGCGAATGCCATGGGGTGGCTCACGCTTACGGTACCGCCTTCGGTGGGAGGCAGGTTCAGCGTCATGAGTCCGGTGGCGACATTCCCCGCCGCCTATGCCGGAGTCGATGTGAGGTCACTCCTGAAGGGAGCCGCTGCCGTGACGTCCGATTTCAGGGACCTCCGTGAGGAGAGCCTCGCGGCGAGAGCGGCATCAGCCTTCCTGACGAATTTCAAGGATTACCCGGTGCATGCGTTCTTCACGTACGACGACCGGCTCTTCAGCACCGCCCTGTGGTTCTCGCAGCTTTGGGGCGAAAGCCTCGGAAAGAAACTGGACCTGTCTGGGCGCGAAGTGCGCATCGGCCAGACCCCTCTGGCATGCCGGGGACCCGCCGACCAGCATTCCCTGGTCCAGCTCTTCATGGAGGGCCCCGCCGACAAGACCGTGACCTTCGTGACCACGCCTTCTATGGATGACGCTCCTGTGCTTCCGGGGGGATTCGAGGAGTATCCTTCCATCGCGTACCTGGAAGGGCTTACTCTTGACCGGCTCAGACTTGCTGAGGGGGATGCGACAGCCAGGGCTCTGGAGGAGAGGGGAGTTCCCGTGAGCCGCTTATGCATGGCATCCCTGGATGCCGAAGCACTGGGAGAACTGATGATGACCCTTGAGATGGCGACCGTCCTCTGCGGACTGGCCCTGGGGATCGATCCCCTCGACCAGCCGGGGGTGGAGCGTGGCAAGGTCCTGACCTACGAGGCTCTCGGAAGACCCGGATACCTGGATCCGTGAGCCTCTTCATACTCTCCGCTCTGCTGTCCTGGACCGTCATATCCCCCGGTCCTTCCGATGTCCTACAGACCGGTGAGATGTTCAAGTGGGCCCCGCCCTTCGTAACCGGATGGAGCATGTCGGTGGTAAGGGACGGAGTGCCGGTCACCGTATCGGGCTACCGGCCCCTGCCCGGCTGGGGATCATTCGATTCGCTGACAGTGAGGACTCCCCTGGAAGCCGGTGTGTGGGGAGGGGGGAGATGGGAGACGGATTTCTCCTCGTACGGTGTGCCGGACAGCTCCTTCAACAGCGGTATAGGGCTCATCGAGAACACCGGCGGAGGCAACAGGTACTCCGCGGGGCTGAGACGTCCCGTTACGTCTCTGTTCAAGATGGATCTCAGCATGACAAGAGAAGATACGGTAAACAATCAGCGATTCGTTCTGGGTTTCGGAGAACTGGAGGCGGGAGGCCGCGGATGGCGGGCAGTTGAGGACGGCTACGCTCTCTGGACCGGATGGCGACCCGATGAAGGTCTTGCCAGGATCACCTTCGCTCATTTCCGCTCAGGGGGCGAATACTGGGAAGCCCTCGCGATGTGGGGACTGAATGCGGGTCCGTTTTCAGTGCGATCCGCTGCCGCCGCTTCACTTGAGGATGACTCCGTTCACAACGTACAGGGCCATCTCCGGCTGGAGATGCCTGTGGGAGGAATGAGGGCCGTGGCAAGGGGAGATATGGTGGACGATGACGGGGAACTGCTTTTCGGAGGCACTGCAGGACTGATCGCAGAGCCGTGGGTGTTGCGTCTGCAGGCGGGACTGACGGCTGAACCGGGAGCTGATCCGAGAGTGATGGGAGCCGTCGGCGCAGGGCCATCGGACCTCTTCGTCGAAGTATGGGACGGAGTCTGCACAGCAGGCCTCCAGACCGTGCTGAACACCGATTACGGTTTCCTCCATGCCGGAGCCCGTGCGGGCGGGGATACGCTTGCCTTCAACGGTACACTCATGCCCTCGGTCCGTTGGGGGGCGGCCGGCAGACTCTACGGCGGCGTTTCCTGGGAGGTGACCGGTACCGACACATCCACCGTCGGAACGATGGATGCCGGGTCGATGTTTACATTGGGCAGGTTTGCATTCATTTTTGCGCTGGAAGATGTGCTTGACGACTGGAGGAGCTATTCCTTCGGTATCACATGGACGTTCAGCGACCGCAGGGAAACGCTGGACATTGATGACAGGTGATGATGGCGGGTGATCGGGGCGCCGGCGGGGATGATGTCAGAGTGGCCGTCCTTGCCTCCGGCAGGGGATCCAATTTCGAAGCCCTCTGCAGGGGAGACACCGGCAGGGGCAGGGTGGTCCTCCTGGTGTCGGACAATCCCGAAGCCCCTGTACTGAAACGAGCCCTGGAACTGGGCGTGGAATCCATGTACTTATCCCCCGGGAAATACCGCACAAGGTTCTCGGAGTCCGCTGAGGAGAACTGGACCGGCATCATGAGGGACAGAGGGATACAACTGGTCTGCCTGGCCGGGCTCATGAGGATAATCAAGGGTCCGATGATCAGCGAATACGGCGGCAGGATAATGAACATCCACCCTTCGCTGCTCCCATCCTTCCCGGGGCTGGATGCGCAGGAAAAGGCTCTGTCCTATGGCGTTACCATAAGCGGATGCACGGTGCACTACGTCGACGCAGGAGTAGATACCGGTCCCATAATACTCCAGCGGAGCGTGCCCGTTCTTGATGATGATGATGTCCGCAGCCTTTCAGACAGGATCCTGGAGCAGGAGCACATCGCCTATCCACAGGCGGTGAAGCTCCACTGCGACCATCGTCTGTCCATTTCGGGCAGAAGGGTCCTATCCGGCCTCAAGCGGGGCGATGTACCGTGATCCGCGTTACCGGAAGGTGGTCTTGAGATGCTCTGGTTGCTGGTCTGGATGATGCTCTTCTCAACTGCGGATGATCCCGTGCCGGCTTCGCCTGCGCTTCGGATGAGCGTTGACGGGGTTCCTCTGCCGGACCACCAGGTTGCCTTCATCGTTATGCCGGGCGACTCGGTCACCCTTTCACTGGGCGGCATCGAGGCTGGATGGAGCGCCACGGCAGGAGAACCCTCCTCCGGTCATGGCCCTGCTTTCGGCTGGAGGGCTCCCAGAAGCCACGGAGTATTCCATCTGGATGCAAGCTCAGGGGAGAGCGCCGAACAGTACACTGTGCTGGTGCCGGTGGAAACCTGCCGCTGGAGGACGACTTCGCTAAACTCTTTTCCCATAGGAAGTTACGGGGAAGGCGACGGGACGGAACGGAAGCCGGCCTATTTCATAGAGGTCGGGAGCGCCGGAATGGGGGCAAGGGTGACGACACACCTGACCCTTGGAGATTTGCTCTGCCATGTCGAGGGCAGCTATCCCCAGTACATGGCCCTTGACCTGCGCCTGGCGGACAAGATGGAAGTGCTGCTGACAGCGGTCCGGGAAGTATATCCCCAGGCATCGGGGATTCACAGCATAAGCGGTTTCAGAACCCCGGCATACAACGCGTCCATCGGCAACGAGACCGGCGAGAGCCTGCACCTTTACGGAATGGCGGCCGACATATGGATAGAGAGCTGGCCGGCCAACGGCCTTATGGATGACATTGACCGGAACAAGAGGGTCGATGTCTATGACGGCGAGTACCTCGTAGAGATAGTCAGGGCTCTCGAAGCCCAGGGAAGGGTGGTGACCGGAGGAGCTTCCGCCTACCGGTGGATCCCCGCTCACGGACCCTTCGTGCATATCGACATCAGGGGCAGCAGGGCCGTCTGGCCCACGTGCAGGACACTGATCGACGATCCAGTCATCTGAGAAAGGCTTGAACGATGAAATCCCTGAGAACTCCGCTTATCGTACTGGGTTGCGTCCTCACCGTCGCCCTTGCAGTCAGCCTCGTCAGCGCCAACATGCTGTCGAGGAGGCTCGGCAGGCTTCAGATGGATTACGGCTTCGCCGACAGCCGCATGAGGGCCATAAGCTTGGAGATGGACACGCTGGCGGGAATGAACCGATTCTACAGCCTGCGCAGCGATTCTATCTTCATGATGACCCTGAGGCTGGATTCCCTGGAGGCTTATCTCCAGATGCTGGAACTGAGGAACGACTATACCGGCTATTACCTCCTGATCGACACCTATCAGAACAGGTTCCATCTTAGAAGGAACCTTGAAGACGGCACTGAGATGGTGGTCAGGTCAGGCTACTGCGGCACGGGCAAGGGATGGACAGGCAACGATGACGGCCAGGTCTGGGATTTCTCGACTCCCAGGGGACTCAGGTACGTGATAGAGAAGGGTGAGAATCCCTACTGGTACAGACCGGACTGGTACTGGGAAGAGATGAACATGACTCCTCCCGAACCCGATGATTACGTCGTGATACCGGATACCATACCCTGGGCAGCCCAGATCGCGTATTACAACGATTCCCTCACGGCCTCTGAGAGGATCTACGTTCAGAGGGTTCCGGGCGCGCTGGGTTCCTACAAGCTTGACCTGGGCGGGGGAATACTGATACACTACGGCGTGGGAAGGGGCAGTAACGTCAGCCACGGATGCATAAGAATGAGCAGTTCCGACCTGGAGGCCCTTTACAGGACCCTCCCGGTGGGGGCTCCTGTGATCATCTACTGAGCAAGGTTCCATGGAAAGGTTGTTCAAGTGCTGAAAGCTGAATCTCATACCGGGAACGGTCTAGACACTTCCTCAGGCGGTGACACAAGGGCCGCGACAATCATAGGTACAAGCCTCATAGGCGGGTTGATCATACTGTTTCTCCTCTCTACGGTCCTTGGTCCGGGCGGTGGCGGTAACGAACCGATCACAACGCTCCAGACGGTTCCGGAGGACAGCAGCGCGGTGGATTCCCTGCCGGCAGGGGATATCCCGTCCTGGCAGGAGCAGAAGCCCCGTTTCTGGCTCCAGGCCAGGGCCTGCTCCCGGGGTGACGCGGGCTGGGGACCCGATGTCGTGGCCCCCTTCTCAACCCTCTGGCAGCTTGACTCAGGAGGCGGCAGGGAGTTCTTCTCTGCCCCGGCCCTTGTGGAGGGCGTGCTCTACCTGGGTTGCAACGACGGGTATCTCAGAGCCGTGGATGCATCCAGCGGCGCATTGAAGTGGTCTTTCAGTACCGTCTGCGGAATATGCGGAGAACCCGCGGTGGATTCCACCACCGTGTACTTCGGGGGCCAGGATGGCTACGTATACGCCCTTGACAGGGCTACGGGAAGCCGGAAATGGTCGGCCGGGCTCGGTTATCACGTATTCTGCGACACGGGGATAATGTGCGACAGCCTGATCCTCTCAGGCAATTCGGCAGGGAAGGTCTGCGCCCTGCGCCGTGGAACCGGTGAACCGGTCTGGGACCGTGAACTGGGCGGAATAGTCCTGGGTCCGGCGATAGTGGATACCGTTGCGGCCTTCACATCCGAGAACGGTGTCACCGCAGTGGTAGACCGATCAGGCGAGCTTCTATGGTCTCGAAGCAGCTCTACCCAGGCCTCATCTCCATCAGCTGACAGCTCTGCCGTATATGTGGGATTCTCGGGGGGAATGGTCCGCAAGTTCGATATCCGAACCGGCGACCTCCTCTGGGAGACGGACATCGTGAGCAGTTCCGGGAGGTGTCTGCGTGCAAGGCCGGTGATTACCGGCGGAAGGGTACTGGTGGGGACGAACGATGGAAGTCTTGTCTGTCTTGACCGGGGCGGGGGAGAGGTGCTGTGGAGACAGCAGTTCGATAACTGGCTGCAGCTGCCGCCTGCTGTGGGCCAGGGGCTGATCTATCTCGCATGCGATGATCAGAGGCTTCACATAATCGATCTGGAGACAGGGGACAAGGTGGATTCCCTGGAGATGGGAGGCTATTCGGGTACAGCCCCTCTCCTCTTCAATGGAGTTGTCTTCCTTGGCAATACTGCGGGCGAATTCCGTGCCATCAGGGGAACCCTGCCGGAAGAGGAAGAGACCCCGGCCGGGACGATCCTGGAGGAAACTCCTTCGGACAGCCTTTTCCCGTCGGAAACGGATTCCTCCGGGTCTTTCGATGATGCGCAGGACGATACATCGGAATCCGCGCAGCATGACGATTCGTTTGAGGAACCGTTCGACGGGTCCGGAGGAATGGTTCAGCCGCTTCCTCCCGGAGATGAGACCACGGAGGATGAAGGAACGGCTCCGGAAATGACGGAGAGCGAATGATCGAGCTGGAAAAGCCTATGAGATCCGGGTATGTGGCGGTGGTCGGGCTCAGCAATTCAGGGAAGTCCGCACTGGTCAACGCGCTTACGGCAAGGAGCATATGCCCCTCCCACGAGTATTCGGGGATCACAAGGATACCCATGACAAGCATTCACATGACCGATGAGGTCCAGATATGCGTGATCGACACGCCTCCCCTTGAGGAAGGCGAAGGCTGCCTTCAGATGGGGGAAGTTGACGCCTTCTGCCTGGTGATCAATTCCAGCGAGCTGTCCGGGCAGCTGCAATCACCTTATGTGATGGAGTTCATAGCCGAAAACGGTCGCAAGCCCATCGTGATAGCCCCGGCCTTCATAGACCACTTTCCAGCCAACCTGCACGGAGCCCTGAGGAATCAGGTATCGATGTCATTGATTCATAATGATATAGTCCCAGTATGCCCGCCATCCGGCCAGGGCGTGACCACCCTGCTCGCCGCCATATCGATGCTGGTGCCGAGGAGGGGCAGGCTGTTCCCTGACGGGTGCATATCCCTCCATTCCGAGAGATTCCTCGTAAGCGAGCAGATAAGGTACAGCCTGTTCTGTGCGCTGCCTCCGGATATAGCGTCCACGACCGCAGTCCAGATAGAGGAGTTCTCCATCCGCGACGACAAACGGTACGTCAGGACCAATCTCTTCGTTGCCAGACACTCCAGCAAGGGTGTGGTCATAGGCAAGAAGGGTTCCATGCTTCAGCACATCGCCAGACTCGCCTCGGAAAGCGCTTCCAGGATAATAGAGAGACAGCTCAACCTTGACCTGTGGGTCAAGGTGAGAGAAGCCTGGCCTGAGAACCGCAACGACCTTGTGGAGTTCGGGTACATCTGTTGAGGGACACATCCTCCCATGACTCCTTCTCATTCCGCGGTCCCAGCTGCAGAATAGAGCTGGATTCCTTCGAAGGACCGCTGGACCTGCTGCTGTACCTGATAAGGCGCGACGAGATAGATATCTACGATATTCCGGTGGCCCATGTGGCCGACCAGTACTGCCGTTACATAAGACGAGCCCGGGAACTCGACATCGATGTGGCCAGCGAATACCTCGTCATGGCCGCCACTCTCACTAGAATGAAAAGCAGAGCCCTGCTGCCAAGACGCAGGGACGGCGAAGACGAGCCGGACCCCGGAGCTGAGCTCAGGAGACAGCTGATCCTGTACAGAACGTTCAGGGAGATAGCCGAGGAACTTCAGCGAAGCGAGGAAACCTGGTCGGACATATACTCCTCCCCGGGAGAACGGGAGAGATGGTCCGTTGACAGCACGCAGGTGGAACCGGGCCAGGCATCACTGCTGGATCTCCTGAAGGCTCTCGCAAGCCTGTCGGAGGAAGAGGCGACGGTTCTTCCTCAGAGGATCCAGAGAACCCTGCTGACCATAAGTGAATGCATAGACGCCCTCGAGAGGAAGATCCCTCCGGGGAGTCCCGTTAGCTTCGGTACGGTTCTCGGACCTGAAGCCACCGCCACCAGGATCGTATCGTATTTCGTAACCGTGCTGGAACTGGTAAGGAGAGGATGGATTCTGTTCCAACAGCCTTATCCTTTCTCCGAGATCCAGCTGCAGCGCACTGAGAGGTGGAGCGTTGATCCTTGACAGACTGGCCAGGGAAGTGGAGGCGCTCATCTTCGCCTCCGACGAGCCTCTGAGCATTTCTCAACTCTGTGAATACACCGGCAGCGGCGAAGATTCGATTCACCAGGCACTGGACCGTATCAACAGGGCGTTCCGGGACCAGCATCACGCCCTGGGCATTATCGAGGTGGCCGGCGGCTTCAGGATAGCAACGGAGAGCGAGTTCGGAGATGTGGTCTCCCAGCTCTTCGAGGGGAAAAAACCGGGCAAGCTGTCCAGAGCCGCCCTTGAGACCCTGGCGGTGGTGGCATACAGCCAGCCGTGCACGAGGATGTCCGTGGAGTCCATCAGGGGAGTGAACTGCGACAGCGCAATAAGGACCCTGCTGGAAAGGGAGATGATCAGGATCTCGGGAAGGATGGAGACACCCGGAAGACCTCTTCTGTATTCCACCACCAGCGCTTTCCTGGAGTACTTCGGGCTGAGCAACCTGGACCATCTGCCCAGGTACGAGGAGATAGAAGAACTGCTCTCCCTCAGCTCCTCCGAGATGGAGGAAAGGGACCTGTTTGAAAGACCGGAAGATAACTGAGGGCTGCAGGCTGAACCGTTACCTTGCAAGGGCCGGGATAGCCTCAAGGAGGAAGAGCGATCTCCTGATAGCCCGGGGAATGGTTCAGGTAAACGGCAGGACCGTCACCGTTCCAGGCTACAGTGTGCAGAGAGGTGACAGAGTCACGTGCCACGGCGCTACCGTGAAGGAACAGCTGCTGATGACCGCGGTCCTTAACAAGCCCCACGGCTACGAGACCACTCTCGCCGATCAGGACGGCAGGACCATAGCAGGTCTGATGAAAGGTCTTCCCCCTGGAACCGTTCCCATAGGCAGGCTGGACATAAACACAGGCGGAATTCTTCTTCTCAGCAACGACGGGGAACTGGTCAACCGCCTTACACACCCGTCATGGGAAGTTGAGCGCGAGTACAGGGTTTTCCTATCCGGGCCTCCGGATGAACAGCAGCTGAAACGCCTCCGGAAAGGCGCCGTCATTGGACCAGGAGAATTCTCCAGGCCCGCATCGGTCAGGTGCACCGGTGCCAGGTCAGTGAACCTGGTGCTCCATACCGGCAGGAACCGTGAGGTACGGAGGCTCTGCGAGGCCTGCGGGATACAGCTGGAAGGTCTGGAAAGGGTAAGGTACGGTCCGGTTACGATAAAGGGAGTCAAAAGGGGGGAATACCGCCTGCTCACACCGGAGGAACTGAACGGTTTGAGAAAAGCGGTGGGTCTTCCCGCGGATAACTCTTGACGCAAAGCGTATTTGTTCAAATATTTGCAGCCACGTTGAACGAAAGGGTGTGACCTTGCCTGACTAGAGTTATTGCCATAGACGGACCCGCCGCTTCCGGGAAGAGCACTACCGCGCGACTGGTTGCGGAGACACTGGGGTTCTCCTACCTTGATACCGGAGCCATGTATAGGGCTTCGGCTTTACTCGCATTAAGAAGCGCAGTCGGCCTTGATGACCACGAGAAGGTGGCTTCCGTGATCCGGAGCCATTCCATAGATATCAGGGACGGTGTCGTCTTCATCGATGATGAAGATGTATCTTCAATGATCAGAACAACTTCCATAAGCGATGCGGCCAGTTTGATCTCGTCGGGGAGCCCGGTCCGCCGCGAGATGGTGGCCCTTCAGAGGGCATTCGCTGACAGGCATGACACCGTGGCTGAGGGCAGGGACATGGGTACGGTGGTATTTCCGGGAGCTGACCTGAAGGTCTATGTCATTGCAGATGTTGCAATTCGAGTTACCAGGAGATGGCGTGAGCTCAGGAGCAGGGGGGAGGCGCAGGACTTCGACGCGCTGCTCAGGTCCCAGCTGACAAGGGACCGGCGCGACAGGAACAGATCGGACAGCCCTCTCAGGATCGCTCCCGGAGCGGTCATTCTTGATTCCACGCTGATGAGCATACGGGAACAGGCGGACGAGGTCCTGCGCATTTTCAGGGAGCGTGCCTTATGATGCCGGCCAGGGACCCGGTCCGCGCTCGGATCCAGTATTACGGCGGGAAGCTCGGAGGGCTTCTGTTCGGGCTCAGGGTCAGCGGCAGCGCGGGGGTCCCGAGGAGCGGCGGCGTGATAATCGCGTGCAACCACATTTCCGAGCTTGACCCGCCTGTTCTGGGATGCGCCGTACCGAGGACGGTAGCCTTCATGGCGAAGGTCGAGCTTTTCAGGATGAAATTCACAGACTTCTTCCTGAGAAAGCTCAACGCCTTCCCCGTGAACAGGTCGGCGGTGGACACAGGCGCCATCAGGAACGCAATATCACTGCTCAGGCAGGGAGAAGCGGTGGTGATCTTCCCCGAGGGGACCCGCAGCCATGACGGAAGAATGCTGCCGGTGAAGGCCGGCATAAGCCTGATCGCAATCTCATCGGGTGTGCCCGTTCTTCCGGCGTTCATCTGGGGCACAGATCACGCGAGGGGCGCGCTCACGAGGACACGGGCGCGCTTCAGCGTGGCATTCGGAAGAATGATCTCCAGCGCCAGGATCAGGGAGATAAAGAACAGGCATGGAAACAGAGCGGTGGCTGAGAGCATTATGTCTGCCATCGCAAGAACGGGTCATGAATCAGGTTTGTATAATGAGTGAAATGGACGGCAGTAAAACCGGAAAGGAAGAAAGTGTCTGAAAAGGAAGAGCTTATTGTAGGGCTGACCGCGGAGGAGATCGAGGCCATAGAAGGCCAGGATTACTCCCGGAAGCAGAGAGAGGAACTGGAAGCCCAGTACCTGGACAATATCGGGTCGCACCAGATAAGACCCGGCACCATCGTTACGGGAAAGATCCTCAGGAGAGTGGGCAACGAGGTAATCGTCGACATTAACTACAAGAGCGAGGGGATCATCCCGATCAGCGAGTTCGGGAAGGATGAGGAGATAGTGCCCGGAGACTCCGTGGATGTCCTGATAGAGACCCTGGAGGACCAGGACGGAAGGGTATCCGTTTCCAAGGAGAAGGCCCACTTCCACATGGTCTGGAAGGACATCAAGGACGCCTACGACACTGGTTCGGAGATCAAGGGAACCATCGTACGCAGGATAAAGGGCGGTCTGAAAGTTCGAATAATGGGAGTGGAAGCATTCCTTCCCGGCTCCCAGGTGGCGCTTCGTCAGGTGCCCAACCTTGAGCAGTTCATCAACAAGGAGTACGATTTCCGCGTCATCAAGCTGAACAAGAGACGCCGCAACATCGTCGTCAGCAGGAGGCAGGTCCTCGAGGAGGCCAGGGCGGAACAGAAGGAAGCCCTCATCAAGGAGCTGGAGGAGGAACAGGTACGCACCGGTATCGTCAAGAATATCACCGATTTCGGTGTGTTCGTGGACCTTGGCGGGATAGACGGTCTCCTTCACATAACCGACATGAGCTGGGGCCGGGTGCGTCATCCTTCCCACATGTTCTCCATAGGTGACGAGATAGAGGTGAAGATCCTCAAGTTCGACAGGGAACGTGAACGCATCTCACTGGGATACAAGCAGCTGCAACCCTTCCCCTGGGACGGGGTCGCCGAGAGGTATCCGGTGGATTCCATCGCCACCGGCAAAGTGGCCAGCATCACCGATTATGGCGCATTCGTGGAACTGGAGCCCGGGGTCGAGGGTCTGGTGCATATATCAGAGATGTCCTGGACCAAGCATATCCGCCATCCGTCAAGGGTGCTCACTGTGGGCGACGAGATAGAGGTGATGATCCTCAATGTCGACGAAGAGGAGAAGAAGATCTCCCTTGGCCTAAAGCAGACCCTTGACAACCCCTGGGATTCCATCGAGGAAAGGTATCCCGTCGGCACGGAGATCGAGGGCAAGATCAGGAACCTCACGGCCTTCGGAGCTTTCGTGGAGATAGAGGAGGGCATAGACGGACTGGTCCACATAAGCGACATGAGCTGGACCCGGCGCATCAACCACCCCTCGGACCTCCTGAAGAAGGGCGACACCCTCAAGGTTGTGGTGCTGAACATAGACGTTGAGAACAACCGCATCTCCCTCGGGCTCAAGCAGACCCAGGATAATCCCTGGGACACCATGGACGAGCGCTACCCTGTCGGCAAGGACGCCCAGGGAGAGGTCGTCCAGCTTCTTGACCGCGGTGTCGTGGTGCGGCTCGATGACTACATCGAAGGGTTCGTTCCCCAGAGCCAGCTCGGCTGGGAAGAGCTTGAAGACCCGGCCGAGGTCATCAGGGTCGGGGACGAGCTTCCACTCAGGGTCATAGAGCTGGAGCCCTCCAGCAGGCGCATAGTCCTCAGCGTGAGGAGCTACTTCAACGGAAGACCCATGGAGGAACTCCAGGCTTTCAGGGAGAGCCTCGAGGGCCGCGAGAAGGAACCCGAGAGGGAGCCTGAACTGAGTGCTTCGGACGATTATCCCGAAGGAGTCCCCGCGGACATGGATTGGACGGATCCCTCGGAAACCCGGGAAGACGCGGAGGAGACATCCGCTTCAGGGGATACGGAAGACACTGAGGAGACACCCGCTTCAGAGGAAACGGAAGACGCGGAGGAGACATCCGCTTCCGGGGATACGGAAGACACTGAGGAGACATCCGCTTCCGGGGTCCCGGAAGACACTGAGGAGACATC
>JAFGPK010000026.1 GCA_016936235.1 Candidatus Fermentibacteraceae bacterium | reverse complement strand
GCGGGCCTGAGGACGAAGTCGACCCTTGCGGTCTCGTCAGCCACCACGAACACCACGTCGGAGGAAGGCCTGTAGCCTTCAGCCACGGCCTTGACAGTCCAGTTGCCCTCGGGAACCTGGAACTGGAAGACGCCGTTTGAGGTGGACTGGAAGGTGTAGGTGCTGTCGCCCACTTCGACGGTGAGGGTTGCCAGAAGCGGATCGCCGTTCTCGAACTCCGTTACCGTGCCGGCTATGGATCCGAGTCCGGCGACGGGTTCGAGCTCGAAGTCGACGACCACATCCTGACCCGCCTGAAGGACAACGGTGGCCGAAGCGGCCTTGTAACCTTCAGCAAGTACAGAAACAGGTATGCTTCCAGCCGGAAGCTCCGCGCTGTAGAATCCGGTCACCGGGTCGGACATCACGGTTTCCACCGCTATTCCCGGGAAGGAGACGGCGGCCTCAAGAGGTTCGTTCATCTCCGAGTCCGTTATCAGGCCGGACACCGTACCGGTAGTGATCTGAGGACCCCTGTCCAGAAGATCGCTGGAGAAGGCGATGGTCCCCGATACACCCCAGTCCTGGGTGCCGCCGTCGGGGAGGGGAGCCCTCTGTGTCCTCTCGTCCATGGTGACGCTGCCGTCCTGGTAAAGACCGTGGCCGAAATCGAAGTACTCTGGATCGAAATCGGTCAGACCCATGTTGAAGCAGAAGTCCATCACCACTCCGCCGCCTGAGTAAACGCGGATACCGGGAGTGAAGTACGCAACCGAACTGTAATTGTCCCGGTCGAGGTACTTCTTCATGGTGAACTCCGTATAGAGCACGGCGAACTGTGTAGGGAACTCCAGAGCGGTCCCGAAATCGAAGGCGTTGTCTTCGACAAGAGCGCTGACAAGGACCTCGTCCGCCCTGGACCTGTGGCCAACGCTGTCGAACTGAAGTCTGTAGTCGTCGAGAACGATGGTCTGCTTGTACATCGAGTACCCTGCGTTGAAGTGGAGTCTCAGCGGTGTCCCCGGCCAGACTTTCGCCATGTCCAGGGAGACAAGGCCGTCGAACCCCAGGCTGGTGTGCCCGGTGGAGAGCATGGGCCTGCGCATGGTGTACATGGGTGTGGCGGCGTCGAACCGGCCGTCGTACTCCTCGCACTCCACCGTCTGATTGCTGGAGGGAGCAAAGGCGAACCAGTTGTCCAGCCCCAGCCAGAGAACCTGGCTGGAGGGTGTCGGGGTGAAGCCGGCCTTCCAGCCGAGCATCACATCGCCCATTCCATGGGCTCCGTCCCACTGACCTACGGTCTCGTTCCTCGGAGGGGTGAGGTCAAACTCGTAATATGATCCTATGTAGCTTATCCTTGCGGCGATCTCCATAAAGCTCGTGAGACCGTAGTCAAGTGCGAAGTAACCCTGAGCCAGATGCTCGCTGTCCTCGACGCTGATCACGGTATCCGAGGTGCTTCCAACCGACCTGTAATGAAGATCATCATACTGGTCGGAGCTGCTCCAGTACCTGGCGATCAGGCTGAACGCCATCTGGTTGGACCCTATGGTCCTGGCATCGACGACCCTGTTCACTCCCCTGAACCCCATAACCGAGGGAAGGGAGAACGCGGTCCCGGCTGCCAGGAGAAGGGTCAGTATCAGTATCAAACCCCTGTTTCTCATCATACCTCCTATTGCTGGTTTCGTATCATGGATCGCGCCGGTCATGACTTGCGCAAACACGATTATACTATTAGAAAACCATAGACTATATATGTCAACAGCGAGTCGGCGCTGAACGAGCGCCCAGACGCTTACATGATACTATCGAAGAAAGGACCCCACAGATGTCCGGATATCGTCTTCTTACGACGGCTGTTCTGCTCATCACGGGCCTGGCGGCCGGATATGACCCGCTATACTACAACAACCTCACGGAAGCCCTCCGCTCCATGGAGATGGACGGTGACGTGGCTTTCGGCTACTTCATCGCCAACAGCTTCTGGCGTACAGATTCCCTGGGGAACAGCCAGCAGTATGACTACGACACAAGCCTGGGAGTGATCCGCTTCCAGTTCCTGGGCCGCTACGGACTCACCAACAGCCATACCATTTCAATCATCATTCCCGGCTACCTTCAACTCCAGGGTCCGGGTGACTCCACCGGCCTGGGCATAGCAGATCCGTGGATTTCCCTTGACGGCTGGCTTACACGTGAACCGAGGCTCTTCGCCAGGGGAGCGATACGTCTACCGTTGAAAGGGGTTCTGGAATCCGGCGATTACACCGAGAGCGACAGGCATATGGCCCTAGACGGCGCTCTCACTGTGGTCACTCCTATCTCAGCCAATTCCGGCGTGACCATCGAGGCAACCGGAGGGTTGCGGTACTACATGTCGGCCTGGGGCGGTCTGTTCAGTAATCCCAGGGACTCCGCGGAGACCAAACCTCCAATCGAATTGAGGCTGACGGGATTCTTCGTGCTGCCGGTTAATCCTGAGCTGAGCCTCAGGCTCGGTGGGGAAATAGCCACAAGGGGAGAGACCCAGGCGGAGATCAACGGGGACTGGACAGGACAGGACGGCAGCGAGTTCTCCCAGCGAGACATCAGGGCCGGCCTCTCAATAAACAACGCAAGTCTCGACCTGACAGCCGAGGTCTTCTACCGTTTCGGCGGGGAGAACACGGCCAAGGAATGGGGCATTATGATAAGCGGCACGGGACTTGATTTCACCGACCTGTTCTCCAGCACCTCATCGGGGAGCAGATGAGGCTGCTCTCACGGTTCGTGCTTCTGCTGGCCGCGTTCATGCTTGCCCTGGCTGCCAGGGGATCCAGCACCGGGCGGGAGATCATCGGAACCGGCAGGCAGTACCTTGACCATCTTGCCGCGGATGAACCGGAGATGGCGTACTCCATTCTCACGGACAGCCTCGCTCGCCTGCTGGCCCCGGGCGCTATGACGGAAGTCGAAGGTGCCGCGACGGGAGCCATCAGAACGGGCAGGATGGAGGAGAGGGGATTCACCCTCTCGGTATCCTCCTCTCAGGGCGGTTCCAGGACGCTGTGGCTTCGCGCCGAGACCAGCGGGGAATGGAGAATCAGCGGAGACACCTCCCTGGACAATGTACTTGGCAATGCCACCGTCATCTGCTCATCCTTCGCCCGGACCACCGTGATGCCGGCCCTGGATGCAGGGGCCTGCGCCGGGGATTACAACTGCCCGGTGAGCGGACAGCCTTACCTTCTGCAGGAGGGAATGCTCGTCTGTCCATCCGGGCATCTTGGCCACGGTCTTGAAACAGGCGGTTATGCATGCGACCGGTTGAGGGACAGCCTGTCGTTCGTAATTGAAGAGTACGTCCAGAGCGGTCACGGGTACCCTTCCAGTTTCCCGGAGATGTACACCGAGAGCGGCGGGGAGTACGGTCAGAGGGGCGGTTATCACTGTCCTGACGACGGTTACGCATACTACCGTATAACCCTGGAGGGGATATTCTGCCCTTACCACGGCCGGACGACACCGGTGGCATCACAGTCCGTGGAGCCCGCGGACCAGGACCGGGAGTGATCGCCACGACATCATCAATGATAACATCAAAAAGCGCTCTGGAGGACCTTGTAGGGGAACTCCTGAGGGAGGACGCCGTAGCTCTCGACACGGAGTTCCATGGGGAAAAGCGCTACTGGCCGGACCTTTTCCTGGTGCAGATATCAGGCAGCCGGGGTCCCGTGGCCGTCGATCCCCTCGAGATAGATGATCTGTCCGCACTGGGGGCGCTTGCTGCATCATCATCCACCGTTAAGGTAATCCATTCCGCCAGGAACGACATCGAAGTACTCATGCACCACCTGGGAGTCGGTTTCGCATCCGTCTTCGACACTCAGCTGGCCGCTGCATTCCTTGGATTTGAGAGGCAGCCTTCTCTTTCCAGGCTGGTGAAAGATGAATGCGGCGTATATCACAAGAAGGGGCAGACCCTCAGCGACTGGTCCCTGCGCCCCCTGGGCGAGGACCAGATCGAGTACGCCCTGGATGACGTCAGATACCTGCTGGAGATATACAGGAACCAGAACGAGAAGCTCACGGAGACCGGCAGGCTGGACTGGTACAATGAAGAGGCCCGGTACCTGACGGACCCGGCCACCTATAACGGCTCCGTCGGCAGGCTTTTCAAAAAGATAAGATCAAGGTCCAAGATCAGGACCAACAGGCTAAGTGTGCTCTGGGCACTTCTGAAATGGCGGGAAAAGGCGGCCATGGAGATAAACAAGCCGAGGAACTTTGTAGCCAGGGACCATATCGTGGGAGCGATAACGGCGATGGCCCCGGAAAGCAGGAAGAGCCTTTCGACCCTGAGGGGAATTACTGACGGGTTCATTTCAAGATGGGGCGACCAGGTCCTCGAGGTCGTCAAGGGTGCCGTGAGACATCCGGTATCTGATTATCCGGAAATTCCCAGGCACCATACCAGACCAGGTGTGTCCGCCAGACGCGATATCCTTCGGATATTCCTCAAGCAGGAATCCTGCCGGCTGGGAATATCGCCGGAACTACTGCTTTCCAGGGACCTTATCGATGCCCTGGCCAACGATCCTCTATCCACTGAAGAGGAGCTCTACTCCATAGAGGAGCTTTCGGGATGGAGGAAGGAAGCCCTTGGAAACGAACTGGTTTCTCTTCTGAGCGGAAAGCTGGCGCTGAAACTCAGCGCTTCCGGGGAATCGGGGCTGGATTTCATCCGGGTGGAGGAATGACCCTGGACAACTCGTCCGGCCTGCTGGAGCGGATGCGGTCGGCCATAGGCGAGATGGGAAGGCCGGCCCCCATGGAGGGTTCTGACAGGGCCTTTCCCGTGCTGGTCGGCACCATCATCAGTCTGAGGACAAGGGACGCTGTAACAAGAAAAGTGTCCCTCAGGGTTCTCTCTGAAGCTCCAACCCCGCAGGCACTTGCATCCATGGACCAGGGAAGGCTGGAGGAGCTGCTGAGACCGGCCGGGTTCTACAGACAGAAGGCGGGTCAGCTGAAGGCGATTTCAAGCATTCTACTCCGCGACTTCGGTGGCACGGTGCCGCGCAGCATCAGTGAGCTTCTCGGGCTGCCGGGTGTTGGCAGGAAGACGGCGAACTTCGTCCTGGGGATGGTTTTCGGCATTCCTTCCATATGTGTCGACGTGCACGTCCACCGGATCTCCAACAGGCTGGGTCTTGTTGAGACGCGTTCGGCAGAGGAGACGGAGACCGGGCTTCAGAGGATCTTCCTGGAGGAGGAGTGGACAGGGATAAACCACACCATGGTCCGGTTCGGACAGGAAATATGCAGGCCGGTGAGGCCCCGTTGCCATGACTGCCCCTTCGTCGGGGACTGCCCTTCATCGACCGTGGAGAGAGCGTAAGGTATGTTCTACACGATAGACCCTGAAGGAATGATCGACATCACGATGCCCCTATCAAAGGACACTCCATGCTGGCCCGGCGATACTCCCTTCAGGAGGGAGGTAAGGGAAGAGCATGGTTTCCGCACTTCCCGGATGGTGATGAGCACCCATTCCGGCACACACATGGACTCACCGGCCCATCTGTGCCGCTGCAGCGCCACCATAGACCTGATACCGCCCTCCGGGCTCGTCCTGCCCGCCCTGGTGATCGACCTTCATGGGAAAGTGAGCGTTACCGCTGCAGACCTGAAGAACCTGCCTCTCGATGGAAGGGCTCTCCTTCTCCGGACCGCCCCGGAGTTTCCGCCGGATGACCTGATTGAATACGGCCACCTGACGGCTGATGCCGCTCAGATGGCCGTTGAGGGTGGTGCTAGGCTTGTGGGGATAGACACGCTGTCGGTGGACGCGCCGGACTGCGACCTTGCTCACGGCATCCTTCTTGAAGGCTCGATTCCCGTGGTCGAGAACCTTGTCCTGGGTCATGTACACCCCGGGGAATATCTGCTGCTATGCTTCCCCCTCAGGATCATCGCAGGCGACGGCTCACCCGTCAGGGCGTTCCTCCATCCCCTCATGACTGCGGAGGAATAGAACCTAGATACCCTCGGTCTCCTCCTCGTCCTCCTCATCGAATCCCGGAAGCCTGCCAATGAATACCTGCGGGTAGAACTCCGGGTCGGCATCGAAGGCCAGGAAAACGTCGTTCTTTATCAGCACCTGCCAGGTCATGGCCCGTTCCCCGGCATCAAGGGCCGCGGTGAACAGGATGTTGCCGTCCAGGTCGTACACATCGAAGGACGGGGTTCGGGTTGTGCCCCTGGTCACCCATATACGGTCCATGCCGTCGAACCACAGCCCTCCCACAGCAGATCTGTAAGGATCCGGCTCCCAGTTGGCCATGGATTCCGGCATGCCCTGCTGGATCATCCTGGAATTGACCATATCCCGTTCCAGCTGAATCTCGGACCGGGTCTTGGGGACCCTCACATAATCCTCCTGGACAAAGGTGAATATCTCCTCACCATCGGGACTCCAGAGGGTGTAGGTGTACATCTCTGTGGACAGCGGCGCCGTAAGCACAAGTCCATCGGGGTTCGCCCCGAAGGAGACTATATCGTCCTGCATGCTGCTCAGGTCAGAGGGATCGAAGGGCGACATGCTCTCGAAGTAGACAACGGACGGTTCCATCGCGCCCATCTCCCACTTCGCGATCGTGAAGCCCATGTACATCCCCGTCTCGTCCTGGAGGAACTCCGGCTTCATGCCGACGAGGTCGCCGCCTTCCAGACCTGCAAGCACAGCCGGAGGCGAGGGGAAGAATCCCTGAACATCCATCATGTAGTTGAATCCGGCATCGAAGTAGACCAGTTTACCACCCATTGCGTCACATACGGCGAATCCCGGGACCAGTGAATCCGGGACATCCTCTTCGGCTGCGCCATGAAAGAAGGTCATTCCCGCGGGAAGCAGGAACTCTCCGGGGCCGCTCCCCTGGCGACCGACACTGCGGACGAAATCACCAGTGGGAGTGAAGATGCTTATACGGGCTTTCTGAAGGTCGAGGACGGCTATCTCCCCGGCGGCGGTGAGGTCCGCTCCTGCCAGCTGGCCGAAGACGTAGTTGCTGTCGCCCAATTCAATACCTATGGAATCGGAGACCGTGATGTAGACATCAGCCTCGGGGAGCACGTATTCCTCGTCCTCGACACCTACGGGAGTCTCGCCCCCGTTCTCCGAATCCACAGAGCCGTTCTCTGAGGGCTGTTCCCCGCCGCATCCCACGGCGACCGCCAGAAGAGCGAGCAGTGCAATCATTATTCTCTTCATCATCTTTCGCACCCCTTTTCTAAAGACTGAAATAGAGGGAATGCTCCCTCGGGTGAGGACTGCCCCGGAACATCTCCAGTTCGTCCCTTTTCATATTCACGTAATCGTCTATCATATCCGGGGAGAATACGCCCCCGTCCTCCAGGAACTCCCGGTCATCCTGCAGAGCGTCCAGGGCAGAGCCCAGGCTCAGAGGAAGCATTGCAAGAGGACTTGTGTCGTAGCCCTTCTCGAAAACATTGTCATCTATGGGGCCGAAGCCGCACTCGGTGGGATCCAGCTCCTTCTTCATCCCGTCCACCGCCGCCATGAGTATGGCGCTCATGGAGAGGTAGGGATTCCCGCAGCCATCGGGAACCCTGTATTCGAACCTTATGGATTCTGCGGTCCTGGCATAGGAAGGCACCCTTATGGCTGCGCTGCGGTTGGGTCCTGAGAAGAACCTGTAGACAGGAGCCTCCTGGCCCGGCACCAGCCGGTGGTAGCTGTTCACCGAGGAGTTGCTGAAAGCGCATATGGCAGGCGCATGGTGAAGTATGCCGGCTATGGCGCTGAGTGCCGGTCCGCTGAGGCTGCAGTAACCGTCCTTGTCGAAGAATATCCTGTCCTGGTTCCTGGTCATGAACATGTGGAAGTGCATGCCCGAACCGGGCTCGTTCTCCATGGGCTTGGGCATGAAGGTGGCTGCCAGGTCGTTCCTCAGAGCCACGTTCCTTACTATGTGCTTGGTGAGCATTATGTTGTCAGCCGCGCTCAAAAATGGGGAGAAGGTCACCTCCACCTCGCTCTGGCCCATCCTGCCCACCTCGTGATGGTGGTACTTTACCTGTATGCCCGTCTTCTGCATGAGCCTGGTTATCTCGGACCGTATGTCGTGGAGACTGTCCACCGGGTACATTATGTGGTAGCCGGAATTGCAGGAGTGGACCAGTCCCTTGGATTCGGTGTGCTTGGAGTTATCGGGGCTCTCGATGCTCCCCAGCCGGTAACCCTGAGTGCACTTCTCCGACCAGAACGATGCTTCGTCGAAGACGTAGAACTCGAACTCCGGAGCCCAGAAGCTGTCGGTGGCCATTCCCGAATCCCTGAGGTGCGCGGCGGCTTTCCTGGCGATCCCCCTGGGATCCCGCGCGAAGGGTTCTCCGGTGACGGGGTCAACTATATCGGCGAATATCACCATGGTCTTGCGCTCTGTGAAGGGATCTTCGAACACTCTGAGGGGATCCGGTTTCAGAGCCAGATCACCCGCCTCGGTCTGGGTCATTCCAGCCAGTGTCGAACCGTCGAAGCCGACACCGCGATTGAAAAATTCCTCGTCCACCATTGATGAGGGGACCGTAACATGGCGCCAGTGACCCTTCACATCGGTGAACCTGATATCCAGTTCGTCGAACTTCTCCTCCGCTATTCTCTCAAGCTGTATCTTGACCATCCTGTTAGAAGCCAAATCAGTCCTCCCGATGTATGTCCGTTCCTCGAATATACGAATCCACGGCCCGTACGAGATATCCCGGCAGATCGGATATGGATATCGTACCCGTGTTCCTTCCTTCAATGAAAAGCTGCACACCCGCAGGTGTTCCGATGAGGGCCATGTCTGCTTCCCGGGCTTCACCGGGCCCGTTAACCTCGCATCCCATAACGGCTATCGTCATGTTGCCCTCCACTCCGGCCAGGCATTCCTGTACACGCTCAGCAACCGAAGCGACGTCCATCCTGGCCCTGGCGCAGGTGGGACAGCTGACTATCCTTGGGAACCTGCTCCTGATCTCAAGTGAGGAGAGTATCTCCCAGCCCACTAGAGGCTCCCTGTCCGGCGCCCCTGACAGTGACACCCTCAGAGTATCCCCGATGCCCTCCGCAAGGAGAATGGAAAGGGCCACGGCGCTTCTCACGCTGCCCGAGAGGGTGGGTCCCGCCTCGGTCACTCCAAGGTGCAGGGGATTGTCGCATTCGGCGGAGGCTCTCCTGTTCGCTTCCACGGTGAGCATGGCGGAGCTTGATTTGAGTGAGAGGACCACATCCCTGAAGCCTGTCTCCCCCAGTATCTCCAAATGTCTTTGCGCAGCCGCCCACATGGAATCGGCGTTCACTCCTCCATACCTATCCCTGAGGTCTCCGGGAATACTTCCGGAGTTCACGCCTATCCTGATCGGAATCCCCAGCAGGGATGCCTTCTCGGCGATGGCATGAATATCGGACCTGTTCCGAATGTTTCCGGGATTGAGCCTGAGCTTGTGGGTACCGGATTCCAGGGCCATCAGGGCAAGACGTGGATCGAAATGGATATCCGACACAACGGGTACCGGGGAACCGTCCACTATCCTCTTCAGGGCAAGGGCCGACTCCCTGTCGGGAACGGCCACCCTCACCATTTCAGCCCCGTTGGATGCAAGGACGCGTATCTGCCGCAGCACCTCGTCAACATCGGTAGTGAGAACACTGGTCATGGACTGCACGGATACCGGCGCCCCGCCGCCGATGGCCAGACCGCCTGCATACACCCTCCTGGTTCTGGACCTGTTCACTATGTCCGCCATCTTCCTCCCGGTCGAAGAACAAAACTCATCGGGGAAACAAATATGTACCCTGAGCTGCGATTAGAAAAGGGGACGGAGGCTTTTTATCCGCCAGTGACAAATAATTGGGACCTAAGGCTTCCACCATATGAATAAAGTGAAAGCACACTTAAAGAAAATTCCATGGATACATCTAACAACCACTGATTATTTGCTGTTGCTGATTAAAAAGCCTCCGTCCCCATTCTTCTGGCAGTGACGAACCTGTCCCTGCCTGTCAGATCTTCGTGCATGGAGGTAGAGGTCCAGTATCCGCATTCCTTCAGCATCCCGTGCACCGGCCGGACCTGTTCGGTATCGAGTTCCAGCGCCAGCAGTCCCCCGTCTCTCATATAGAGATGAGCCGAGGCCAGGAACTCCCTCACGAGATCGAGGCCGTCGTCGCCGCCATCCAGCGCCAGACGAGGATCCCCCATGCTCACCTCCGGCTCCAGATCGTCTATCTCCCGGGAAGGTACATAGGGGAGATTGGCCACTATCCCGTCCAAGGCTGTCCCCCCGGGCCGGAAAGCCTGCAGAAGGTCCCCCATGACGAGCAGGAGATTGCAGGCGCCGTAGCGGTCACGGTTCCTGACGGCCAGGGACAGCGCTTCCCGGCTCACATCGGAACCTATGACCAGTGCAGCCGGGAAGGTCAGGGCAACGGTCACCGCCACCACCCCGGACCCTGTCCCGGCATCCAGGAGAAGACCAGGGTCGTGCAAACCCCTCACGAACAGATCGGTGAGAGTCTCCGTCTCGGGTCTTGGGACAAGGGCGCCGGGGCCGGCATGGAATTCCCGCCCCATGAAATCCACGTTCCCCGTGATGTGCTGGAGAGGTTCTCTGGACATTCTCCTTCGGACAAGTCCGAGATACCTGGCGGATAGCTCCCGGGGCATCTCTTCGCCGAGCCTCAGCAGCATGATGTGCCTGGACCATCCGGTCAGATGCCGCAGCAGTAGTTCCGCCTCAAGGCTGGGACTCTCGATGCGTCCCAGTTCCTCCACGGCCATGGCCCTGGCTTCCCTGTATGTCATAGGTGCTACTCCCCGGCCGAGGATACCTCCGCCAGCAGTCTTTCCTGTTCGGCTTCGATCAGCGGATCTATGACCTGGTCCAGGTCACCGCCCAGTATGTCCCTGAGTGAATGGAGAGAAAGGTGGATGCGATGGTCGGTCACCCTTCCCTGAGGGAAATTGTATGTCCTTATCTTCGCGCTGCGGTCACCGGACCCCACCATGCTCTTCCTTGCCTGAGCCCTTTTCGACAGTTCCTCCTCCTGGGCCAGCGCCAGGAGCCTTGACCGAAGCACTTTCATAGCCTTCATCCTGTTCTTGTGCTGGCTCTTCTCGTCCTGGCAGGACACCACGAGGCCCGTTGGCAGATGGGTTATCCGTACGGCGGAATCCGTGGTGTTCACGCTCTGGCCCCCGGGTCCTGAAGATCGGAAAACGTCTATTCGAAGTTCTTCAGGGTTGATGTCGATCTCAACTTCCTCCGCCTCCGGAAGGACGGCCACGGTGCAGGCTGAAGTATGTATCCGTCCTGAGGTCTCGGTTTCAGGGACCCTCTGCACTCTGTGCACCCCCGCCTCGAATTTCATCCGGCTGTAGACTCCCTGACCGCGCAGAGAGAACGTGATCTCCTTGAACCCTCCCCGTTCGGACTCGCTGCTGCTGAAGACTTCATGGGACCAGCCCATCTTCTGGGCATAGTTCGTGTACATCCTGTATACATCGGCTGCGAACAACGCAGCCTCCTCTCCGCCGGTTCCCGAACGTATCTCAATTATCACGTCCCTGCGGTCGTTTGGATCGGGTGGGATGAGCAGCGTTTTCATGCGGTGTTCCAGCGCTGCAAGCCTGTTCTCCAGCAGCGGTATCTCCCCGGAGGCCATAGAGGCGAGTTCCTGGTCCTCATCACCCGTGAACTGACGCATCTCCTCCAGTGACGAACCGATCTCCCGTATCTCCCGGACCGTGTCCAGTATTCTCGCCAGACCCGCCCTCTCCTCGGTGAGGGATCTGATGAGAGAGGGATTCTTCAGGGTCCGGGGTGAACAGAGCTCCTCGTCTATCTCGCCGAGCCTCTGCTCCATGGACCGGATGTCATCCAGCTTCATGCGCCCTCCTCCGGTATCTCCCCTTCTTCGACGAGGTCAACCTCGGGACCCGGGTCCCTGCCAAGGGATACCCAGAGGGATGCCACCGCGACTTCCACCTCGGGCAGCCCGGCCCTCCTTGTGGTCAGCTTCTGAAGGAAAAGCCCCGGGGCGGTAAGGGCGCGGGCCAGGGAGGATGTTTCCAGGTGTCTGTCGGCAAGCTTCAGCAGCTCGTAGCTGAGACCCATGACCAGCGGGATCAGGGGTAGATGATAGATTATCCTCACCAGCGCGCTGGGATTCGCCCCTGTCAGCAGGACTACGAAGGAATCAAAAACGCCGTAGAAGATGACGGTCCCGAGCATGACCAGCAAAAGGAAACTGGTACCGCAGCGCTGGTGGAGCGGGCTCTGCCCCACGGCCATCTCGGGAAGGGGTCTGAGCCCCTTCTCCCAGGCATGGATGGTCTGGTGCTCGGCACCGTGGTACATGAACAGCCTTTTTACGTCGGGCATGAAAGAGATGGCGCCCAGGTAGATGAGGAAAGCGGCGATTCGGAAAAGACCCGCCAGGAGGTGTATCCAGAACTGATTTCCTGCACCTGCTGCGGAACCTGATTCAAGTATCCATTTACTGCAGTGCAGAGGGAGCCAGGCAAACAGGACTATGGCCAGCAGGAATGCGAAGGCGGTGGAGAGGAACGTCGCAAAGCTGCCTCCCTTTTTCTCCTTTTCCACATGGTCGTCACTCCGGTCAGCCACTTCCGCGGACCAGTTGAGAGCCTTCATTCCCAGTCTGAGCGTATCGATGAGAGTGGCTGCGCCGCGGAACACGGGCTTCTTCCAGATGCCGCCCCTGTCAGTGAGCTGGGACATCGAGAGCTTTCGGGCCAGTATCCTTCCTCCGGCTGTCCTGACGGCAACGGCGGTGGACACGGGGGAACGCATCATCACACCTTCGATCACAGCCTGCCCTCCGGTCTTCGACTCCGAATCATCTGCAGCCTTTGAATCCGTATGGACGGCTTTCATCCTATCCTCAGGGGAAACGGCTCCCCCATCAACGGGACTGTCCTTCATACCACTCCAAACTACAGGGCGAAAAAGGAAGGGGGAGCTCACAAGCTCCCCCGTGCATAGCCAGGTGGTGCGGGTTACTTCTCTACGTCGTCCTGCCCCTTGCCGTATCGCTTGATGTACTTGTCCACCCTGCCGGCCGAATCAACAAGCTTCTGCTTGCCGGTATAGAAGGGATGGCAGTTGGAACAGACGTCGAATCTCTTGTCATCGCCTGTGGAACGGGTCTTTATCTTGTTCCCGCACGTACAGGTGAACGTGACCTCTTTGTATTCGGGATGAATATCCTTCTTCACTTCACTTCCTCCGTGTCATCAAATGGAATGCTTCGTCACTTGTAATGACGCTTCACTCCGACATCGAACTCATAGAATCAAGGAACCTCTTGTTCGACTTGTGCTTTGCAAGCTGTTTCTTCAGAACCTCCATGGCTTCCACAGGATTCATGTCCACAAGGATCTTCCTCATTACCCATATCCTGCTGAGGCTCTCCTCGTCCACCAGGAGCTCCTCCTTGCGGGTACCGGATTTTGTTATGTCAATGGCTGGCCAGATGCGTCTGTCGGCCAACCGCCTGTCGAGCACTATCTCGGAGTTGCCGGTTCCCTTGAACTCCTCGAATATAACCTCATCCATGCGGCTGCCGGTATCCACCAGTGCAGTTCCGATGATGGTCAGACTGCCCCCGTCCACGATGTTCCTCGCAGCGCCGAAGAATCTTTTGGGTTTCTGCAGGGCATTGGAATCCACCCCGCCGGACAGTATCTTGCCCGAATGCGGCATCACCTGGTTGTTCGCCCTGGCGAGCCTGGTGATGGAATCGAGAAGGATGACCACATCATAGCCGCTCTCCACAAGGCGCTTCGCTTTCTCCAAAACGATGTCGGCGATCTGGATGTGCCTCTTGGGCGCCTCGTCGAAAGTCGATGCTATCACCTCACCGATGACGTTCCTTCTCATGTCGGTGACTTCCTCGGGTCGCTCGTCGATCAGCAGAATCAGCAGCTTCGTATCCGGATCGTTGGCCGCGATGCTGTTAGCCAGGTGTTGGAGCAGCATGGTCTTCCCGGCGCGGGGAGGGGACACTATGAGGGCCCTCTGCCCTTTTCCTATGGGCACCAGGAGATCGAGTATCCTGCCGGACATGTTCTCCGGAACCGTCTCCAGAACGAACCTCTCCTCCGGATAGAAAGGTGTCAGGTTGTCGAAGGAGGGCCTGTCCTTCAGCTCATCAAGGCTTTTTCCGTTGACGCTCTCTATCCTCAGAAGGGCGAAGTACTTTTCTCCGTTCTTCGGTCTCCTTACCTGACCTGACACAGAATCCCCCGTGTTCAGCCCGAAGCGTTTGATCTGCGAAGGCGACACGTAGATGTCATTGGAACTGGGGAGGTAGCTCCCTTCGTTCGACCGAAGGAACCCGTACCCTTCGGACAGCACTTCCAGCACGCCGGTGGAGAATTCAAGGCCGTTGCTTTCGGTCTTCTTCTCCAGCAGTTTCCTTATGAGGTCTTTCTTCCTGATCCCGGTCACTCTCCCGAGACCCTTCTCCCTTGCAATGGCCTGAAGCTCAACAAGGGTCTTCTCCTCAAAGTCGTTCTGCGATAATCCGGGCTCCGGTATTTGGCTCATTTGTCCTCTTCAGTTAGAGTTGTCCTTGAAATGAGTATGCGAAGATCCGGCCCGAAACAGCCGGTCCCGTCAATGCTTGAAAGTTATGCATCCTCTATGTTGTATGTGGTTTTCTGGGTCGAGCGGTATCAGGGGACATTTCGACAGCTTCCAGATTAGCACGGTAAAAATTAGAAATTTTCCTCTATTCGTCAACCCCCGGCAGTTCAGGGCACCTCAAACGAGACGTCAACAGTTACATTTCACATATTCCGAACTGAATCGCAGCCCGGCCTACAAACCTGAAGGATGCAGCTGGAGATGATTTCTTGAGAGTTATTAGAACGACGGGGTATTCCCTTCTGGTAGCGCTTTTCCTTGTACTCGCCTCGGGCAGGTTCCTCTACCTCCGGGGGGAACAGCCCGGATACGCATGCATGTTCCTGGGTACGGGCCTTTTTCTGATGTCCGCCGCCGGAGCACTTCTTGTCTCCAGGAATCCGCCATGGATCAGGGGAAGAGCATCAACATACCTGATCTGCGCCGGTCTGATCCTGGCGGTCCAGCTTACAGGCGGACCCGGCAGCTTTCTTTATTTTTCCTATCTTCTCTTCATCATGTGGATCTCTCTCCCATCCATGGGAGGCTCAGCCACGGAGCTGGGCCTGGTCATAGGCTTCACCGGCGCGATGGCTCTCCTGAACTCATCCATCTGGGCCGGGGAGGGCTCTCTGATAACCAGGCTGATGCCTCTCCTGCTTCCGGCTCTGAGATCTCTTCTGGTTCCCTTCCTCTTCGGTCTTGCCGCTGATTGGCTGTCGGAGAGGGAGTTCCTCGTTGCCGATAAGCATCCCTCGAAGGCTGGCGGTGCAGATACAACCCCGGGCGGCAGTCTGCCGGCTGTCCCCGATGATTCCTTCCGCACCCTCATAGACCTGTATCACAGGAATGGTGCATCAGAGGCCACGTGCCTTTTCCTGCAGGACGAGAACGGCTACTTCAGACTGGTCGAGAGCGTTTCCCGCGATCAGATGGTCATCTCCAGGTTCATGCTCCATCCTGATCACAGATTGTCCAGAATCGCCGTGAACAGCCGGGAACCGGTTCTTATCAGGGCTGATTCCCCCGAGGAACGCACCGAACTCACTCCGTACCGTATCCCTTCAGACTCGGGGGAGGGGTCGCTGTGGATAATCGTCTGTCCTCTCGGACCCCTTTCCGATGAAGGAATCAGAGGTTTCCTCCTGCAGGATTTCACGGGTCCCAGACCATCTGAGACAGCTCTCTCAGGCCTTGAGGAATTCGCCCGTGTCTTTTACGGCAGGCGCGGGTCGTCAGCTCCCCAGGGAGATGATGCCTATTCCTGGATGGCAAGGCTGGTGGCTGCCTGCAGCGAGGAGGGCGTTGACAGCGCCGTGAATGGAATGGCGGGAATTCTGTCGGAGATGATCCCCGGTTCCACGGTCTCAGTGGCGGACGTGGACCCGGGTGAGGAAAGGACAAGCGTCTGGGTATCCAGGGGTCCCATGGCAAGATGGAGAAGGGGAAAGGTTTTCCAGAGCACTGACGGAGTAGCGGGGTGGATAGTCAAGAACCGGGTGCCCTGCAGGCGATCCCGTCTCAGCCAGGGGGTCAGGAGCGTAGGGTGTTTTTCCGGCGGTGCCGACCAGACTTTCCGGGCAGGCAGCATAATGGGAGTTCCCGTAATGCGCGAGGAAAGGGTCTTCGCCCTCATCATGGTGGAGCATGAGGATGATGACGTCTTCTCACAGCAGCATGAGCGCATTCTATCCACCGTGGCCGGCCTGTTCGCCCTCAGGGAGGAACTGGCAGGCCTTCGCAAGAGGTTCAGGAACATCTCGGGCAGGGACACCCTGACCGGGCTTCCCGGTATAACCCTCCTGTCCAGGCACCTTCACCACATGGCCAAGGAAGTACAGACATATGGCTGGTACGTCGGGGTACTGGTGGCTGATATCGACGGGTTCGAGGGGCTCAACAGGGAACTTGGTTACTCCAGGTGCGACAGTCTCCTGAAGAATTCGGCCTCGAGATTCAGCAAATGCTTTTCAGATGATGTATTCGTCGCCCGGATCGGTCCCGACAGTTTCGCCGCCTGCATACCGAGAACCGGGAAGGCGGCAATGGAGGCAATGTGCCAGAGAGCGGCGGATGCCCTTTCCTTCGATTACGGCTATGAAGGCGGCTCCACCGTCCGGGTCTCCGCATCCATCGGAGGAGTGTACACCAATGTCAACAGGAAAGTGCTGCTCCTCACCGGCGAGGCCGAAGCTGCCATGGCCCAGGCCAGGGCTGCCGCCCCCGGATCATGCCTGGTGAGGAAGATGGATGTTGCCGGATCCGGGAGACACCCGCAACCGTGAACAACCTTACCGTCACCATACTGAGAAGAGGTTTTCTGCTCCTGGTGGCGGGCGGGATATTCTACCTGAGCAGTCAACCGTCGCTTTCGATAGTCCCTCCTCTCTTCCCCAATCAGGACAAGGTATTTCACATGTTGGAATACCTTTTCCTGTTCGTTGCGATGTTCACCAACAGGATGGTCTACAGGGGACCTTACCCTTTCGGGGCAATGTTCGCCGTCGGCCTGCTGTATGCGGTGACCGATGAGATACACCAGAGCTTCGTTCCTGGGAGGGACTGTTCGGTACTTGATCTGGCGGCTGACGCAGCGGGACTTGCAATCGGTCTGGTGATATGCTTATCTTACCTGAGGAAGCGATAGGGATCTGCTCTGACAGGGGTTGTCTTTCTGCTTGACATCAAAACCTATTTAGTTAAGATTCTATATTGGCTTCCAGCCGTACGAGTATATGAAAATGTATGCGTACTTTTTGTATTTTCGCTTAAACCTTAACCGAACGAAATCGAGAGGAGGTGCCAGGTATGCTCAAGACGAGAACAATGCGGTTCTGTCTTGGACTCCTGAGCGTGTCTCTGCTGTTGGCTGCCTGTGGGCCAAGCGCTGCCGAGATTCGTGCTCGAGATGATGCCCGTGCGGCGGCTCTTGCTGCGGAAGCGCTGGCTGACAATCTTGAGGCTGATCTTGTGAGTCTTCCTGGCGAAATAGCTGATGCCCAGGATGAGATCGTGGCTCTTGAGGCTGAACTGGCTGAACTTCAGGCAGAATACTATTCACTCGGCGGCGACAGCCGTTAGCAAGGAAAGGGTACAACAATGAAGCGTACAATGGTATTAGCTCTGTTGATTTGCCTCGGCCTTGCTTCAACGGGTCTCGCCAAGACCTGGACAGCCGAGGAGCTTTCAGAGTACTCACAGGCGGAGATCGAGGCAATGGGTAACGATGATATCCAGCTTCAGATCGCCTACTGGGAATGGAGAAAGGCCGAGGCCGATGCCCGTATAGCGGTGCTCGAACCTCAGGTTATTCCCCTCCGTGAAACACTGGCCGGGCTCGAGGCCCAGATATCCCAGCTCCGCAGCGAGATCAACGCCCTCAGGGCCGAGATCGAGAGGCTTCGCAGCGCTGGTGTGATGCATCTCATCAAGGAAGGCGAGTGCCTCTGGCTCATCGCATCCTACCATGTGAACTACAACGACGGGTCCAAGTGGCCCCTCATCTACGAGCGCAACCGTGACACAATAAGCGATCCCAACCTCATCTACGCCGGTCACTATCTCTGGGTGCCGCTGCCCATGCTCAACACCTATACGGTCATCGAGGGCGACTTCCTCGGCAAGATCGCGGGTTACAGCAGGGTCTACGGTGACAGAGGCATGTGGCCTCAGCTCTACGAGGGCAATCGCGACATGATCCGTGATCCCAACCTCATCTACCCCGGACAGATTCTCGACATACCTCGCTCTGGGAGCTTCGGAGGATCCCGCTAGATTTTTCAGCGGAATTGGAAGACTCTTCACAGTTCTCTGTGAAGAGTCTTCCTTTTATTTAAAGGAACTCACCGGATGAACGATGAGCCGATCAGCGCCAGACTGGCCCTCTCAAGGGAACCCGCGTCGAAGATATTCGGCACCGGGGACAAGAATCTGAGGAGTATCTGCAGGGCCCTTGACGTAAAGGCAACCTACAGGGACGGCTACCTCAGCGTAACGGGCGGCAGTGCGGCGGTCGAAAGGGCGATAGCCGTCTTCATGCGTCTGGAGCATGAACTGATGGTCTCGGGGAGTCTAAGTCCTCATAGCGTCGATGCTGCACTCAGTTTTCCCGAAAGCCACGACGAGTCCCTGGAACTGTCCGTCCCGGGACGGGCCGGTCGGATAATCCCGAAAACCTCGGGCCAGGAAGAATACCTGCTTGCTATCAAGTCCTCAGAGATCGTCTTCTGCATCGGCCCCGCCGGTACGGGCAAGACTTTCCTGGCTGTAGCCAGCGCCGTCGCCGCTCTCACGGACGGCCAGGTGGAGAGGATCATCATTTCCAGGCCGGCGGTCGAGGCTGGCGAAAGCCTCGGTTTTCTGCCCGGTGACCTTCAGCAGAAGATCGATCCTTACCTTAAGCCAGTCTACGATGCGCTGGACGACACCCTGTCGCCGGCCCGGGTGAGAAGAGCCATCGACAACAGGGTCATAGAAGTGGCTCCCCTGGCTTACATGCGGGGAAGGACCCTCAACAACGCTTTCGTGATCCTGGATGAGGCCCAGAACACCACAATCACCCAGCTGAAGATGTTCCTCACAAGACTGGGCTACAGTTCCAGGGCCGTGATAACAGGCGATATCACGCAGATAGACCTCAAGCCCTGGTCATCGTCAGGTCTGGTGGCCATACGCGATATCCTGTCCGGCATCCCTGGCATTCAGTTCACCTATCTTGACCAGAACGACGTAGTGAGACATCCTCTGGTACAGAGGATAATCCATGCCTTCGAAAAAGCAACTGAGACCGGGGGTGAGAAGTGATCGCAGCGCAGTCCGGGCCGGACTCTCTCCGGAATCAGGCAACTGCGGCGGCTGAGAAATGGAATTGAAGAACATTCTGACCGGAGCTATCATCACTGTCCTGTTCGTCGGGACATTCTACCTGTTCTTTCTTCCCGACAGGCACATCATCGATATAGAGCTTGCTGCCGGACAGACTTTCCCTCACGACATCGTAGCGCCGGTGGATTTCAGCCTGCCTTACAGTCATGAGGACTTCGAGGATATCCGCGAATCGGTCTTCTCCTCAATACCCATCCATTTAAGATTCGACCGGGGCACCTGGGGTCCTCTTGGAGAGAGGCTCTATCCCAGACTGCTCCTTTCCACCTTCGACTCCTCCTTCACAGGGGGCATGCTGCGGGAGCTCGAGGATATCTACAATGAAGGCGTCTTCGATCTGAGCCAGGTCAGGGAATACTACGACGGGGAAAGGGCCGTTATTATCGAAGAAGAGGGCACGGAAGACCGCCATCTCTTCGATATCAATGAGATAGACGACGTAAGGGAGATCCTTGCCATAAGGATGGGCCGGTTCGGCATCCCGGAGGAAGAACTGAATGGGATCACATCCCTCCTTACTCCGAACCTGCTGGTAGATGACTCCTCAAGAAGGGCCAACGCCGAGACCGCCGTATCCGCACTCAGCAATATCGATACCACCATAGCGGCGGGAAGCGTTCTTCTGGAAGCAGGACAGCCTGCTTCCTCCAGGACGGTCGACTACATCGAGCAGCTCAAGAATACGGAACTGGACCGAAGAAACTTCAGTCATGTCGCCAGTCTGCTCCTGCTTGTCCTCATCATGACCGGGATCGTTCTGTACTATGTGCACGATATCATGCCCGATACCTGGAGCTCCCCAAACAGGTTCATGCTCCTTGGAGTCATCTGGATACTCTCCCTGGCCGCCACCGGAACCCTGTGGCTGGCCCTGAGGGAGAGTACGGGCTATCCCTACGCCACCCTTGTGACCTTCGGGGCAGCCCTGACAGGAATATTCTTCCATCGCAGGCACGCTATTTTCATAACACTGATATTCTCTCTCATCATGGGACTGGTCCACCCGCACCCGTATTCCGTGGCCCTTATCGGCACCGTCACAGGCATACTCACTTCCCTGACCGTATGGGACCTGAGAAAGAGGCGCAGCGTCCCCCTGGCAATCGGCCTGGCGGCAGCCGGCGGGATCGGGGTTTTTCTTCTCCTGCAGCTTCTTGACACATCCCTTTACTCCGCCAGCATGGTCGGATCGATTCTCGGGCTGCTTCTCGTCCCGGTGATAGGAATAGGCTCTGCGAACGCCCTCCTCTTCCTTTTCGAGAGGATATTCGGAGTGTTCACGGTACTCTCCATCGACGAGGTCAACAAGACTGACCATCCCCTGCTCAAGCAGATGCGCGAGGTTGCCCCGGGGACATGGAACCACTCTCAAACGGTAGCAGAGCTTGCCGGCAGGGCGGCCGGCGCCATAGGGGCCTGGGAATCCCTTGCCTCCGCCGGCGGGTACTTCCATGATATCGGCAAGATAGCCCATCCGGACCTGTTCATCGAGAATCAGAGGAACATGGACAATCCGCATGACGACATGGATCCCAGAGTGAGCGCCAAAAGGATCATTGCCCATGTGAAGGACGGAGTCGAAATGGCCGAGAAGGCCAAGCTCCCCAGGGCCGTCATCGACATAATCATGCAGCATCACGGTGTCAGCCTTGCCAGGTTCTTCTACAACAGAGCTGTGAGCGGGGCAGTCGATCCTGATGCAGTGGACCGCCGCGACTATGCCTACCCGGGTCCGAGACCATCGACAATCGAGAGCGCCCTGGTCCTCCTTGCCGATCAGGTCTCCTCGGTAACCAAGAACCTCAGCTCGCCTGAAGAAGTAGGAGAACTTGTGGCAAGAGTTGTTGACGAGAAAGACCTGGAAGGTGAACTTGACGACTGCCACCTTACACGGCGAAACCTCAAGACCATTGTAAGGGTTTTCACATCCATCCTCGAGAGCAAGTTCTACAAGAGGGTGAGCGACTACCCCATGGGGGATACTACGGGATGATGGTTCTCAGCATGCCCTGCGAGGCTTTCCGATGGCTCAGGTAGTAATCCTTCTTGATGATGCCGGGCTTAGCGCGGAAGCGTTGGACCTTATCATAGGTGATACCATCAGCGACCGTGTTGAGGTCGTTGTCACCGATCCAGGCTACATGCGAGTCCTCAACAGGCGTTACAGGCATATTGACAGGACCACGGACGTCCTCAGTTTCGACCTGGCAGCGAGTGAGGATGATAGGCCCGAGGGGACCATTTATGTGGACGGAAGGCTTTTTCCCCCCATTGGTGAGCTGCTGGAGCGCATCTTCCATGGATATCTGCATCTCACGGGTCGCACTCATGATACGGATGGTGATTCCGAAGCCATGGCCGAGGATGTAAGCTGCATGGTGAGATCGGCAATGGAAAGGTCATCCTTATCATGCTGACTTCAGCAGTCATATACCTGGCCGGTTTCCTTGTGCTGTTCCTTTCGTCGGGTATCAGGTCCTGCATGCCTGATATGATCATCTACCAGGGAAGGGACCCCTCCGAAAGAAGACAGGCCGCTTTCTTCCACCTCGGCATCCTGTGGCTGATGAACTTCACGGGAACTGTCCTTGCGGGAGCCGGCTCAGTCCTGCTGGCGGGGATACTGAGTCCCCTGGTCGGCCTCCCGTTCTGGGTTTCCTTTCTGGCACTTGTGATGGTGTCCTTCCTCCTGGCCGTCATCCTCCCCTCCATGATCGCCATGAAGAACTCGCCCGGACTCCTTTCCTTCCTCAGACTTCCGTACCTGATGGTCTCACTGCTGTTCAGACTCCCGGCACTGCTGTTCTTCGGAGGCAGCAGCGATGACAACCCTGAGACGGTGGGATGGCTCATCACGCCTCCCGATGTCATCTGGCTCGAGCGCAGAAGGGAGAAGGGGGACCCCGGGGAGTTCGAGAAAGAGCAGAAGCTCATGGACAGCATCATCGACTTCTCCGACAAGATAGTCAGGGAGGTAATGGTCCCCAGGATAGACATGGTTTGCGTGGAGATAAATGCTGACCTGTCCACTGTGGTGGACAAACTCAAGAGGGCGGGGCATTCGCGGATTCCCGTGTACGAGGAGAAGATCGACAATATCAGAGGTCTTCTCTACGCGAAGGACCTTCTGGCCCTCCTCTCGGATGATGAGAGCGGCTTCCAGCTCAGGAGCATACTCAGGACTCCGTATTTCGTGCCGGAATACAAGAGGATAGACGAGCTCATGCGGGAGTTCCAGTCCAAGAGGATACACATGGCCATAGTAGTGGACGAATACGGGGGCACCGCCGGTCTTGTGACCCTGGAGGACATCATGGAGGAGGTTTTCGGGGAGATACTTGACGAGTACGATAAGGAAGCACTGCTGGTCAAGAAGCTTGACAGCGGCTCCTTCATTCTGGATGCCAGGCTTCCCATAGACGACCTTAACTCCCTTCTCGGAACCGATTTCGCCGACGACGACTTCGAGAGCCTCGGAGGAATGGTCTACCAGCTTATGGGAAAAATACCGAGGCCAAACGAGAGGACCGAATACTCCGGGTACAGTTTCACGGTGGAGCAGGTCAGGGCCCAGCGCATCCTGTATGTAAGGGTCGAACCCATCAACGGCCCCGGGAAAGAGACCGACTGAAACGCGGCTCAGCCGCCACCTTCGGAGAGTGATACCATCAGAGCGACCACTCCTTCTTTCGTGCTGCGCAGGGTCCGATGGAGCGAATCCTCACTGATACTGACGCTCTACTCCCTTGACTACGGGAGGATATCCGCCATGGCCAGAGGGGCCCTTCGGCCGAAAAGCCCCTTCTACGGAAGCCTCGAACTCTTCACCAAGGTCGACCTGTCCCTTTCAAGGTGGGAGGGTAGGGAGATGGACACGGCCACGGAGGCTTCCGTCATCGATTACTACGAGAACATCCGCAGCGACCCGGTGGCCTTCGCTCATTCTTGTCTTTTCATCGAGTGGCTGTTATGCTCCTTGACCGGCAGTGAGCCTTCCCATCCAATGTTCCACCTTATAGGCTCCGTCCTCGACAATTTTGCTGCGGGCCCCCCCTTCTGGCCGGTTCAATGTTCAGGGATCGAAAAGGCTCTGAGGCTGACGGGGTTCGCCATGGAAATAGACCGCTGTGTGAACTGCGGGGAGGACCCGGGAGGGTCGCGGCTCTGGGACGCCGCCGGGGGCGGCAGAGTCTGCGGGAACTGCTCCGAGGGCTCGGAGGAGGAGGTTCCGGCAGGAATAATCGCCTTCTTCCGGAAGACCAGGAGCAGTCCCCTCGAGGAGGCCCGCAGGATAGGGCTCTGGAAGGGCGGATACAGACAGTGCTTCGACCTCCTGAAGAGCTACACCGAGATCCATCTGGACAGAAGAATAAAGCTCAAATCACTTTCGGTACTGGAGGACCTGGAAAATGACCACTGATATCGACGACCTTATGAAGAAACTGGTTTCTCTGTGCAAGAGGCGGGGTTTCGTGTTCCAATCCGGCGAGATCTACGGGGGACTTCAGTCCTCCTGGGACTACGGCCCTCTCGGAGTGGAACTGAAGAGGAACATAGAGGCCGGCTGGTGGGACTTCATGGTCTCCACGAGACCCGATGTCGTCGGTATGGATTCAGCCATCATAACCCACCCGGACGTATGGAAGGCCTCGGGCCACCTCCAGCACTTCCACGATCCCATGGTGGACTGCATGAAATGCAAGAGCAGGTTCAGGCAGGACCACGTGGAGGGTGAGACGTGTCCGGAGTGCGGGGGGGAACTGACCGAACCCAGGGATTTCGGCCTGATGTTCAAGACAAGCATGGGAGCGCTGGAAGACGACTCGGCGACCGTATATCTCAGACCGGAGACATGCCAGCCGATCTTCGTCAATTTCAGCAACATAGTCACCGCAACCAGGCAGAAGCTCCCCTTCGGCATAGCACAGACGGGGAAGGCTTTCCGTAACGAGATAACCGCCAGGAACTTCATATTCCGCTCCAGAGAGTTCGAGCAGATGGAGATGGAGTTCTTCTGCCGTCCGGAGGAGGCCGGCCGTTGGTTCGACTACTGGGTGGAGCAGAGACTGCAGTGGTACCGCGGCCTGGGCATCAGGAGCGGCAACCTCCGCACCAGGAAGCATGATGAGAGCGAGCTGGCCCATTATGCCGACAGCTGCGTCGACATCGAGTACACGTTCCCGTTCGTTACCGGGGGATGGGGAGAACTGGAGGGCATAGCCAACAGGACTGACTTCGACCTCAAGGCTCAGATGGAGATGAGCGGCCAGGACCTCTCCTTCCAGGACCAGGCAGGCAACCAGAAGATAGTCCCCTGGGTCATCGAGACCAGCGGTGGAATCGGCAGGACCATGCTGGCCGTTCTCCTTGACGCCTACCGCGAGGAGACCGTGGAAGGAAGGGAACGCGTTGTGCTGGGACTGCACAGGGACCTTGCCCCTATCAAGGTAGCCGTACTTCCGCTTTCCAGGAAACTGGACGACCGCGCCGAGGAGGTCTTCCGGATGGTGAGCCCGCACCTGCCATCCCAGTTCGATGTCACCGGCTCCATCGGCAAGCGCTACAGGAGAATGGACGAAGCCGGAACCCCCTTCTGCGTCACATTCGATTTCGATTCACTGGAGGACCGCAAGGTCACGGTGCGCGAGAGGGATTCCCTCGGGCAGATTAGGACCCCCATCGAGACCCTGGTCGACACGTTGAAGGACATCCTGGCCAGTGGCTGGCCTGACGAATGCGGTGGAGCCTAGTATTCCCTTCTGACCGGGTAGGCGGTCCTGAAGGGGATCAGTGATCCCTGAAGGGAACTCTCCACGGCCCGCAGGTCCGTCGCACCGTCGGGATACACGATCCTGAGCCCGAACTGCAGCGACCCGTCACCCGCGTAGTAATCCTCGTATAAAGTGTACTCCACACCCTCCGCCGTGAAAGTCAGACTGTTCAGGTCCAGCCCCTCGTTCCACGGACCCCCGCCCCTGAAGTAGAACGTGTAGAGGAACAGGTCCCAGGACGTCCCGTCCGGATTCTCAGGGTACTGGAACAGAAGGCTGTCCGGCGTGCCGGTCCTCAGTACGAGATGGTCCTCGCTGCCCCCCTCCAGAAGCACCACGTAACTCCCGTCCTCCAGCCGGAACTGGAACAGGGGCGCCTCCCCGGCAAGCCTCAGGACTCCCAGGACATCATCGGCGGCACAGACATTCGCCAGCGGAAACAGCAACAGCATATAACTCCATAATGTCCTGCCCATCCTCCAGCCTTTCATGCCAGGACGCCATATCCGGGGATCGGAGAACCGTCGCTGAAAGCCGAACGGAGACCTGTGCATGTGAACCCTCCGCATGTTCTACATCTGCACGAATCTCCATTCTCGATGAAAGTATACGTATACGGAATTGCTCAAGTCGAGTCGTCGTTATTGACTCCTGCATCTCGACTCCCTTATTCTCTATCTCAATAACAAGTCATCGGTGCAATCACGCTGCTGTGCGATGAGCGCCGGAAAGAAGGATGAAACCCACCATCACGGCCCGAGAACACTATGATCGTCTCGCGGAGTCGGGTCACGGTCGAGACGACCCCCCGTTCCTGCAGGAGTACATGGCCCGTTGGGACTGACCGCTTTTCTGGGATGCTCTCGGCGACCTGAGCGGAAAGGATGTTCTGGAGGTCGGCATAGGCTGCGGTCGCATAGCGCGCCGGGTCCTGAAGCAGGGATGCCGCAGCCTGACCGGACTGGATATCTCCCCCGGGACCATCGCAGCCGCCAAAGCTGATCTGGCTATGTTTCCCGAAGTCGAGCTCGTTCTTGCCGATATCGTTGATTTCTTGCGACCGGAGAGTTTCCACGCAGCTTTCAGCGTTCTGACGATGATGCATGTAAAGGACAAGCAGAGAGCTTTGCGGAACATCGTTGATTCACTCCGCCCGGGTGGTCATCTCGTCCTCTCGATCGACAGAGCATCCGATTCGCTGGACTTTGGAAACTGGACTGTCACGCTCTATCCATGGGCACCGGAAAGCTACGCTCGAGCGCTCAGTTCGATGGGATGCGAAGTCACTGACCCGATCCCTCTGATCGACACATGGGTATCGCCGAAGGGGAAGAAGTCCGGGACATACGGGCAGGAGATCGCAACACTGGTCAAGGCAACCAGGAGATAGGGATTTTACGGACAGCCGTTGCGCTCGACGGCTAACGGCCCTTCGTGAAGGTGTCGAAGCGATGACGGTCGATCTGATTGCAGTGTCATCCAGTTATCACCAGATGGTCCTGAAGCTGAACCAGCGGTTCCCCTGTGAGCCAGAAGTTGTCGTAGACGTACTCCGTGATCTCCCTGCGCTGGTCCTGGTCGTAACGGTGTTCCTCGGGATAGAGCAGTATCATCCAGACAACCGACATAAGCTTGCGGAAGTCCTTGACGAAGAACCTCACGCGATGGGTCATCACTCTCACCGATACTCCGGCAATGGCCGGACTGCCTGCCAGGTCCCTGCCGAAGGCCGCCAGGTCCTGGTCGTTACCGCATCCGAAGAACTCCCCGGCGAAATGCTGGTACAGCCACGCCGTGGAGTTCCGGTCATGACAGGCGGGTGACATGAGGACGGCGTGCAGGGCTCCTCCCTCCTCCAGCAATTCGCCCATCATGCTCTCGAACAGGTCCTGCCAGCTGGAGACATCGGAATAGTACAGTGAGTGATGAAGCGTTATCAGATGGACCCTGCCTCCGCCCAGCTGTTCTTTCAGAAATGCGCGGCAGCTGTCCCGTGTCGCCAGCAGCCGCGTGTAATCACCCTTCAGAGTTCTGACACCCTCGATGCAGCGGTTGCGGATGTCCTTCCTTACCCGTGCGAGGGGCACATCGTCGCTGTCAAGAAGGTACAGACCTCCCCTGAAGGCGGACTCCAGTATCTGGAACTGGGGCTCGGAGCCGGACCCGACGGAAAGGGCCCTGATAAGCTCCTCCGGAGGCAGGGTCCTGTGCAGGCCCCTGACAACCTCCATCAGCACTTCTGATATGTCCACCTTGTCGCTGCTGAACTGCGACCAGATGCGGTCCTCCCGGTACATGTCCGTCTCACCGGCATCGATTCCCTCCTGGACAAGCTTCTGACGTTCGTCCTGACCCGGTTTCATTCCTCTTCCTTTCGAGCCGTTCCCTTCAGCGGCACCATGCCATTCTCAGACAATGTCATCCCCGGTGCTGTGAGTACCCCGCAGATCCAGCGAGGAGGGAATGCCCGGGGGCGAGTACTCCAGTATGAGATGGTCCGTGGGCATTCCGTGGGCCCTGAGAAGAGCTTCGGCGTATGCTGCCCGGGTCCTGGCGCACTTTCCCGAAGCGATTACGAGACCCGATCGGCCCCGCTCAAGAAGCTCCGGGAGGAGTCGGGCCAGCCACCTTACAGGTGTGTGGTTCCTCCAGCTGTCCACCCAGACGTTCCTGATCCGTCCGCAGAGTACATCGTGGGAAAATGTCGTCCGTTTCGAGCGGGTCTCCCCGCAGAGTACCGAGGTGCGGACCACCAGGGCGTCAGGATTGGCCCTCATCACCATTTCATCAGCCGCCAGTTTCGACCAGCCGTAGAAGGAAAGGGGAACGGCGTGGGACGTCTCATCGTATGGGGGATTGGCGCCGCTGTATACCAGATCGCTGGAGAAGTGCACGAAGGGGACGGAACGTCCGCGGCAGACACCCGCAAGCAGACGGGGCCACAGAGTGTTCACCAGGAGGCATACCGCAGGTCTTTCGCGGCATTCCGCGGGAGAGGATATGGCAGCGGCGTTCACGGCCAGATCGAACCTGAGGCCGAGGAGCTCCCTCCTCCGGGTTGAGGAGAGCAGGTCGAACCCCTGGAGCGGCCCTTCCCCGCTCCCGAATACGGGAATGATGTCCCATGTATCCGAAAGCTCATCCAGGATGACCGAGCCAAGTCGCCCTCCGGCACCGGTCAGGAGAACCAGGAGACGGTTCAATCCCCCTTTCTCCCGCCCGTTACCTGAAGAAAAGTCCCGCGCCCCTTAGCCTTCTCTTCCCCTTCCTGGATCACCGAAGCCTCAAGCTTGAGCAATCTGCCCCTCTGTTCCACCAGCCGGGCTTCTATCTTGACGGGGATCCCCGTCCTCACGGGCCTGATGAACTTGACTGCTATCTCGGCGGTGGCGCAGAATCCTCCGACGCTCATGGCCGCGTACGCCATGCTCTCGTCCAGGAGTGTGGATATGAGCCCGCCGTGGACCACTCCTTCGAATCCCTGGTGACGTCTGTCGGGGACCCATGAAATAGTGCCCCTGCCGTCCTTCCCCTTCGGTTGAAGCTGAAGCCCGAAGGGGTTCTTCTCTCCGCATACGAAGCAGTGCCTGTCGTCATCGAACCTGTCCCGAGCCCCGCCGCCCTCCTTAAGACCGTCCCCGGTCGAGCCGTTCATTACGGTTCCTAGAGGAATCCGCCCGGCCTTGATACCAGGTACTCGAAGATTCCCTCAGTTCCCACCACTATGCTGCTGGACCTGTTCATTGCCTGCTCCAGGGTCTCCAGAGACCTGGTGAAGCTGTAGAACTCCGGATACCTGTTATAGGCTTCGGCGTAGATAGCCGCGGCGGTGCTGTCGGCCGTTCCCCTGATGGTAAGGGCGCTGAGGTTGGCTGAGGCCCTTATGGAATCCATCTGAAGATCGGTGTTCGCTATTATGACATCGGACATCCTCCTTCCCTCGGCCCTGTACCGGTTGGATATCCTGTTCCTCTCAGCCTGCATCCTCGAGAAGACCGCCGCCTGGTTCTCCTCAGGCAGGTCGGCCCTCTTTATCCTGACGTCTATGATGTATATGCCGTAATCGGCTGCCATCCTCCTGCTGGTGGTGGCGACCCTCTCCAGAATTGCCACCCTGCCCTGTCCCGCGGGCATGCGAATCAGCCTGATCGTTTCCTGGATCTCCCCGGACTCGTCTATTTCTATATCTTCCAGCGTATCGGAGTAGGCGACGTTGTTGACAAGCCTGACGTAATCATCAAGACCGATGGGATCGTTGGTGCTCCTGACAATCTGTATGAGGTTGCTCTTCCCAAGCTCCTGCCTGATGGTGGAATAGATGATGTCATCCAGACGGCTGACGGCACCGCTCTCGGTCCTGACGCTCCGGAGGAAGAGGAGCGGGTTCTGTATCCTCCACCTGGCGTAACAGTCGACCTTGATGTGCTTCTTGTCCCTGGTGACCACGTCGGCGGGAGGATCGTCGTACTCTAGTATCCTGTCGTCGAAGATCCTCACCTGCTGCAGGAAGGGTATCTTGAAGTAGAGCCCCGCTCCCTGGCTGAGAGCCACTCCCGGAGCGTTCTCATCTATCCAAAGCTGAAGTTCGGCCAGCTCCTCCGGTGATCTGTCTCCCACAATGATCCTGATGGGGTTGCCAAGCTGTAGTATCACCGCCTGCTCGGTCTCGGAAATCGTGAAGAAGGCTCCCAGGAACACAAGCAGGAGGAACAGCCCGGCAAGTCCGTACAGAAGGCGTTTCACCCGCTTCATCTCGCACCTCCTCCAAGGTTATAATGGGTAAGGGCGCCTGCCGATTCGTCCACAACCATGACCGTGACCGAATCGAGAAGGGAGGACAGGGTCTCCAGATGAAGCCTGGTGGCGGTGACCCCGGGACTCTTCCTGTATTCCTCGGCAACGGCCGTGAACCTGAAGGCTTCGCCAAGGGCGTTATTCACCCTGACTGCGCTGTATCCCAGAGCGGCGTTCACCATCTCCACCGAGTCTGCCCTGGCCCTCGGTATCTGCTGGTTCCTGTAGCTTTCCGCCTCGTTGATGTATGCCTGCATGTCCTCCCGCGCGGTGGCCACGTCTTTGAAAGCCGCGAAGACAGGCGCAGGGGGCTGTACGTCCATGAGCTGCACTGCGATTATGTCCACTCCCAGACCGTACTCGTCGGCGATCTCCTGTACCATGTCCATTATTCTCGTCTGGATCTCCAGCTTGCCCGTGGTCAGCACCGCGTCTATTGCGTTGTCGCCTACTATGAGCCTGGTGCTGGCCTCCGCTATGTCCTTCAGGGTACCCTCCTGGTCTCGGACGTTGAAGAGGTAGTTCGTAGCGTCGCTTATCCTGTACTGCACTATTATGGCGCAGTTGATGATGTTCTCGTCGCCGGTGAGCATCTGTGCCTCTGTGAGCATGTCCCTGTCATTGGTGAAGCTGATGTAGGTGGGCGGGTTCTCCGATATTGTCCTGAATCCTATCTCTATACGCTGAACGATGTTGACGGCGGGCTTGTAGACAACCTGCACCGGCCAGGGCCACTTGAAGTGGAATCCCGGCTCGGTGGTGTCGGTATGCCTGCCGAAGGTGAGCACGACCCCGGCCTCCTCAGGATCGACGATGTAGAAGGGGCCTCCCAGAAGGAACCAGAGAACGACCACCATGGCAAGGAATCCCCATTTGAACCTGTGGGGTATCCAGGGTCCGGTCTTGATGACTTTCATTCGATCCTCCAAACTGCTTGGACCCGACGAAACGGGTCGCTACATCTCCTTGAGCTTTCTCTGCAGGGTCCGCCGACCTATCCCCAGGAGTTCGGCCGCCCTTGTCCTGTTCCCGCCGGTCATGTCAAGCGTCTTCCGGATGGCCTGCTCCTCCAGCTTGTCCAGGGTCACGGGAAGGTCGGCCCGAAGTTCCGCACCGGTGCCGGATGGAAGCTCCGCTATCTCCTCCGGCAGGTCCTCGTTTCCTATGACGCTGCCGGCGATTATCAGAAGGCTCTCCATCAGGTTTCGCAGCTGCCTGACATTTCCCGGCCAGTTGTATGAGACCAGGTGCTCCAGGGCATCCTGCGCCAGCTCCGGCATGGGCAGATTGTGCCTCTCCGCGGCTTCCCTCAGGAAGGACATTGCAAGCATCGGAATATCCGTTTTCCTGGCCCTTAGCGGCGGCAGCTGTATCTCCACCACTTTCAGTCTGTAATAAAGGTCCTCCCTGAAGGAACCCCTCTTCACCGCCGACCTCAGGTCGCTGTTGGTGGCTGCTATCAGCCTGACATCCACCGGGCGAGGCTGGTTCCCTCCAAGCCTTGTGACCACGTTCTCCTCGAGAATCCTGAGGAGCTTCACCTGTATGTCCGGCGGGATCTCACCTATCTCGTCAAGGAGAAGCGTGCCGTGGGTGGCTGCTTCGAACTTCCCCTCCCTGGAACTCTCGGCACCGGTGTAGGCTCCCCTCTCGTGGCCGAAGAGCTCGTCCTCAAGGAGCGAATGAGGGATAGCGGCACAGTTCAGGGCCATGAAACTCCCCGTCCTGCCGCTCATTGCATGTATCTGCTTGGCCAGAACATCTTTGCCCGTACCGCTCTCTCCCGTGATCAGGACCGTGGCCTTCAGGGGAGCCACTCTTCGGGCCCTGCTGACTACTTCTCCCATGGCGCGGCTGCGGTAGAGCAGCTGGGGAGCCTCCTCTCCGGTTGACACCTGGCTGGACAGCTTTCTCTCATGGGTCCTTATCGAGAAGGAGAAGGCCCTCTGGATGGCCGACTTCATCTCCTCCAGGTCATCGGTATTGAGGATGATGTCGGCCGCCCCTGATTTCATCCAGCTGATGGCGTCTTCGGCGTTTATGTTCCTGCCGTATATGACTATCCCGGCGGCGAGGTTGGCCTTTCGCAGCGTCTCCAGAAAAGCCGAGATATGCATGTCCTCCACCGTGGACGAGATCATCACGGCGTTCACGGAGCGCTTCCTGATGCGCCTTATCGTATTCCTTGCGCTCGGCAGCACGGTGGCGCTGTAACCCATGGAGGAGATGGCGTTCTTAAGTTCCTGACCCCTCTGGGGATCCTCGTCGGTGACCAGGACGGTACCCCTGCCAAGCGCCGTTATCATGAACGTTCCTTCCCTCCTTCCTTGCTGAGCAGGAATGGGGGCATTACGAGATCATCGATGCCGGTTCCGTAGAAGCAGCGGATGGCGTCCAGGGGAGAAGCTACGATGGGCTCGCCCCTTATGTTGAACGAGGTATTCAGAACAACGGGAACCCCCGTTATCCGCTGGAAGCTCTCGATGACCTGATAGTAGAAAGGATTGACGTTCCTGTCCACCGTCTGGACCCTGGCAGTACCGTCAACATGAGTGACCGAGGGTATGTCACCTTTCTTCTCTTCAAGCACAGGGTAGGTCTTTATCATATAGGGAGCTTCCCCGCATCCCTGGAAGTAGTCTCCCGAGCTTTCGAGAAGGCAACTGGGACAGAAGGGCCTGAATGGCTCCCTGTGCTTTACCACGCGGTTCAGTATATCCTTCATCTCCTCCCTGCGGGGGTCCGCCAGTATCGACCTGTTGCCCAGGGCCCTGGGTCCGAATTCCATTCTGCCGTTGAAAAGGGCCACTATCCTGCCTTCGGCCACAAGCTCCGCCGTCTTCACGGCGAGGTTCTCCGGCCTCTGCCAGGAAAGCTTGGCCATCTTGAGTTCGCTGAGTATCTCCTCCTCGGAATAGGAAGGTCCGAGGTACATACCGGCGGGGACCTGCAGGGGCACGTCCGGATAGAACCGCCTGTGAACCTGAAGTGCGGCTCCCAGAGATGTCCCGGCGTCGTGCGACGCCGGCATGGGATAGACCTGTGCAAAACCGGACTCCCGCTCGATGAGCCCGTTCATGACACAATTCAGGCCTACGCCACCGGAAATGACGAGCCTGTCTTCCCCCGAAACCATCCTGAGGTGGCGGGCCAGGGAGAGTCCAACCTCTTCCAGGACCTTCTGGGCCGAACAGGCGATGTCTTCATGTATCCCCGTTATCGGGGCGCCGGGCATCCTGGGAGGGCCGATGACTCTGGAGACTTCGGGTCTGAAGCTCGCATGGTGAACACCCATATGAATGTCCAGCAGCCCTGTGTCAACGTTTATCCTGCCTCTGTCCGCGCTGATCATCCTTCTGAACAGGTCGAGGAACAAAGGACGTCCGTAGCTGGAGAGCCCCATGACCTTGTACTCGTCATTGTCCGGCTTGAAGCCCAGATAGCCGGTCACTGCGCTGTAGAATATCCCGGGTGAATTAGGGAACCTGGACCTGGAATGGATCCTGAGATCGCTTCCGCTTCCGCTTGCGAGTATGCTTGTGTCCCGCTCCCCTACACCGTCCATGGTCAGGACTGCGGCTCTTTCGAATCCTGAACAGAATAGGGCGGCATCGGCATGGGCCCTGTGATGCTCGACGAAGGTCACCGGCGCAGTCAGCCTCCCGCGCAGGTGGTCCCCCGCCGTGACACCGATGTTCCTCATCTTCCTCGAAGCGTTCAACTGCGAAAGGAGGAAAGCAAACCCGCCCTTCCTGAACAGGTAGTACCTGCTGTGGGCCAGGTTTTCCCTCATGACAAGGCCAGGAAGCATGTAAAAGGCGATGTGGTCAACATCCCCCGGATCAAGTGACGCTTCCCTCAGAACGTATTCCACCGCCAGAGCAGGATATCCGGAGTAGTGCTTTATCCTCCGGAACCTCTCCTCCTCTGCGGCGGCCACCACTTCTCCGTCGACGAGAAGGGTTGCGGTGCTGTCGTGCTTGTAGCAGTTAATGCCCAGAATGGCTGCCATATCACTCCTGAGTAGCCGGGATGTTCCCGAAAGAGGGTTGCTGTGTCATTTTGTCATACCGGTTCATAATATACATCCCCGAAGATGTCATGGTGATTGTCCCTTTGCGTACTCCCGGGCGGCGCAGGTGCTCACCTCAGAGGGAAGGCGCCCTCAGCCACCTGTCACAGCTGTCCCTGAAACCGGCGAACTCGTCCATGTCCCCGGGGGGCAGGCTTCTCCTGTATGAGCTGTAGAACAGGTAGGGGTCGATGGGATTCCCCCTCTCGTCGTTGATCTGGTAGTGGATGTGGGGAGCCGTGGAGGTCACGCCTGTGTTGCCTACGCAGCCGACTGTGTCCCCCCTCTGCAGGACGGTCCCCTCCCTGACACCAGCCTCGATTGCCTGCAGGTGAAGGAATATCTCTGTGTATCCTGCTCCTATGTTCACCTCCACGCAGTTGCCGTTGTATTCATAGTTCCAGTTGGTCCTGACCACCGTCCCCCCCCTGCAGGTCCTTACCGGTGTGCCTGGCGGAGCCTTGAAATCAACTCCAGTGTGCTCGTGGTCTCCCCTGGGCTCGCCGTATGGTCCGGTCATTTCTTCGAAGGTGCTCACCGGCATATAGCTGAGGAGCTTCATCACCTCGGTCCCGTCCGCGTAGTAATGAGATGGATAATTGTCGCCGGTCATCCGGTAACTGTAGACGGAGAAGGGCTGGCCTGATGTACCCTCTTCAGGCTGGTACCTGAGTGCCACGACGCTGTTCTCCCTTCCGGTCTCGCCCACCAGAACGAAAAGTGAATCACCGGCATTCATCCTCCTCCACGGATCCGTGTTCCACCACATGCAACGGACTATATGGGCGCCCAGCACGTCAGGGTTGTCCACCCTGCCGGTCAGGCTGGCGTAGATGGAACCGTTTATCTCAAGGGCGAGACGGGTCCATGGACATTCAAGCGTGTCCGGCACAGGGGCCTCGACGGTATCCACCGGCAGAGAATCAGTGGCGGTTCCCATCGAGTCTTCGGCGACGGTTTCCGTCAGAGAATCGGAGGAGGCGGTATCCGCGAATAAGATAAGGGTATCCTCGGCTGTGACCGTCGTATCGCGGGCGGTGAGGTCCGCCGCCCGAATGACTATCTCTCCTTCCTCCGGCTCAACCCCGCAGGAGAGCACCATCACCAGAGCCGGAAGCAGGCTTCCGAGAACCTTCAGTAGTTTTGGCATGTCATGTCTGCTCGTCAAATTGTTGACATCCACCAGGATTGTGTTACCATACAAGTATCATGAACGGTAATAATAGCAAGAAAAGCAGGATCCTGGTAATAGACGACGAGGAGGACATCACCGGTCTTCTCAGGGAGACGCTCCAGCTGTCGGGTTACTACTGCGACACCGCTGCCAGCGGCGAGGACGGGCTCCGAAAACTGAGGAGGAAGACGGGCTACGACCTCCTGATAACCGATCTGAGGCTTCCAGATGTCTCCGGGCTGGAGATACTGGAGATGGTGAGCAAGAAGTATCCCTTTATTCCGGTCATAGTGATAACGGGTTTCGCGACAATCGAGAGCACCAAGACGGCCCTCAGGATGGGAGCCGTGGACTACATACCGAAGCCCTTCACCACCAACACTGTAATTTCAGCGGTGAGAAGGGCCCTGCATACCTCCATGGGGAGGACCAGGGACAGGTCCACAAGGAAGATCGTCTACCAGAGCGGCATCATGGACCAGGTCATCGGTCTTGTCAACCGTGTGGCGAAGACCGACAGCACCATCCTGATAACGGGAGAGAGCGGTACGGGAAAGGAACTCGTGGCAAGGGCCATCCACAGTAACTCCCTCAGGGCCACGCAACCCTTCATCTCGGTGAATTCCGGGGCACTTCCGGAAGGACTGCTGGAGAGTGAGTTGTTCGGACATGTCAAGGGAGCGTTCACCGGCGCCACAGCAACCACCCATGGCCGCTTCCAGGTGGCCGACGGCGGGACCCTCTTCCTTGACGAGGTGGGCAACATGAGCCTGGCCATGCAGGTGAAGCTGCTCAGGGTGCTGCAGGACGGTGAGTTCGCTCCGGTGGGCAGCTCGAAGGTACTCACGACGGACGTGAGACTGATAGCGGCCACCAACATGAACCTTGAGGAAGCCATGAGCAGGAACGAGTTCAGGGAGGATCTCTATTACCGTCTCAACGTGATCGAGGTCCACATTCCTCCACTCCGCCAGCGGACCGATGATATCCTCCCGCTTTCCGAGTACTTCCTGTCCAGGCTCACGGGGCACGAGAACAGGAGCAGATGCATCCTCAGCTCCAGCGCCGCTTCACTGCTTCTGTCCTACCACTGGCCGGGCAACGTCAGGGAGCTGGAGAACACCATGGAGCGGGCCTGGGTTCTGTGCGAGGAAGGTCTCATACAACCCGAGGACCTTCCCGACAGAATGCGCCCGGATTCACAGAGACCCCCGGAAACCCGACGGGACGGCGAGGGACTAAGCCTGAACGCTCTATTGGAAAATATCGAGAAACACTATATCGTTAATGCGCTGAAGCGGAGCGGCGGAAACAGGACCCGTGCGGCTAGACTGCTGGGCCTGAAACGGACCACTCTGCTGGCCCGGATGGTAAGCCTGGGGATTCCCGGGGAAACTGGCAGGGACATATGACAAGCGGCAAACCAAGGATACTGGTAGTGGACGACGAGCAGACCGTTCGCGGGCTGTGTCGCGAGTTCCTGGAGCTGCATGATTATATCGTCGACGAGGCCAGGAATGGCACTGAGGCCCTGGAACTGATGAGCAGGACCTCCTTCAGCCTAATCCTCAGCGATATCATGATGCCCGATATCAACGGACTGGAGCTGGCCTCCATAGTCAGGAAGAGATTCCCGGATACACTGGTCATACTGATAACGGGTCATGGCACCATTGATCTGGCAAAGGACGCCATCCAGCGGGGGGCCTTCGATTTCGTAACCAAGCCCTTCAAGATGACTGAACTTAAGGGAATGGTCGATCGCGCCCTGGAGGTCCGCAGCAAGCAGCTTTCAGTCCTCCCGTCCCCTGAACTCAAGGACCTATACGACCTGACCGTCAATGTGAACATCTCGGAGCAGTCCATAAAGGCATACCTTGACGGTCTGGCCACAACCCTGCGCAAAACATTCCGAGGTGATGTTGCGCGTGTATATCTCGGCGGGGAACCCGGAGTCCTGACTCTTTCCCGCATGGCGGGATCGGGGAACGAGCAGCTTCTTTCCGAGAAGGAGTGGACCGGAACGGTAATGTCAGCTCTTGAGATAGACGGAGGGGTCCTTGACAACGGCGAGGAATGCGATTGCGTTCCGGAGAGCTCTCCGGTGACCTCCCTCATGGCCGTGCCCGTCCCCAGTTCAGACGGGAACCTTGGAGCCTGCATCGTGGCAAGATCCACCATTCCAGTGGAGTTCACCTCAAGAGACCTGAAGCTGATGGGACTCTTCGCGGCCCAGGCCGGCAACCAGCTGATGAACTACAGAATGGCCTCCAACCTGAGGATCCAGGCGGACAATCTCGAAAGGACCAACCTCCTGGCGGGTGAATTCTCGTCATCCCTGAATACAAGGCGGGTCCTTGCCACCATAAGCCGGGGACTCCGTTCGGTCCTGAGCTTCGACCTGTTCGGCGTTTTTCTCAGCGGCAAGGACATGATGCCCCTGAGTTACATGCTCGTGAGGTCGGATATGCCTGAGGAAGTCCTCCAGGGGGATTTCAGGACCATCCTGCAGAAGAAGCTGGACATCCAGGACGTAGAACTCTTCCTGAACGGTAACACAAGGGATTCCTTCGCCAGCCTGGCGGATTCCGACTACGATACCACGCCGCTGGTCGAGCTTCTCGACCTCGGAGATATCGGTTCTCTCAGAGGCATGATAGTGCTGAGCGACTGGAGCGGGACAATGTGCCGCATAGGGACGTCATCCCATATTCCCATCCTGCTCAGGCATGCGGCGGCCGCTTTGAGCAACGCCTTCCTTTTCGAGACCAACGAGAGGAACTACATCCAGACCATCGCCGCTCTCGCTGGGGCTGTGGATGCCAAGGATCCCTACACCCACAACCATTCCCGGAACGTCGCCGCCTATGTCACCAGCATCGCTGCCCACATGCGGCTCCCCTCCAGGGACATATCACTGCTGAACAGCGCCGCCCTCCTGCACGACATCGGCAAGATCGGCATACCCGAAAACATCCTCAACAAGGCGGGTCCGCTGAGCGAGGAGGAATTCTACATAATCAAAACTCACCCCGAGGTGGGGTACAACATACTCAGGCCGGTGACCGCTTTCGGAAGCTTCATCGATGCCGTGAGGTACCATCATGAAAAGTACGACGGCAGCGGATACCCGGCGGGTCTCTCCAACGACTCCATTCCCCTGCATGCCAGGATGCTGTCGGTTGCCGACGGGTTCGACGCCATGACGTCGGACAGGATATACAGGAAGGCTCCTGGACTGGATTACGCCATCAGGGAGATAAACGAGAACATTGGAAGCCAGTTCGATCCTGAGATCGGCAGGATATTCCTGTCGGTCCTTGAATCGATGTCCCCTGACGACATGATCAATGAATACCTTTCAAAGGCATCGAACCAGCTTTCATTCAACCAGATATAGCACATCTTTAGAACCCGCGGCGTGGGTGGTCCAGCCTCTCGGCTGTATATTCCCAGCTGTCAGAACAGGAATACGAAAGGAAAACAATGCCAGAGATCATCAATGTAATAGCCAGGCAGATACTTGATTCCAGAGGTAACCCCACCGTGGAGGCTGAGGTGCTCCTGCTTAACGGCGGCTGGGGAAGGGCGGCCGTGCCAAGCGGAGCTTCCACCGGGGAGCATGAGGCCGTTGAACTGCGAGACGGAGAGGAAGCCTATGGCGGCAAGGGAGTCCTGAAGGCGATCAGGAACATCGAAACGGTAATAGCGCCGGAGATATGCGGGATCTCGGCACTGGAGCAGTGGACTATCGACACGACCATGATCGGCCTTGACGGAACCCCCAATAAATCGCGCCTGGGCGCCAACGCCGTACTCGCGGTATCCATGGCCGTATCCAGAGCTGCGGCGGGACATCTCGGTCTTCCCCTCTACAGGTACCTGGGTGGTCCCGCGGCCCGGAACCTGCCGGTCCCTTTCATGAACATACTGAACGGCGGAAAGCACGCCTCGAATCCCATTGATCTCCAGGAGTTCATGGTTGTCCCCGCCGGTTTCGAGAATTTCGGCAGAGCGCTGCAGGCCGGAACGGAAGTGTTCCATGCGCTGAAGCGCCTCGCTTCTTCCAGGGGACTCTCGACCACCGTGGGTGATGAGGGAGGACTGGCCCCCGACCTTCCGGACAACAGGGCCGCCCTGGAGCTGATCATGGAGAGTATCGCCGATGCGGGCTACAGGGCTGGCGAAGAGGTCTTCATCGCCCTGGATCCGGCCGCCAGTGAGTTCTACCGCGACGGCAGGTACTTCATGCACGGAAGCGATCCCCGGGGGCTCAGTTCCGAAGCAATGGTGGAGTACTGGGGTTCTCTTGTGGAAGAGTTTCCCATCATCAGCGTAGAGGATGGCCTGGCAGAGGATGACTGGGACGGCTGGAAGCTCATGACCGATGCGCTGGGAGACAGGATACTGGTGATAGGCGACGATCTTCTTGTAACGAACGAGGTCCGGCTCGCAAGAGCCATCGGTAACGATGCGGCCAATTCCATCCTCATCAAGCTGAACCAGATCGGCTCCGTCACCGAGACAATGAACACGGTCAGCCTGGCCCAGAGGAGCGGTTGGAAGGCCATGGTCAGCCATCGCAGCGGGGAGACGGAGGATACTTTCATCAGTGACCTTTCGGTGGCGATGAACACCGACCTCATCAAGACGGGCTCGGCCAGCAGGACCGACAGGGTGGCCAAATACAACCAGCTTCTCCGTATCGAGGAGGAACTGGGCGACCAGGCGTTCTACAGGGGTCTGGGAATACTGCGGGAATCCCGCGCGGAGTAGTTTGGAACACCGGGACGGAAGGAGCAGGAGAACGTTCTATGTGACCCTGGTTTCCGTTTTCGTCGTTGTGGTGACCATACTGGTCTTCAACCGTCACGGTTTCATCGCGCTGGCGGGTCTCAAGGGCGAGGTCGACAGGATGACCGTCTTCATCGACAGTCTTCAGGTCGAGATAGATTCCCTTGAATCGGAGATCGAGAAGCTGCGCGGCGACTCCCTCTACCTCGAGAAGATGGTCAGGGAAATCCTCGGCTGGGGAAGACCCGGGGAATACATAGTACGGTTCCTCTGGCCCGAACCCGAAAGGGTCCCGTTCTGAGCCCGACCCGGTTCCCCTGCAGGATATCCTCCGCGGGCAGGCGCGGGGTCACGATAATAGACGAACATGGGCGGGAGATGTCGGCCCGTGTGGCCGGAAGGGTATACCGCGGGATACAGCCCGTCGCCGGGGACAGGGCGCTGGCGGCGGAGGATGCGAATATCCCCGTGGTCGAAGCCATACTGCCCAGGGAGAGCGTTCTGCAACGCACGGTTCCCCTGGGCAGGTCAACTCAGATCATAGCCTCAAATGTGGACATCGTCCTTGCCATTTGCTCCCTTCACCAGCCGGATTTCAGCCACGGTTTCCTATGCAGGGCCCTGGTGGCAGCTCGTTGGCGAAAGCTTAGGGCAGTCGTGGTGCTGAACAAGATGGACCTCTGTCTCAGCGGGGAGGACAGGACCCTTCTGGCCGGGATCCTCTCGGTATACGAGGGCGCCGGTTATACGGTATTCCAGACCAGCACCTCAACCGGCCGGGGAACCGGCGAGCTGATGAAGCACATCAGGGGAAGCACCGTGGTGATGGCCGGACCTTCCGGGGCTGGAAAGACCTCCCTTGCCAAGAGGTACATCCCTGCTCTTGATGTGAGGATAGGCTCCGTGAATCCCAAGACGAGCAAGGGCAGACACACCACGGTGACCGCGAGGATGATACCGCTGGGATCCGAGACCTTCCTGATAGACACGCCCGGGCTCAAGATGTTCTCCATAGAACACGTTCCCCGGGAGGAGCTCCAGTTCTGTTTCCCGGAGTTCGACGAATATCTTGGCCGGTGCCGGTTCAGGGACTGCCTGCACATCTCGGAACCCGGTTGCGGAGTGAAGGGGGCGGTTGAACTGGGAAGCATTTCCGGCATCCGCTACGGCATGTACGAGGCATTCATGAGGGAGGCGGAGGGTCAGCAGGGGAATTACCTATCTGCGCCTTCCGAACGATAGATCCTTCCTTATGTCCTCCAGGAGCTTTCTCCAGGGATCCCAGAGTTCGGGGCTGTTGTTCTTGACGCTTCTGAGGTTCTCCCTTGCCACCAGAAAGGAGAAGAGTGCCAGGAAGGTGATGAGGAACACCTCTATCCAGATGAGGATCTTCTTGGGCCTGCTCTTCCAGCCGGGATGCCTCGGAGGATCCAGCACCCTTATATGAGTCTGTTGCCTCTCCTCTGCGGCCACTGCTTCCTGAAGGCTTATCTTCACCGCGTTGGTTATCTGCAGGGACATCTCGTAATCGGCTCTGAGGACCGCGTATTCCAGGCTTATCCCGGGATATTCCTCGAGGCTCAAGGAGGGCATGATATCCTCGTAGCCGGGTGCCGGCACACCGCTCTCAAGCATTTTGATCACTCCGAGCAGCTCCGCCGCCTTTCTCTGGTTATAGAGCAGGGTCGCGCTGGGTGCGCCTGATATCCCCTGTCTCATGGCGGATATCTCGGTCATCAGCATCGCGTACTCCGCCTTGAGCTGGGCCAGGTTCGAAATGTAGCCGAGCAGTTCCTCCTCCGGAGCCACAAGGCCGTAACGCGCCTCGAACACCCGGATGGCCTCGCTTGCACCCGCAAGCGAACTCTCCGCCATCATGGCCCTCTGCTCGAGGAACATCCTCGCCTGTTCCAGCCGGCTGCTGGTAATCTCTCTGTTGATGCTGTCCAGCGCGGCGATGATAGCCTCGGAAACCTCCACGGCGTACTCGGGGTCACTGAAGGTGAACTCAATCTTGAGGAAGCCCGTGGGAGAGATGCTGACCTCGTAACCGTCTCTGAACTTCTTCCTGGCCCAGTAGAGACCCTGCTGCGGATCGCTTTCGTACATGCGCCTGAGGTCCGTGGAATCCAGGAAGGAGGTGGCGAAAATGACGCTCTCCTCCAGGGAGCGGCTGTTCAGGATCTCCTCGTAGACATCGGACAGTGTCGTCATAAGGGGGAGCGAGAAGCCCATCCCTCCGCCGAAGTAGCCTGCGAACTCCGCCAGCCCCAGTCCCGCGATGGTGAGACCTGAAGCGGACTGCTCCTCCGGGGGCATTATCAGCGAAGTGACCGTGTACTTCTTGGTCATGAGGAATGTTATGACAACGGTGGGTATCATCACCACCAGCAGCGCCTTTACCAGGAACCACCTGTTTTTCAGCAGGAGGAACAGGTACCACAGGGGCTGCTTTCCGGCGCTCATCTCAGTCCAGGCTCTTCCAGGCTATTATGACGGAGGCCACGCTGGTGATTATCAGAAGCGGGTCCTCCCAGCCGACAAATGGTTTTCTCGGCACCATCACGGAAGACCCGGCAGGGACTGAGGAGATGTCATCGCCGTCCACCTCTTCGCCGTCGGGAAGGCGGACCCTGGTACCCGATCTCCTGGCGGCCCTGAGGAAACCTCCCGCCTGGTCAACGTAGAAAAGAACCCCCATCCCCGCGGTGTGGGGGTATATGCCGGGGGAATAGACCTCGCCGCTTACGGTGACCACCGGCGGGGTTCCCGGGCAGACAACCAGATCCCCGGGGAGCAGCACTGTTTCAGAGCCGCCGGTATCAAGGGGCGAGGGTATCCTGACGTTATTGCCCGAGTCAGTTACGCGGACAATGTAGCAGCTGTCCCTCAGTGCCCACGGTGCGGTGCCGCCCATCCTGGAGATGAGGCCGGAAGCGGTCTCGCCAGGAACGTACTCGGTCATTCCCCTCCTGCTGCCGCTCCACACCATCTCCTCAGCGGCTCCGCTGAACCCCACCGAAAGGGGCTGGGTGAAATGCAGCGCCCCTTCCATCCACACGAAATCCTCGGCTTCCGGCACATGTACCCTGTCTCCCAGGGAAAGGGAGGGATTGCACGACATTTCCCCAAGAAGCAGGAAATCCGTAACGTTCACAACGGACGTATCCCCGTCCGGGCCGATTATCAGTATGCCCGTCATGCTTCCCGTGGAGGCCAGCCCTCCCGCCTTGTCAAGGATCGACAGCAGTCCGTCGGCTCCCGTGACCTGAACGACCCCGGGGTAATTCACGTGGCCGGTCACCGGCACGAGGAATACCCTCATCCTGGCCAGTCCCGCCAGTCCCGACATGCCCGGGAATCTGGACGAGAAGCCCCTCTCGATGACTGAAGCGGCTTCGTTCAGCGTGAGTCCGGACACTTTCCACGCGCCTACGGAGGGAAGCACAGCGTAGCCGTCCGGCGTGACCTCGAGGGTTCTCGGCCCCGATCCGCCCGCCGTATCACCCGGCAGGCTCCCGGGGAAAGAGAACCACATCATGTCACCGGGTCCCACGATGTAAAGGTTGCCGTCGACCTCTCCCATGAGGGGCATCGACGGTATGCCCGTCTCCCCCCCCATCTGAGCGGACAATGTGGTGCCGAGGACCAGGACCAGGAAGAATGTCATCTGAATCCCTTCACGGTAGTAATTCTCGAACCGCCCGTCCAGCGACCGATTACAGCAGGCTGGCCGCCATCAGGGCCTTTATGGTGTGCTTCCTGTTCTCCGCCTCGTCCCATACAACCGAAGCGGGCCCCTCTATCACGTCCATGGTCACTTCGTTGCCCTTCACCGCAGGCAGACAGTGCATGAAAACAGTGCCGGGATCGCCGGTCATTTCCATCATCTCGCCGTTCACCCTGTAGGGGGGGAGAAGCTCGACCCGCTCCCTGGATTTATCCTCCTCGCCCATGGACACCCAGACATCTGTGTATATCACGTCGGCACCGGGTACAGCCACGTTGAGGTCGGAGGTGATGTTGAGGGTCGAGCCTGAATCATAAGCAATCTCCCTGACCGTATCAACAAGCTCCGATTCGGGATACAGCGAGTCCGGTGCAAGTATCGTGCAGTTCACGCCCATCATGGCGCAGCCGACCATTAGGCTGTTGGCCATGTTGTTCCTGCCGTCGCCCGTGTACACGAAGTTGAGACCCGCAAGCTGGCCGAACTGCTCCTCCATGGTCATGAGGTCCGCCAGCACCTGGGTGGGGTGGAACATGTCCGTGAGCCCGTTGTAGACGGGGACGCCGGAGTACTCGTCAAGTATCTCCACGGTCTCCTGCTTGAACCCCCTGAACATGATGGCGTCGAACATCCTTCCCAGAACCCTCGCCGTGTCCTCTACGCTCTCCTTGGCTCCCAGCTGGATATCGGAGCTGGAGAGGAACACCGGATGGCCCCCCTCCTCGCCGAAGGCGGTCTCGAAAGCGCACCTGGTGCGGGTGGATCTCTTCTCGAAGAGCATTGCCAGGGTCTTGCCCTGGAAACGCTGCTGTACCTGGAATGCAGTCCGCTCCGCCTTCAGCAGATGCGAGACGTCCAGAAGGTATCGGACATCGTCCCTTGAAAGGTCGAGAAGCGTGAGCAGACTGCGCCCCCTGAAGTTCACGGCCATAAGCGCACCTCTTTCAAAAAGCCTCATGGTGAGAAGGGTATACCGGTTTGATCAACGGAATATACTTCACGCCGGGGGGGCATAACAAAAGGGCACGCCCGAAGGCGAGACCCCGCTATGGTCAAAACAAGAGGGGCACGCCCGAAGGCGAGACCCCGCCATGGTCAAAACAGGAAGGGGCACGCCCGAAGGCGAGACCCCGCCATGG